>NZ_JBHYOW010000001.1:139023-499216 GCF_042745575.1 Nocardiopsis sp. NPDC058789
CCGCGCCCGCACCCGCCCCCCCCGATGCGGGGCGCGGGCCCGTCCGCGACTGTTGGTCGCGGGGGTGGGGGGCCGGTGTGGGGGACCCCCGGCCCCACCTCTGTTTTCTCCTTCTGGCGAGGATCCCCGGTCCGGGTGACCGGCCGGACCCACAACGAAGGAGGGGGCGGTCCCCAGGACCGCCCCCTCCCCTCCGGCGGCGAAACCGAAGGGCCAGCCCGTCAGGCCACGGGGCTGGACTGGTAGGAGAACAGCTTCCACTCCCCGTCCCTGCGCACGGAGATCCACACCGTCCTCGTTCGGTACTCGGCCGCAGGAGACTCCTCACCCTCCTTGGCGACCCCTCCCTCAGTGACGACGACCGCCGTCCCCTCGTCGAGGAAGCGCATGTCGATGGGGCTCTCAACCAGGCGCGTGCCCTTGAAGGATCCGGTCAGCGCGCCGGTCATCGCCTCACGGATCTCCTCACGGCTCGTGTACTGGTCGTCCCCCAGGAGCAGGCTGCCGTTCTCGACGAAGACATCGGCCAGCGCGTCCCCGTCCCCGGCCTCCCAGGACGCCCGGGCACGCAGGACCGCGCTCAGGGCGGCTCCCTCCTCACCGTTGGGGAAGGGTCCGTAACTTCCAGCCCACTCCTTCGCCTGGGCGACGAGCGAGGCGGCGTCGTTGGCCATCGGTGTTCTCCTCTCCCGGCCGCTCGGCCGGACTCCACGGTTGGTCGATTCGGAGCTCGGGCGGGGTCACCAGCGAAGGGTGGCGCCCTCTCCACGGGGGCTGTTCTGGTAGGCGGCGAGCTTCCACTGCCCGTCCCTGCGGACCAGGACCCACGTCGAGCGGACGGCCAGCTCGGGGTCGATCTCGGTCTTGCCGGGCGCGAGGATGCCACCGTGGGTGCGCAGCAGGGCCACGTCGTCCGCGGCGAAACGCACGTCCACGGGTTTGCCCGTCACCCCGGTCCCCTTGAACGGCCCCGCGTAGGCCGCGGTCATGAACGCGCGGATCTCCTCGCGGTTCTTCTTGTAAACGTCGCCGGGCAGGATCATGACGCCGTCCTCGGTGAAGGTGTCGGCGACCTTGTCCCCGTCGTTCTCCTTCCAAGCGGCGACCAGCTTGAGGGGAACGCCGAGGACCTCCTTCTCGCGGTCGGAGGTGAAGGAGCCGTAGTAGTCGTCCGGGCCCGCGGACTTGGTGGGTGCCTTCGTCGACACAGGTACCTCCATGATCGTTTCGCTCTGGTCCGGATCCGCCGCGCCCCGTCCTGAGTGACCGGCGTTTCCGTTCCTTCATTTTCTCCTCGAAACAGAAACCGAACATCTCCTGGATTGTGCTGATTCAGGGAATGGAAATGAGCAGACGAAAAGCCGCAACCGAGAAGTCGTTCCACTCTGGCGGAAAGTGCGATTCTCCGAGGAGCCCGGCCCGCGCACGGACGAACGTGCAGGAGTGCCCGGGTCCAGAGCCGGAAGGAGCAGACGGTGCAGAACGCCCCGAACCGAGAAGAGCTCGTCAAACGCGCACGGGCCGTACAACCCCTCGTGCGCAGGCACGCGCCATGGCAGGAGGAGAACAGGAGGCTGCACGACGAGGTCGTCGAGGCCCTCGATGACGCCGGTGTCTTCCACATGCGTGTACCGACCAGGTACGGCGGCTTCGAGTCCGACGCCCTGACCATGTCGGAGGTGGCGGCCGCGCTGGCGAACGCGGACGGCGCCACCGCGTGGACCGCCTCCGTCTCGTGGATTCCCACCTGGATGGTCGGCATGTTCCCCGACCATGTGCAGGAGGAGGTGTTCTCCACCCACGGCGGGCGGGTCTGCGGCACCCTCAGCCCCAGCGCCATGGCGGAGCCCACGAAGGGGGGGTTCACCGTCAACGGCCGTTGGGGGTTCATCAGTGGCGCCCCCAACAGCCACTGGCAGGAGATCATCGCGCTGGCTCCGACACCCGACGGCGCGGACCGCTATCCCGTGGTGGCCCTGGTCCCCTTGTCGGACCTGCGAACCGTCGATGACTGGCACGCGGTCGGGCTCCGCGGCTCGGGAAGCGTCAGCACGGTGGCCGAGGACGTCTTCGTCCCCTCTGAGCGGGTCGTCCCCCTCATGTCCGTCCTGAGTGGGGAAAGCGCTTCCGAGGCCAATCGCGAGCTCCCGATGTACAGGGCGCCGTTGTTGGCCGTCGCCGCCGCCGCGTCGGTGGGTACACCGACCGGCCTGGCCGAAGCCGCGCTGGAGCTCTTCCTGGAGCGCGCCGGTGAACGTGGGATCACCTACACGGACTACTCACGACAGATCGACGCTCCGATCACGCACCTCCAGGTGGCGGAGGCTTCGCTGCGCACCGACCGGGCACGGTTCCACGGTGAGCGCACGGCCCGGCTGCTCGACGTCAAGGGCGCTCTGGGAGAGGAGTGGTCCCTGCTGGAGAGAGCTCGCTGCCGGGTTGACGTGGCCGCCGTGTGCAAGCTGGCCAAGGAGACGGTCACCATGCTCGGCGAGGCGAGCGGGGGGCGGTCCGTCTACACGGACCTTCCCATGCAGCGGATCGTACGGGACGTCACGGCCCTCAACCTGCACGCCCTGATGTACCCCGAGACCGGCTTCGAGCTCTACGGAAGGGTGCTCTCCGGACTCGAACCCAACACCCTCTACGTCTGACGACGAGCACTCCCCCGGAAAGGGCGGTACGACCTTGTTCGACTACGTGATCGTGGGAGCGGGCTCGGCTGGCTGTGTACTGGCCGCGCGCCTGAGCGAGGACCCCGACACCAACGTGTGCCTCATCGAGGCGGGTCCCGCGGACACCTTCGAGAGGATCCACGTTCCCTCCACCTTCGGCCATCTGTTCCGGACCGAACTGGACTGGGACTACCACACGCACGAGGAGCCCCACCTCGGGCGCCGGAAGGTCTACCTTCCAAGGGGGCGCGTCCTCGGCGGGACGAGCTCCATCAACACGATGATCTACGTCCGTGGGAACCGCGTCGACTTCGACGGCTGGGGCCAGGCCGGGTGGACCTTCGAGGACCTCCTTCCCTACTTCCTCCGCGCCGAGGACAACGAGCGCGGGGCCTCGCGGTTCCACGCGACCGGCGGGCCGCTCTCCGTCTCCGAGAACCGTTCCCGCAATCCGATGTCCACGGCCTTCCTCGAAGCCGCGGCGCAGGCGGGCCACCCGACCAACGACGACTTCAACGGAGAGGCGCAGGACGGCTTCGGCTTCTTCCAGGTCACCCAGAAGGACGGGATGCGGGCCAGTACCGCCACCGCCTATCTGCGTCCGGCGGCGGCCCGTCCCAACCTCACCGTACGAACGGATACCAACGTCCACCGAGTCCTCATCGAGGAGGGCCGGGCGACGGGGGTCGTGGTGGGCGGCGCTTCGGGTGAGGAGGTGGTCCGCGCCGAACGCGAGGTCGTGCTGTGCGGCGGGGCCTACAACTCACCCCAGCTGCTCATGCTCTCCGGGCTGGGACCCGCCGACGCCCTGCTGCCGCTGGGCATCGGAGTGGTCGCCGACCTGCCCGGCGTCGGTGCGGAGCTCCAGGACCACCTGCTGCTTCCCCTCGTCTACACCCACGACCATCCGATCAGCCTCCTCACGGCCGGTTCCGCGGAGAACGCACGGCGGTTCCAGGAGGACAGGTCCGGCCCGATGACGTCCAACGGTCCGGAGGTCGGCGGCTTCGTGCGCACGCGCCCGGACCTGCCCGCCCCCGACGTGGAGTTCCTGACCGCACCCGTCATGTTCGCTGACAGCGGCCTGGCGGCGCCGACCGGACACGCGCTGTCGTTCGGGCCGTCCATGCTCACCCCGACGAGCCGGGGGCGCGTGGAGCTGGCCAGCGACGTCCCCACAGCCAAGCCACGAATCGTGCACAACTACCTGGGCACGCCGGAGGACGTGGACTCGGCGGTCGAGGCGCTGCGCATGGGTTTGGAGATCGCCCGTCAGGACGCCCTGCGGGACTACACGAAGACGCCCTACAGGGTGCCCGCCTCGGAATCCACGGACGACCTGCGGGACTTCGTGCGCATGTACGCCCACTCGATCTTCCACCCGTCCTCCACCTGCGCGATGGGCAGTGTCGTCGACTCCGAACTGCGGGTCAGGGGGGTGGAGGGACTGCGTGTCGCCGACGCCTCGGTCATGCCGACCCTGGTGCGTGGCAACCCCAACGCGGCGACGATCACGATCGCGGAGCGCGCCGCGGACCTGGTCCGGGGCGTCAGTGGGGCGCCGACGGGCTGACCCTCCGAGCCGAGCCCTCGCGCCTCGGGACCGCCGACCCTTGGTCGGCGGTCCCCACACGTATGTCGGCCGCCCTGCTCACACTCTGGGCGGCCGACACTCGCCTGGTGCGGTCCGCTCCGAAACCGGGACCGACACCCGCCGACTCAGGAGGGCTCCGCCAGGGCGTCCCCGCTCTCCTCCTCCTTGCCCCCGCTCCCCCCGGTGGAGGCCTGGGACGACGCGGGCGGGACGTGTCGCAGTGCCACGGTGACGACCAGGGCGAACAGGACGAGGAGCGCCGCACCCGCGATGGAGACCAGGTTCAGCCCGTCCATGAACGCCACCCGCGCCGCGTCCAGCAGCGCCCCGCCCTCGGCGGCCGGGAGGGACTCGGCGGCCGCGACGGCCCCCGCCAGCGAGCTTTCGCCGGGGGTACCCGACATCTGGCTCTGGTAGGCGGCGGTACCGACACTGCCGAGCAGGGCGATACCCAGGGCGATGCCGAACTCACCACTGCTCTCGGACATCCCCGCCGCAGCTCCGGCCTTCTCCTCCGGCGCCGAACTCACGACCAGATCGGTCCCCAGGGCTCCCATGGGGCCCGTCCCGAAGTAGACGAGTGCATAGCCGAACACCACCAGGCCGAGGCCGCCGGAGGGCCCCACCGTGGCCAGGAGCAGGCAGCCGACGGCCCCGAAGAGCATGCCGGCGGCGATGACGTAGGCCGGTCGTATCCACTCGATCAGCACGGGCGCCGACATGGATCCGAGGATCATGCCGCCGGCGGCGGGCAGCAACCACAGCCCGGCGGTCAGCGGGGACATCCCGGCGACCAGCTGGAGGTACTGGGTGACGAACAGGGACACCCCCGCGACGGTGAAAGTCGCCATCAGGATGCCGACCAGGGCCGCGCTGAAGGACCGGTTCCGGAACAGGGACAGGTCCAGCAACGGCTCGGCCAGTCTCTGCTGACGCACCGTGAACAGCACGCCCATGACCGCACCGAACGCCACGGACCCCAGCGGGATCGCCCCGAAGTCGCCGGAGGCGATCTCCTTCAGCCCGTAGATGACCGGAAGCACGCTGGCCAGGATCAGAGCGGTGCTGGGCAGGTCCAACCGGGCCGTGCCCCTGGCCGGGGTCTCCGGCAGCAGGAAGGGCCCGACCGCCAGGAGCAGCACCATGACCGGTACCCCGGCAAGGAAGACCGATCCCCACCAGAAGTACTGGAGGAGCAGACCCCCCACGATCGGTCCCACCGCGAACCCGACCATGAAACAACTCATCCAGACGGCGACCGCGACACTCCTCTGGCGCGCGTCCTGGAAGATCGTGCGGACCAGTGCCAGCGTGCAGGGCATCAGGCTCGCGCCCGCGATACCGAGCAGCGCTCTGGTGAAGATGAGCATCCAGGCACTGGTGGAGAAGGCCGCGGCGACCGAGGCGGCGGCGAAGACGACGGCGCCGACGAGTAGGAGTCTGCGACAGCCGATGCGGTCGCCGAGCGTTCCCATGATCAGCAGGAACCCGGCGACCATGAAACCGTAGATGTCGGTGATCCACAGGAGCTGAACGCCGCTGGCACCCAGATCCGCTGTCAGGTGTGGCAGCGCCAGCAGGAGGATGCTCAGATCGATGGACAGCAACAGCGTCGGTAGGGCGAGGACCGCGAGCGCGATCCACTCCCGGGCGTGCGCGCGGGGTGCGGTCCCCTCGGGAGCGGAGGTGTTGTCGACCATGACGGCTCAGCTCCCGTACTCGTCGCGCAGGCGCCACCACGCGTACGGCGCGCTCTGCGGGACGCCCTCGGGGCTGTCCTCCCAGAGTTCCTGTCGGCCCAGCGGGGTCAGGTCGAGGAGGCTCCAGCTGGTGCCCAGCTTCTCCACGCCCCGTCCCTGGGTGAAGTAGGTCCGGTACACGGCGTCCTCGTCCCGGATGAACACGCTCAGCCCGAAGTTCTCACCACCGTCCACGGTGACGCCCATGTCCTCGTTGAACCCGCTCCCGAAGGACGAGTACCAGGGCACCGTCCACCCCATCCGCTCACGCACGGCCGCGATCTCCGGGTACGGGGCCCGCGAGACCACGGCCAACGTGGTGTCCCGGGCGTTGAGGTGCTCCGGCTCGCCCAGGTTGTCCACGAACATGGAACAGCCCTCACACTGGTGCTCCGCACCGGGCGGGAGCATGAAGTGGTACACGATCAGCTGACGGCGCCCCTCGAACAGGTCCGCCAGGGAGAACTCCCCGCTACCTCCCGTGAACACGTACTCCTCGGACATCCGGACCGCGGGCTGCCTCCGACGCTCGGCCGCGAGCCGGTCCTGGACCCGGGTCAGCTCCTTCTCCTTGGCCAGCAACTCCTCGTGCGCCTTGTTCCACTCGGCGGGTGGGACCTCTTCGGGCAAACGCATGGCTTCCTCCTTCGACGTACGTTCCGGTGCGGGTCGGCGACAACGCGGGGACGACCCTCCGTTCCCCACGCTGTCACCCCGCCCTTACGGTCGGCTGTCCGTCGCGCTTACGGTGCCGCCGTACCGGAGCGTCAGAGGTCAGCGCTGGTCGCCTTCGAATTCTGGTAGGCGGCGATGAGCCAGCCACCGTCACGTCGCACCATCACGCACGTCGCGAAGAAGGCGAGGTCGTCCGTGTCGGCGGGGACACCCGGAATCTCGACCCGGCCACGTGTGAAGACCAGTGCGACGCCCTCCCGCACGAACCTGACCTCCAGGGGTTCGACCACGACCCCCGTGCCCTTGTAGGGGCCCTCGAACCCCTGGGCCATGAACCCCCGCACGCCCTCGCGACCGCGCATGTAGGCGTCCCCGATCAGCGTGGCGTCCTCGTCGAAGAGTGCCGCGAACGCGTCGGCGTCGTTCTCGGCCCAGGCGGCCTCCACCTCCTTCACTACCGCTCGTACGGCGGCTTCCTCCTCGCTGCCCTCCCACACCGCGTTCCTGGTCATGTCCGGTCTCCTCTGCCTCTGACTCCGGTGAGCCTGGTGCCCGCCGGCCGCTCCACCATGCTTCTGGCGGTCACGGGATCGGACGTCTCCTCCCTTGCCGCACGGAGACGGGGAGGAGGCAGTGCACAAGCGGGAGGAAGCCAGGGCCGCAGTACGGGTCCCAGGATGGCTCCGAAAACCCGCCCCGAAACCGGAGAGGTACGCAAGTGACCGACTCGTTCCGCCCTCCACGGCCCCGGAGCTCCCGAAGAGTGTGGAGCCCCGTGCTGGTGACCGCCGCCCTCGCGGTGTCCCTCGTCGCCGCGCCCGCCACCGCCGACTCCGGATCTCCACCGACCATGACCGGGAAACCCTCCACGGAGCTCCCGGCAGAGGAGGTCCGGCTCCCGACCGGTGACACCGCGCGGCTTCTGTCGGAAGCCGGCACGGTCTCCATCGACCCCGGTGAAGGCCGAGACGGCGTCCGCTTCACGACCGTTCGGCTCGGGGAGCGGTCCTACGTGCTCCCGTCCGACGCCCACGGCCGCGCCTCCAGCCCGGGGAACCCCGGACAGGCCCACGAACTGACCGCCGGGACACCCGCCACCCGGCAGTCCCGGGATGACACCTGCGCGAGGGACACCTGCCACTCACTGACCGTGCGTCACACGGGTCCGGACGGTGAAGCCACCGACGGAGCCTCCTCGATGGTCCTCGGTCTGGACAACGAGCTGATGGAGTTGGGCGCGGACACCGCCAAGCTCGAATTCGACCTCCCCGAGGGCCGCTACATGATCGTCACCGACGTCACGGACTTCGACGACCCCGAAGCGGACTGGCACCGACTGGTCCGTCCCCTCCTCGTGCTCGACGGGGACACCGAACTGCACATGGACGCCACCACGACCCGGCCTGTCGGGACCGAACTGGCCGATCCAGGAGCCAAGCCCGCCCTGGTCGAGGTCGGCGTGGGAAACCAGGCGGGCGACGTCCCGGTCAGCGTCTCCCTCAGGGCGGACGCGTTCTCCGGCCTGCACACCGCGGGGATCGGCCCGGACGGCGACGCGGACGGTCACGACGGCCTCACGTCGTTCGTTGCCTCCACCTGGGCCCACCCGAACGCCGACGGGTCCTATCTCGGGTCACCGTCCACCTACCACCTCCTGGACACCATCGAGGGTTCCTTCCCCACGGGTTACGCGAGGACGGTGGTCCCGGAGGATCTGGCCGCGGTCACCGCCGAGCACCTGTCGCAGACCCCGGGAAACGGCGCGACGAAGGCGATGTTCGGTACGGCGCCCGGCGTGGACCACTCGGCGACCGTCTTCCTGCCGCACGCGCTGCCCTCCACCACCACTCACCACATGGAGCCCGGGGACGTGGAGTGGAGCAGCGCGTTCGGAGAGAACCGCGAGAACGGGGACGGACGCGTCGAGGACGTCACCGCCCTGGGTTCGGTGGCCCGTTCCTACGAGGCCGGGCGGGACTACACCGATCGATGGAACGCCTCGGTGGTCGGGCCCATGTTCCTGTGGTCCGAACACGCGGTGCGGACCGACGACGAGTTGTGGTTCGGCATGCCCATGTACTCCGACCAGGACAGGCACCAGGGCGGATCACGAACGGACTCCGCCTCGATCCGGCTGTTCGAGGACGGCGCGCTCGTCGCTGAGTCGGAGACCGGGCACCTGAACGCCTCCCTCTCCCCAGGTGACG
This sequence comes from Nocardiopsis sp. NPDC058789, assembly GCF_042745575.1. Taxonomy (NCBI): domain Bacteria; kingdom Bacillati; phylum Actinomycetota; class Actinomycetes; order Streptosporangiales; family Nocardiopsidaceae; genus Nocardiopsis; species Nocardiopsis sp. NPDC058789. Next base: position 147,914 of record NZ_JBHYOW010000001.1, read on the forward strand.
CCGAGCTACGGCTGGAGAGCCGGACCTCGCGCGGGTCCGTGTCAGACCTCTCCACCCGGGTGGAGGCCACGTGGACGGTCACCTCGGCCTCGACCGGTTCCGAGCAGGAACGGCTCCCTCTCCGAGTCGTGCGCTACCAGCCCGAGGTGGACGAGTGGAACTCGGTCGACGCCCGGGGCGTGCTCCGGCTCCCGTTCACCGTCGAATCACAGCCGGGGTCCAACGCGGGGTCCATCGAGGACCTGAGCATCGAGGCGTCAGGCGACGACGGCGACACCTGGAGCGCGGCCCGTGTGGTCCCGCGCGGGGACGACACGTACACCGCGATCATCCGGCTGCCTCGCCACGGAACCGAGTACGTCTCCCTCCGAGCGGAGCTCACCGACTCCGACGGCAACTCCCTGGAGCAGACGATCGAACGCGCCGTGCGCCTGGGCTGAAATCCGCAGTGAACACCACGAATCCCGGAGGTTCCCGTGAAACCCCTTCGATCCACGGTCCTGGCCGCCTGTGCCACCGCCCTCACGGCGGCATCACTCCTTTGGGCCGCACCCGCCGCGGCCGTGCCCTCGCCCACGTCGGTCCCCTCGTGTCTGTCCGTACCGGCCGACCCGGCGCTCACCGCCGGAGGCACACACGTGGGCACGAGCGCGAGCAGTACCTGCGGGGCACCGACCGTCCTCTGGCTGGTGCGCCTGGCCACGCCCACACAGCCCCGTCTGATAGAGGAGCGCTTCGTCCTGCCCGGTGCCACCGGGTCCGTCCGGGTCGACTGCCGTCGCAGTGGAACCCATACCTACGAGGCCGTGGTCTGGGACCCGAACATGATGTTCAACCGAGTGTCCGACACGGTCACCCTCACCTGCTGAACGACAGGCGAACTCACTGACGATCCCGGGGCGCGGGCCGGACGAGCGCGAAGGCCTCCTCCGGGCTGAGTCCGCTCCCCTCGTCCGTCCCCGCCTCGAAGTCCGCGGCGCCGAGCACACGACGGGACACCTCCTCGACCCGTCGGACGTCACCGTTCTCCGCCTCTGGGAGCGGGGCCCCGACGGACTCCCGTGTGGCTCGGGCGGCACCCAGCAGCCGAGCGGAGACAAGGTGACGATCCTGGGCCGCCGTGGCGGACGCCAGACCCTCCAGGGACAGCGCGACGGCCCGAGGGTCTCCGACCCTCGCGGCGGCCGCGTACCCCTCCTCTTGGAGTCGCAGCGCGTCGCCGACCCTGCCCTGGAACTCCGCCACCAGCCCCAGTTCGACCAGGAGCAGCGAGTCCACGACGTCGGTGTCCACCTCGGAGCGGCGGTTCCACTCGAGGACCCCCTCCAGGTGGTCGCGGGCCTGTTCGAGCTCCCCCTCCCGACGCGCCCCGAGTCCGAGACCGATCCGGGCGAACAGTTCGCCCACCTTGTACCCGCAGCCGGACGCCAGCCGGACGGCCCTCTCGTGGTGCTCCCGAGCTCCCGCGTAGTCCTTCTCCAACAGGTCGAGCCGGGCGAGGCCGGTGACGGCGTCGGCCTCGTCGGGCCACATACCGAGGACGCGCGCCCTCTGGGCGCTGTCCCGGTGCAGTTCACGAGCCCGCTCGTAGTCACCGACGGCCTCGGCCAACGAGGCCAGGACGAACGAGGCGTGACTGACGCCCCAGTCGTCTCCGAGCTCCGCGAACAGACCCCGACCGCTCTCCCCCAACCTGCGCGCGACCACCAGATCCCCTCGGGACAGGGCCTGCCCCGCCAGCACGCAGGCCGTGGCGGCCTCGGCCCAACGGTCCCCGGACTCCCGAGCCCGCGCCAAGGCACGCTCGGCCAGGGGTTCCCCCGCCGTGTCACCCCCGGTGCTGAGCAGCGCGTAGGAGAGGAACCAGGACGTCCTGTGCGAACAGGCCCCGTCCGAGGAGAGCAGTCGCTCCACGATCCGTCCCGCCCGACCGTCGGTGTCCGCCCCGGCACCGTCCAACAGGGCGAGGCCGAGCCACCAGCCGTCCACGTCGTCGCGGGCCCGCACGGGGAGTGCGGCGCTCTGACCGGAGAGTTGGTGGAGCAGGGCGCGCCCCTCGGCCATCCTCCCCCGAAGTACCCAGTACCAGGTCAGCGGCTCGACCAGCTCCCAGGCAGCAGCCACCTCCTTCGCGCGTAGGGCGGACTCCACGGCGGCACGGATGTTCGACGACTCCGCGTCCAACCGGGCCAGGGCCCCGCGCTGCCTGGTGCCGTTCAGCAGCGGTGCCGCGTCGCGTACCAGCGCGGTCTGGTTCTCCCAGTGACGCCGGGACACCGACTCCCGTTCCTCCGAGTCCTCAAGGCGCTCGGCCGCGTACGCCGAGATGGTCTCCAGGAGGCGGAACCGTCGCGCCGCGCGGGCGGGAGCGTCGACCGGTGGCCGCTCGGAGACGACCAGGGATCGGTCCACCAACCGGGCCAGGGCTCCCGCCACAGCCTCACGCCGGACACCATCCCCGGAGCACACGGCCTCCGCGGAGGCCAGGTCACAGCCGCCAGCAAACACCGAGAGGCGACGCAGCACGGCGCGTTCCTCGTCCTGGAGCAGGTCCCAGCTCCAGTCGATCACCGCGCGCAGTGTGCGACCACGGCGTCCGGAGGTGGTGCGTCCCCCGTCCAGCAGGTGGAAACGGCCGTCGAGGCGTTCGAGCACCTCCCCCACGCCCAGGGAGCACACACGAGAGGCCGCCAGTTCCAGGGCCAGTGGCAGCCCGTCCAGACGTCGGCAGAGAGCGACGACGTCGGCCGCGTTGTTCCCGTCCAGCGCGAACCCGTGGCAGGCCGCTGCGGCGCGCTCCACGAACAGGCGCACCGCGGAACTGCGCGAGGCCGACTCCGGGGACGGATCCTCCTCCGCGCCCGGCAGGTCCAGGGGGGTCACCTCATAGCGACGCTCCGGTGGCAGGGCCAACGGCTCACGGCTCGTCAGGAGGGCCCGCGTCCCCGGAGCGTGGCCGAGCAGCGTGCCCATCAGAACGGCCAGCGGCTCGACGACGTGCTCTCCGTTGTCCACGACCAGAAGGAGGTCGCGTTCGGCCAGCGCCGCCACGACCGACTCCTGCGGGGTGAGGGGTCCTGTGCCCTTCCTGAGGTCCAGGGCCAGCGCCACCTGAGCGAGGAGGGGGTCCGTGTCGGTGGGGTCCGCCGAGGACGCGAGGTCGGCCAGTTCGACGCACACCACGTCGTGTCCCTCCTCGGACTCCAGCGCGGCGACCTCCCGAGCTACGCGGGTCTTGCCCACGCCTCCCGGACCGACGAGGGTGACGAGCCGGTGGTGGCACAGGAGTTCCCTGACCTCGTCCAGCAGCGCCTCCCTGCCCACCAGACGGGTGAGGCCGCGTGCCGGGGAGCGGGGTGGCCGTGACGGCTTCGGCGGGGGCGCGGGAAGGGAGGACACTGCCCCTCGCAGGATCGAACCCTGGAGTTCACGCAGCGGCTCGCCCGGTTCGAGGCCGAACTCCTCCGAGAGACGAGAACGCAGGTGGGCGTAGCTCTCCAGAGCCTCGCTGCGTCGTCCCGCGCGGTGCAGGGCCGTCATCTGGGCCGCCCGCAGACGTTCCCGAAGCGGGTACCGGCGAACCAGCTCCTCCAGCTCCCCGATGACCCGGGTGTGCTCACCCGCCTCGACCAGCGCCTCAGCCCTGGCCTCCAGTGCCGCGACGCGCTCCTCGTCCAGCCGGCTGGCTGACGCACGGACTGCGGACTCGTCCTCGAAGTCGGCGTAGGCGGGCCCCCGCCAGAGGTCGAGTGCCTCGGTCAGGACATCGGAACGTCTTCTGGGGTCGTCCTGACCGCGTGCGGCTCTCAACAGGTCGAGGAAGCGCCAGGAGTCCACTCCGTCGCGTGGCACGGCGAGGAGGTAGCCCGCGTCCCTCAGGGTGACCAGTTCCCTGGCGTCCTTCTCCGCACCCTCCAGGGCCCGGCGGAGCTGCGACACCTTGGCGTGCAGCGCGGCCCCCGGGTTCTCCGGTGGACGGCCCTCCCAGATGTCCTCGATCAGCCGTGACGGGGATACCGGACGCCCTTCCGCGAGGATCAGTGAGGCCAGCAGCGCCCGGACCTTGCGCCCCGGAACGGTGACCCGATCGCCCGACTCCGTCCACACGGCCACGGGGCCGAGAACTCCGAATCTCATAGGCTTCCGAAGACACGCCCCGCGGAAACTGGCGCCGCGACGTGTCCTTCCCCTCCGCAGTCGGCGTGACCGCGCGCGGTTTCGCGGCGGCCTCGCGGCCACGTTACTCCCGCGGGTGACCGACCACCAGCGTCCACGACACGGCCGCCGGTCGCCCGGGGGGTCGGCCGCGACGCTGATGGTCGGCGAGGAACCATGGGTACGGTCAGGCGGGACCTCCTCTGTTGCCCGCCCCCGGGGTCAGCTCCGGAACTGGCCGGGGCGGCGGCCCTCACCGGCGGGGCCCCGGTAGGCCTGGGCGATGTCCAGCCAGTGGTTCGCCTCCGCGCCCACGGCGCTCACGGCGAGGTCGTCGCGGTGGCGGCGGCGTGTCACCAGGAGGCAGAAGTCCGCGGCCTCCCCGGTGACGCGCTGTTCGGCGTCGGCGGGGCCGAACTCCCACTTCTCCCCGGAGGGCGAGGTGAGCTCGAAGCGGAACTCCGTGTCCGGTGGGGTGAGCCCCCGGGACTGGTAGCCGAAGTCCCAGGTCAGAATCGCGAAGCCCACCACGTTGCCGATCCGGTCGGTGCGCTCGGGGACGACGCCCAGCGCGTCCGCGATGTCCTGCCCGTGGGCCAGGACCTCCATCATCCCCGCACAGGCGAGGACGCCCGGGGGGATCGGGCGCACGAGCCAGGGCACCGGCTGGTCCGCGGGGGCGGCGGCGAGCGCCTCCACGGCGAAGTCACGGTCGGCCCGCCAGCGGGCGAGCAGTCTCTCCGGGTCGTCCAGCGGGTAGGTCGCCAGGACCGCGTTGACGGCGCCGTCGAAGTCCTCGCTGGCCTTGGCCGTCATGGCGGCGAAGGCCTCGGCGTCCGAGGCGGCCGTTCCGGCGAGCCGGAAGACGAAGCACAGGTGAGCGACCTGGTGGGCCACGGTCCACCCGGTCGCCGGGGTCTCCCGGGTCCAGTCGGCGGGGTCGAGATCGGCCACGAGGGTGTCGATCTGGGCCGCCTCGGCGGACAGGTGCCCGATGACGGCGGGCAGTTCCGTGATGACGTTGGGAAGGTTGTTCACGGCTGGTTCCTCTCGTTCTCCGTTGGTGTCTGGTGGGTCCGGGGCGAAGACGCGCGGACGGTGTGGCGGGCCGCGGTCATGGCGGCCCAGGAGACGGCCCGCACGAGGGTCGCGTCGTCGGCCCCCGTCTCCCGGCACGCGGCGACGGTCGCGTCACCGACCTGGTAGGAGGCGCGGGCGGTGAGCAGGGTCAGACGGCCGAGGGGGCGATCGGCGGCGGGAAGGTCTCCGACCGCCGTCTCCGCCCAGGAGGGGCTGACCCCGGCCGGCCCCGTTCCGTGTTCGGCGAGGTGCCGGTGGACCAGGCCCCGGACCGTGCCGGGAAGCACGCGGGCGCCGGCCTGCTCGATCGCGGAGACGGCGGCGGCCAGGGCCCGCTGGATCCGGGGCTCCCCCGCGGCCCAGCGCAGGTCGTCCTGTACGGGGGACCGCCGGGCGGTGTCCGGCAGCAGTTCGAGGGAGGTCCCGGGGACGGCGCTCCCCCGGTCCCCGGCGATGACGGCGCCCGTCGCCCGTCGCAGCGGCCCCCGGACCGGCGCGGGGGCGAAGTCGGGCAGGGGCGAGTCGGGCAGGAAGACGTTCACCAGGCGGTTGATGTGCTCGAAGGTCAGCGTCACCGCGCCCAGTTCGGCCCGTTCGACGGGGTCCCCGGTGGACCGGACCCTCTGGTCGTGCGTGCCGACGTCCGGGGCCAGTGAGTCGAGCGTGGCGCCGTGCACCTCCACGCAGTAGGGACAGGAGTTGTCCCGGGAGACGGCGGTCGCCACCGCCTCCCGGGCGGCCCGCGAGGTGCGCCCGTCGACCAGCAGAGACTCACGCAGCGCCACCCAGGTGGCCGCCGCGCACTCGGGAGCGGGGGTGAGCAGCGCGATCGGTGGCGCGAGGACCCCGAAGTCCCCCTCCAGCTGGCGGTAGAGGGCGGCGGTGCCGCCCCGGGCCGCTCGCGGCGGAACCGGACGCACGTGACGCACGTCCCTCAGGGACCTTCTGACCGCGGCTCTCAGAGCGGTCCGGAACACGGAGCACCTCCCGGGGTTCGGTGACGGGGGCCGGGCGTCTCAGGTCCTCTGCCCGACGAGTTTGAGGACGCCCCCGCGACCCGACGTGGCGCCGTCGGGAGCGGGAGCGCCGTACGTGACGTCGACGCCGCGTTCGCGGGCGGCGTCGACGATGCCCGGAACCGAGCGTTCGGCCAGGGCCGCGATGGTCATCGCGGGATTGACCGTGAGGGCGCCGGGGACCGCGGATCCGTCCGTGACGAAGATGCCGGGGTGTCCCCTGAGCTCGTGCCGGTCGTCCAGGGCCGAGGTGTGCGGGTCGTCTCCGATCCGGCACGAGGCCAGGGGATGGACGGTGTAGGCACCGACCAGGTCGTTGGTCCACGGCGCGACGCTGGCGATCCCGTCCTTCTCCAGGATCTCCTTGACCTCGGCGTCCGACTGGGCCCAGCCCTTCAGGGTGTTCATGGTGGGGCGGTAGCTGAGGGTCCCCCGGCCCAGCATCTGCTGGGAGAGCCGGGTGGCGTTTCCGGTGGGCGGAGGGGCGCCGAAGACGCCCTCGTTGTCGTCCTCGCTCATGGTGAAGACGATCAGCCACGACTTCCAGCGGCGCAGCATCTCCTTCTTGTCGGCGCCGAACCAGGACGGGGCCGGGGCTCCGGGGACCTGGGCGAGGATGGTGCCGAGCGCCGGCGGGAAGTAGAGCTGTTCGAGGGAGTAGCGGGAGTACTCGGGCAGGGCCGCGTCCAACCGGTCCCAGTTGGCCACGCAGGGGCCCTTGCCGACCTGGAAGGCCTCGTAGGCCCGCTCGTCGTCACGTTCCAGGCCGAGCACGTCGCGGACGCGGTCCTCGTCGACCACCGCCGTGTTGAGGCGTTCGCCGTTGCCGGAGAAGTAGCGGCCGACCGCGTTGGGCATCGTGCCGAGGTCGGGCTCGGAGCGCTTGAGGATGACCGGGGTGGCACCGGCACCCGCGGCGAGCACGACGATCTTGGCGTCGATGCTGCCGGAGTCCGTCCTGATCCGGTAGTCGTCCTCGTCGATGACGTCGTAGTGCACCCGGTAGCCGCCGTCGTCCGTCCGCTCCACCCGCTGCACCTCGTGCAGGGGCCGGATCGTCGCCCCGTGGGCGAGGGCGGCGGGCAGGTAGTTGAACATCAGGGACTTCTTGGCCTCGAAGCGGCAGCCCGCCATCATCCAGTTGCAGTTGACGCAGGTGTCCTTGTCGACCGCGACCGGGACGGGGTTGGCCGTGCGCCCGGAGTGGTCGCAGGCGGCGCCCCAGAGACCGCCCGGGTAGCTGACGTCGTTCCAGTCCTGGGTGCGGACCCCCATCGCCTCGGCGACCCGGTCGTACCAGGGGTCGAGGGTCTCCCTCGTGACGGCCTTCGGCCACATGCGCCGGCCGATGGACCCCTTGCGGTCGAAGACGAACCGGGGTGCGCGCGGCAGGGCGGCGAAGTACACCATGCTTCCGCCGCCCACGCAGTTGCCGCCCAGGATGCTCATCCCGTCGCCCACGGTGAAGTCGAAGGCCCTGGTATAGGAGGACCCGAGGAGGAAGTCGTGTTCGAAGTCCTCGCTCTCCAGCCAGGGGCCGCGTTCGAGCACGGTGACCCGCGCACCGCCCGCCGCCAGGTGGTAGGCGGTGATGGCTCCGCCGAATCCGCTTCCGACGACGAGCACGTCTGTGGTGTCGGTGGTGCTCATGCGGGGCTCCCCGAGGAGGTCGTGTCCGGGTGGAGGCGGGCCAGGGGCCTGCCGTAGGAGTACTCCTTGAACCGCAGCAGACCGTCCGGGTCGGGTGCGGCGAAGCCCATGGCCGTCAGCCCCGGGTGTCCGTTCGCGATGGCGACGGGGGTGCTGATGTGGGCCGCGCTGTCGTAGGCCATGTTGCAGAAGAGCGAGAGCATCACCCAGAACTCCTTCTCCGGGTGGCCCGGCGAGGTCAGGGCCCTGACCAGCGCGGTGCGTTCCTCGAAGGGCAGCTGGACGAACGGCGGCTCCTCCTCGGTCAGGGGCAGGGCGCACAGGTCGGCGTGGTGGCGGGCGTGGTCGTTGAGGAGGCCGACGAACTCGCCCAGACCGGAGGTGACCCCGGTGGCCGGTGTCCTCAGCAGCTCCAGCGCCCCGGCCTCGACCGCCCCGGCGTCGTGCGATCGCCCGGCGATCGCCGTGTCGTCGGGGGTGCGTCTGGCCCCGGGAAGGATGGTGTCGGCGAAGGCCTCGAGTGTTCGTGTCTCAACGCTGTCAGCGTCCGGGATGCCCTGGGGCATGGTCGTCTCCTCTGTGGGGGGTGTCACGCCGGATCCGAGGTCCGGTCAGCCGTTCCGCGCGCGGCGGACCGTCATGGGCAGTCCGTCCTTCACGCGCAGCGAGAGCATGGGTTCCGGCACGGCCCTGTGTCCCGGCGCGAGCGTGAGGCGCAGTTCCCGGGAGACGGTCGCCAGCACGAAGACCGCCTCCAACATCCCGAGGTTGCTGCCGACACAGACCCGGGGGCCCGCCCCGAAGGGGATGTAGGAGTAGCGGTGCCGGCCGTCGCGGTGGGCGGGGTCGAAGCGCTCCGGATCGAAGCGCTCCGGGTCCTCCCAGGAGTCGGGGCGCCGGTGCAGGGTGTAGGGGCAGATGAGGACGTCCGAACCGGCCGGTACGTGGTATCCGCCCACCTCGTCGTCGGCCAGGGACTTGCGAGGCAGGATCCACACCGGCGGGTACAGCCGCATCGTCTCCTGCACGACCATCGTCGTGTAGGTGAGTTCGTGCAGGTCCTCGTAGGTGGGTGGCCGGTCGCCCAGGACCCGCACCGCCTCCTCCCGGAGGCGCTCCGCCGTGCCCGGGTTGCGGTCCACCAGGTAGAACGCCCAGCTGAGGGTGCTGGCCGTGGTCTCGTGTCCGGCCAACAGCAGGGTGACCAGCTCCTCCCGGACGCGGCGTGCGCGGGCGCGGGGGTTCGGCTCGGTCGCGGCGTCGGCGAGCACGCGGGAGAGCGCGTCGTCCCCGCCCTCGGGGACGTGGTCCCGGACCAGGCGGCCCACGATGCGCTGGAGTTCCCTGCGGGCGCGCCGGAACCGCGTCTGGGTGGGGAAGGGCAGCCAGACGGGCAGTCCGTTCATCGTGACCATGTCGAGCATGGCCTGGTCCTGGACGGCCTCGAAGGACTCCCCGATCGTGTCGAACGCGTGGAGGTCGGTGTCGAGCAGTGTGCGGCCCAGGACCCCCAGGGTCAGTCCGGTGGCCTCGGCCGCGACGTCCACCGGCCCGTTGCGGGAACGCGCCCAGAGGCGGTCCACGAGGGCCGCCGCCTCCTTGGCCACGGCGTCGGCCTGACCGGCGATCCGCTGGTGGCCGAACACCGGCCGCATGGTCCGGCGCTGGGCCTTCCACAGCTCGCCCTCGCTGGTCAGGAGCCCGTCGCCCAGAGCCCTCTTGGCGTGGACCTGGCCGATGCCCTTGTGGTAGTTGGCGCTGTTCTCCGCCAGCACGCGCCTGGCGTGGTCGGGGTGGTTGAAGAAGTACAGGGTCTTGGGGCCCGCGGCCATACGGACGGCGTCGCCGTGGTCTGCGGTCGCGGTGGTCATCATGGCGAGCCGGTCCGTGACGAGGTCGCGGAGCATGGCGGGCGCCGCGGACAGGGCCGTGCGCGGTGGGTGACGCAGGTCGGGCCGGGTCACGACACGCCCCCCTCGCGCGGGACGAGCTCGCGGGCCAGGGAGGCCCGCCACTCCTCGTAGTGCGGGCGGGCGGGATCGGCGACCGGTCCCGAGGCGTCCGGGCGCAGCTCGCGGGAGGCGCGTGCCGCGCTCTCGGCGTCCGTCCCGCAGAGCACGGCCGCGCCGAGCTCCGCGTGGGGGACGAGCAGCCCGGCCCGGATCCTGGCCTCGGCGGCGAAGGCGCTCCCCTGCGCGAGGAAGCCCCGGTGTCTCCCCGCGTGCTCCCGGAGCCGGTGGAGTTCGGCCTCCTCCGCCCCTCCCGCATAGGTGGCGGCCAGGCCGATCCCCGCGTAGAGGTCGGAGTGCCGGGAGGCGGGAAAGCGGTCCACCAGCCGGGCGACCTGGTCGACGTCGGTGCCGCCGACGAACCACAGGGCCCGACCGATCCCCTGGTCGGCGGCCCGCAGCGCGTAGGCTCCGTCCCCGGTCCGCCGTGCGGCCCTGGCGTCACGGACCTGCCGGTGCACGTACTTTTCCGTGTGGAAGTAGGCCTGGTGGAATCCGTAGCCGTCGTGGACCAGCCACCTCAGCAGCGGGTCGAGCCCCCCGGTGTCCGGCCACAGCGGTCGCGGGAGACGGGCCATGGCCCAGCCGATGCCCACGTAGGCCATGTACACGTGTGCCTCACCCGGCCCGCGGAGGAAGTCCGCCGTCCGGCGGCTGCCCGGCAGGATCCCGTCCAGGAGCGCGAAACCCATGGCCGCGCCCTCGTAGGCGAAGCCCTGGTAGCGGGTGGGCAACGCCGTCAGCCGTCGGTCCGTCGCGGACGGGGACCCCGTCTCCACCGCGTCCCCGAGGCCGGTGAGGAAGGACTCCCCCACCGTTTCCAGGACCTCTCGGGCCTGCGGCCCCTTGTCGTGGAACCCTCGGGTCTCCAGCCTCGTCTCGGATGCGTTGGGTGTCATCACCCGGCGCCTGAGGGCGCCCACCACGGTGGCCAACTGGTCCTCGCTCCCGTCGATTCCGGATCGGTCTGTCCCCCATCCTTCTCGCGGCGGCGCCTCCGGATCTACTCAGGAATTGCCGTGCCGAGGGAGCACGGGGTCGTCGCACGCTAGGAGAATCGGCGGCGTACTCCGGCACGCCACTTCTCGTAGGCGGGTTCGTCGTCTCCGGCACCCGGTTCGACCCGCTGCTCGTCGGCGAGCACGGCCGCGGCACCGGAGTCGAGGCCGGTCAGGGCTCGGACGGCGGGCTCCGTGTGGTCGGGAACGTGCCCGGAGAAGACCCGGGCCTTGGCCGCGAAGACCGCTCCCTGGCTGACGTGCGGCGCGTCCTCACCCGCCCGGTCCAGGAGCACTCGGAGCTCCTCGGGGGCCGCTCCGCCCGCGAAGACCGCGGCGAGTCCGACCCCGCTCCACAGGTCGGCGCGTCGCTGGCGGGGGAAGCGCCCGACGGCGGCCGCGACCCCGTCGTGGCGGGCTCCGTGGACGAACCACAACGCCCGCCCCACCCCCTGGTCGAAGGCACGGGGGAAGTAGTGGGGCGCTCCCTCCCAGGGGTAGGGCTCGGGCGTGCGCCGTTGGTCGATCCAGCGCGTGGCGTCGAAGTAGGCCAGGTCGAAGCCGTAGCCGTCGACCGCCAGCCAGCTCATGGTCGGGTGGTAGGGGTTGCCCTCCAGGTCCGGCAGGACGTTCCGCCAGAGCGGGCGGGGCAGCCGGGACATCGCGAAACCGATGCCGATGTAGGAGAGGAAGGTGTGGGGCAGCGCGGGCCCGAGCATCAGGTCGCGTGTACGGTTCCTCCCACCGAGGGGGAGGGCGTCACGGATCGTGTAGGCCATGGCCACGCCCTCGAAGGCGAATCCGCGCAGGTCCGACGCGACCGTCTCCAGCCGCCGTTCCACCTCCTCGGGGTCCCGGACCTCGATCCCCCACTCGAAGCCGCAGACCACGGCCTCGGGGATTCTCTCCAGGTGGCGGGCCGAGGGGGAGTCCCGGCCGGGATGCCCCAGGTGGGTGAGTCCGACGTGGTGGAGCCGCGGCGTGAGCAGCATGCGTCTGAGAGCGCCGACGGGGCGCGGACGGGCGCCCATCTCAGGCGACGGTCTGACGGATGCAGGCGGCGCGGGTGAGCTTGCCCTCGAACGCCAGCGCCGGAGCCGCCAGGGTGATGGCGAGGGGCGCGTCCGTCTCCTGGACGTCCTCCAGTGGCAGATGGACGAAGGTCCGCAGGCCCCTGGCGATCCTCACGGGGTGCCGGGTAGAACTCATGAGCATCCTTCCCGAACGCGTGCGATCGCTCTTGGGAACCGCGGCGGCGATGACCACGTGCGGCCCGGAGGGGACGTCGGCGATGGTGAACTCCGCCCGTCCCGTCGCCGAGAAGACCTCGAAGGCCACCGGTGATCCCTGGGGCACCGATTCGGGAAACACCGCGACGATCACGTCAACGGGTCCGGCCTCCTCCGGAACGTCGACCGCGCCGCTGATCGTGTGGGACGGCCCCGGGGTGCCCGGCTTCAGGAACCGGGCACGGCGCATCTCGTCCATCTTGGGCAGACAGGAGTACTCGTGGGAGACGACGACGAGCAGCTCGGCCACGCGCGGGTCACGGTACTGGGTGGGGGACATCCCCACCGCGCGGGTGAATCGGCTCGTGAAGGTGCCCACACTGTTGTAGCCGACCCCGCAGACGATGTCGGAGACCGTGAGGTCGGTCGTGAGCAGGAGCCGCTTGGCGGCGAACAGGCGTACGGATGTCAGGTATCTGCCAGGGGGTACACCGGTCGCGCGAGCGAAGACCCGGGAGAAGTGGTAGGGGCTCACGAAGACCTCGGAAGCGATCTGGTTGAGGGTGAGCGGCTCCGTGTAACGCTTGTGCATGGTGTGGATCGCTTGACGGACGGACCTGTCCATTCTCTCCATACGGTTCTCCCAGGCGCAGCAGACGTCAGGAAACTCTTCGCATTCATCCGAACCGGGGGGCCGGGGTTCGGCGTACACGCAAGTCAGTCATAAATAACTCTGAAACAGAAGAAGCCGAGACTGACAAGATGAGGCACCCAAACCAGCGGGCCTCTAGTTCACACGGGAATTCAAATCAAACATGACCACCGCACCAACTTTCCGCTCCGGAACCACAGGCAACGCGACTCTAAGGTCCGTCAAGCAATCCTCATAGTTCCATCGAGCCAGAGCGACCATCATCTTCCAGATTGCTCCATAGGCACACGAAAGGGACAGACCGCCCCTATATTTGTACCTTCAAAAAAACACACAAAGTGACACCGAACAACGCTGCGTGATTGCTGATTGGGTGGAGATTAACCGAACGTAGTCGTTGAACAATTAACCAAACTGACTCGGGCGGGATATTTACATCGCCTGAAAACTCTGACCCGCAGTTACGACAAAGCTCCCACGACGCCCCTGCGTCGGTTACCCCAGGCGACTCCCCGCCCGCAACCCCAAGCACGGAGACTCGATCTTTCGGCCATTAGTGGCCACCATGGAAGGAGAGACCGAAACACACACCTCCGATTGCCCGAAAGAAGCGCCAGCCACAAGTAGCGGCCCACCCGCTCGGAGGTCAGAATCGGTCGCATGAGTCCCCGAAAGGCAGATCCCCTCGCCCGCGCCCACCTCGTCGACACCGCTGCCCGGCTCCTCACCGACGAGGGGCCCCAGGCCCTGTCCACCCGCAGGATCGCCCAGGAGGCGGGCAGCTCGACCATGGCCGTGTACACCTACTTCGACGGCATCGGAGGGCTCGTGCACGCGATGGTCCACGAGGGCTTCACCCGGCTCCAGGAGCACCTCACCGGTGTGCGCCGCTCCGACGACCCGGTCTCCGACCTCGCCCTGCTCGGCCGGGCCTTCCGCCACAACGCCTCACAGAACGAGCACCTCTACGCGGTCATGTTCGGCGGGTGCTCCCTGGCCGGGTTCAGCCTGTCCGAGGCGGACCGCCAGCACGGCCGCTACACGCTCCGCAACGTGACGGAGTGCGTGCGGCGCTGCATGGAGTCCGGCCGCTTCCACCAGGGCGATCCCGAACTGGTCGCCCACCGGCTCTGGTGCGCGGTCCACGGGCTCACCACCCTGGACCTCGGCGGCTACCTCGTTCCTCCCTACGACGCGGACCGCTGCTTCGAGGACCAGCTCGTGTCCCTCATGGTGGGCTGCGGGGACCTCCCAGGGGCCGCCGGGCTGTCCGTGGCGGAATCGGCGACCCGTCTGCCCAGCCTGGGGGCGGCCGCGCCCGAGCACTCCTCCTGACCGGTCAGAGCGGCACGTTTCCGTGCTTGCGCCGGGGCTGCTCCCGGCGTTTGTCCCTCAGGAGGGCGAGCCCGTCGGCCACGGCGGCACGGGTGTCCGCCGGGTCGATCACGTGATCGACGAACCCCTCCTCCGGGGCGCGGTAGGGGTGCATCAACCGCTCACGGTAGTCCGCCACGAGCTCCCGCCGCCGCGCCTCCGGGTCGGCCGCGGCCCGCAGCTCCCGGCGGTGCACCACGTTCACCGCCCCCTCGGCACCCATCACGGCGACCTCGTTGCAGGGCCAGGCCAGGGAGAGGTCGGTCCCGATGGATCGGGAGTCCATCACGATGTAGGCACCCCCGTAGGCTTTGCGCACGATCACCTGGACCCGGGGGACCGTCGCCTCGCAGTAGGCGTAGAGCAGCTTCGCCCCGTGCCTGATGACTCCCGCGTGCTCCTGTGCGGTCCCCGGCAGGAAGCCGGGGACGTCCACGAGGGTCACCAACGGGATGTTGAAGGCGTCGCAGAAGCGGACGAAGCGCGCGGCCTTCTGCGCGGCGTCACTGTCGAGCACCCCGGCCAGGGCCATCGGCTGGTTCCCGACGACCCCGACCACCGCGCCGTCCACGCGGGCGAGCGCGCACAGCACGTTGGGCGCCCAACCCTCGTGGACCTCGAAGAAGTCGCCCCCGTCCACCACCTCAGCGACCACGTCCCGCATGTCGTAGGGCCGGTGGGGCTCCACCGGCACGATCTCGGCCAAACGCGGACGCTCGTCCCCCCGGGCGCCCGTGGGCGGACCGGCGGGCGGGGCCTCGAGGTTGTTGCCGGGCAGGAGGGAGACGAGGTGGCGGACGTCCTCCAGGCACTCGTCCTCGTCGTCGTGGACTACCGCGGCCACGCCCGTCCGCCCTCCGTGGACGTCGGCGCCGCCGAGCTCGTCGTGGCCCACACGCTCCCCGCTCACCGCGGCGATCACGTCCGGCCCGGTCAGGTACATCCTCGCGGTGCCGCGGACCATGAAGGTGAAGTCGGCGAGCGCGGGCGAGTAGGCGGCGCCGCCCGCGCACGGGCCCAGGACCACGCTGATCTGCGGGATCACACCCGACGCCGCGACCTGCCTCCGGAAGATGCCACCGTAGCCGTCCAGCGCGGCCACACCCTCCTGGATCCGGGCCCCACCGCTGTCGTTCAACGCGACGATCGGCGCGCCGGCGTCCAGGGCCAGGTCCATCACCCGGTGGATCTTCCTCGCGTGCTCGGCGCCGAGCGAGCCGCCCAGGATCGTGAAGTCCTGGGCGTAGACGAACACCCGGCGGCCGTCGATCGTCCCGGATCCGGTCACCACCCCGTCCGTGTGCGGGCGTCGGCCCTCCGTCTCCGGGCCCGCGTCCCGGCGACGACGGAACATCCCGAGCTCGACGAAGGACCCCTCGTCCAGGAGTCGGTCCAGGCGCTCCCGGGCGGTGCGCTTTCCCAGCTCGTGCTGGCGTTCGACACCGCTGGGGTCGCCCGCCTCGGTACGGTCCCGGAGCGCGTCGCGCTCACGGCGCAGCACCGCCATGGTGCGGGGCTCCGGGCCGGGCTCCGCTCCGCGGACGGGCACCGGCCGCAGGTCCACCTCGGACACGCTCATGCGGTCCCCACCCTTCCGTCGGGCGCGTCGGCGGTGGCGCCGTCGGGCAGCCCGCGGAGGGTTCCCCGGTGGAACAGCAGGGCGGCGTCTCCGCTGCCCGAGGCCGCCTCCAGCACGCGGCCGACGAACACCGAGTGGTCGCCCGCCACGACCTCCTCCGTCACCTCGCACTCCAGCCAGGCGAGGGCCCCGGTGATCAGCGGAGCCCCCGTGTGGAGGCCGGGTACCCAGCTCACCGTGGCGAACTGCGCCCACCCGTGCGGGCGGGAACGGTCCGCGAAGTGGCGTGCGGTGGCCTTCTGCTCGGCGGACAGGACCGACACCGCGAAGCGTCCCTCGACCGCGACGGCCTTGTGCAGGCGCGCGGTGCGGGCCACACAGCACAGCACCAGCGGGGGGTCGAGGGAGACCGAGCAGAAGGCGTTGGCCGTCATGCCGTTCGGGTTCTCACCGCCGACCGTGAGGACCGTGACCCCCGTGGCGAACGTGGACATCACCTTCCGCAGGTCCGTCACCTCAACCCACCGCCCCTCGAAGGACCGTCGCCTCGGCCCGGTACGGGGCGAGGGCCTCCCGGAGCTCCTCCGGCACCCGGGTCGGGACGGTCGCGGTGTTCGGGCCGCGCATGCACGCGATCCGCTGCCGTCCCCGTGCCACGAGCGTTTCGGCCTCCTCCCCCAGCAGGACGTAGTCGAAGGTGAACTGGACCTGGGTCTGGGTGAGCTCCTCCAGGCGCATCCGGATCGAGAGCTCGTCGAAGGCGGTGATCTCGGCGAAGAACTCACAGTCGACCCGCAGCGTGAAGAGCTTCAGGTCGCCACGGACGTCCGCCAGGACCCCCGGGGCGCGCTCCTTGAGGAACATCTCCCGGCAGCGGCCCTGCCAGCGCAGGTAGTTGACGTAGTAGACGTTGCCCACCAGGTTGGTCTCCTCGAACCCGACCGTGTGGCGAACCTCGTAGTAGTCGGACATCAGCGCTCCTCTCCGCTCAGGACGGCGAACACGACGGGGTCGGGGTTCCCGTTCAGGGTGGTGCTCCAGGTGGCGATCCTGGCGTCCCCGGACGAGAGGACCACCCATCCGTGCTCGCCCACCTCCTCCAACGTCAGCGAGCGGCCGGTGCCGCCCGCCTTGCGCAGGCACTCCAGGGCGCCCCACAGGCGGGCGGCGGCCAGGTGCGCGGACTCCCCCGCCTGCTCGGCGACCAGGTCGCGCACCGAGAGGAGTCCTCCGCCGAGCAACCCGGCCCAGTCCTCGTCGGAGCGTTCCCGCACCGCCTCCACGTCACAGGCCAGGCGACCGCTTCCGGCGAGCGCCAGGGTCACTCCGGCTCCGTGCGACGCGGAGACGTCGGCCCCCTCGGCCTCCGGCCGTCCGTCGGGCCGGTACCGGACCCTGACGACGCGGTTCAGGGCCCGCCCCACCGCGAGCGCGGTCCTGGCCCTGCGCTCCTCGGTTCCCGCGGGGCCTCCGGGCACGGGGTCGGGGTCGACCACCACGGCCCGGGATCCGCCGAGCACGCGCTCCAGCTCCCTCTCCAGGTGGGAGCCGAGCAGCGCGGGAACCCAGGGCCCCGGCCCGCCGCTCCTGCGGACCGCGCGCAGCCGCAGCCCCTCCCAGCGTTCGAGCACGCCGCCGGACGGCTCCCGCACGTCCACGTCGTAGACGTAGGAGTCACCCTCCTGGGACCGTTCGCTGGCGACGAGGAGCACGCGGTCGGGCTCCTCCTGGTCCTGGGGCCGGGCCAGCACGATCCGCTCGACCCCCTCGGGCAGCAGGGTCCCGTCGGGGACACAGGCCTGGAGGACGTGCATCGCGGCGTCCCGCACACCCGGGTCGGCCAGCACCCGGCCCTGGGGCAGGAAGGTCCCGAACCAGTCCCCCTGCGAGGCCGTGGACAGTTCGGCGACCACGTGGCGGGCGCTGGCGCGCCGGTACGAGAGCAGCCGTTGGAACCGCTTGCCCTGGAACAACACGTCGCCGTACAGCTCCGAGGGGTCGGCTGCGACCCGGGGCAGAGCCGGGACGACCTCGGCGGCGTGGTCGTGCCCCGGGGCGGGGTCCGTGCGCGGCCACCGCAGGACGGCCCGGAAGTGGTCCGCGTCGAACCCGGTCTCCTCACTGCGGATGACCACTTCCACCGAGTGGGGGTCGCGCACCAGCGCGGCCACCCGTACGGTCGTCGTCTCGCCCGGGCGGACCGCCACGGGACGCACGAAGCGCGCCCCCTCCATCACCGGCGGGCCCGAGTGACCGCTGACCGCGGTCGCCACCTGAGCCATCGCCTCCATACCGATGACGGCCGGGAACAGCAGGTCGCCGTCGAGGCGGTGGTCCTCCAGGTAGGGGTCGTCCGTGGAGGAGAGGACGGCCTCGGTGACGAGTTCGACGCCGGAGTAGTGCACCAGGACGCGGTCCAGGAACCGGCCCAGCGGGAGCTCGCGTTCCCGGACGTCGAGGGTGGGCAGCCCCCCGGTCCGCCCGCTGACCACCAGGACCGGCCCCGCCGAGCGGTCGGCGAGGACGCGGTGGAGGATCGCGATCCCCTCCTCGGCGGCCACCGGGGTGATGCCGTCGCGCATCAGCGCCTCCACGACGCCCAGCCGCTCCCCCATCCCCGCACCGGACCAGACCGACCACTCCAGGGCCAGGACCCGGGTGTGCGGGTGCTCCCGGCCGTACTCGACCGTCATCTCGGTGAGCCAGTCGTTGGCCGTGGAGTAGTGGGCCTCACCTCGCAGACCCGCGCGCCCGATGATGCTGCCGAAGGTGACGAGCAGGCGGAGCCGGTCGGGGTCGAGGGCGTCGAGGACGGCCTCCAGACCGTCGGTCTTGGGAGCGAGGGTGCGCCTGAACGCCGCTTCCGTCAGACCTCCCAGCGCGGTCGGCTCGTTGCGTCCCGCACCGTGGAGCACGGCGGTGACCGTGCCGAGCTCCGCCTCGGCCGCGCGCACGGCGTCGCGGACCTCCTCGGGCCGGGTCACGTCGGCGCGCAGGTACACGAACCGGGCACCGGCCGCCGTCATCCGCTCCAGGTTGTCGGCGAGTTCCGCGTCCTCTTCCTCGGCGGCCCGGCCCAGCAGCGCCAGCGCCGACCCGTACTCGGTGGCCAGGGACAGCGCGCACTCGGCGGTGATGCCCTTGCCCCCTCCGGTGACCAGGACGACGTCGTCGGGGCCGAGCGGCGGGTCCTGCCCGGGGTCGTCCAGGGGGGTGGGGCTCAGGACCGGCACCGAACGGTTCCCGTCCGCGTCATGGTGGACCTGCGTGAACTCGGTGGTGGCGGCGACCTCGGCGGTCACGAGGCCGACCGCGTCCCGCACGCCCTCCGCCGTCGCGGGCTCGGGGTCGTCGAGGGTGACCACGGTGGTGCGGGTTCCCGGGACCTCCAGGTGCAGGGTCCGCGCCACCCCGGAGGCTCCGCGTCTGCCCTGGACCACGACGAAACGGGTCCCGGAGCCGGAGGCCAGCGCGGACCGCGCCGCGTCGAGCAGGGTCCCGGCCAGCTCGGGGCCGCCGTCGGCGGGAAGGCAGAGCAGCACCCCGTGTCCCAGGCCCGCGAGGGACCGGCTCAGGGGCTCGGACAACGGATGTCCGGGAGAGGCGTACACGCTCCACCCGTCCTCCGCGGTGGCCCTCTCCTCGGCCGCGGTGCGCGCGGGAACCGGTTCCGCCACGTGCGTGACCTCGAACGCCCGGACCCAGGGGGCGACACCCGCGACCTCACCGTCCGTCGCGCCCGCTCCGGCGGTGTCGGCCAGCCCGTCGATCACCTCGGCCAGCTCCCCCAGAGTGGACGTCGCGTACCCGGAGGTCGCTTCGAGGGGCGGCAGCCCCAGGCGTCGCGTCGCCTCGTTGACCACCTGACCGACCGTGATGGAACTCAGGTGGAGGTCGTCGAGCGGTCGCGTGTTCGCTCCCACCATGGAGACAGGGAGCTCGACGCGCTCGGCGGCCAGCGCCCGGAGGAGCTCCAGGGTGTCGGCCGCCCCGGCCGTCTCCGTCTCCTCGTCGTTCACGCCACCGTCGCCGGTACCGGCAGGCCCCGTCTCGGTGCGTCCCACGTCCAGACCGGGCGCCGTCTCGCACGGGTTCGCCAGGAAGGAGAACTCCTCGGGGAGCTCCCGGACCAGGCGACCGGTGAAGAGCCCGCGCACGTCCACCGCCGCCCCCAGCGCGTATGCGGCGGCCACAGTCCGGAGGAAGGGCACCAGGGAGGGCGAGTCCGAGTCCACGGCCTCGACCGGAACGTCGGTGACGGCCGCCGACGCCAGGCCCGAGAGGACCCGTCCCGGTCCCACCTCGACCAACAGGTCCGCCCCGTCAGACAGTTGGACGACCGCCTCGTGGAAACGCACCGGGAGGACGACCTGGTCGCGCAGGAGCGCACGCAGGTCGGTGTCCGGTCCGAGCTCCCTCCCGGTGACGGTGGACACCAGGCCGGGGGCCGGCGCGGTGAACCGCGTCTCGGCGAGCCTGCCGTCGAGGACCTCGGCCGAGGCCGCCACCAGCGGTGAGTGGAAGGCGTGGGAGACCCTGACCCGCGTCGCGGTGACTCCCGCGTCGCGGGCCCGCGCGCAGACCCGCTCCACGGCGTCGGCGGGGCCGGAGACGACCGTCTGGCCGGGGCCGTTGTACCCGGCGACGACCACCTCGGACTCGGTCTCGACCAGGGTCTCCGCCACCACGGGCCCGGTCTCCAGCCCGGCCATGGCGCCGTCCGCGCGCCCCGTCCGGGCCATCGCCCGCCCACGCGCGGCGGCCAGGTCGAGGATCTCCCGACCGTCGACGGCGCCCGCCCAGCACAGGGCGGTCAGTTCGCCCAGGCTGTGCCCCACCGCTCCGTCGGCCCGCACACCGAGATCGTCCAGCACGGCCAGGGCGGCGAGTGAGCCCGCCACGATCCGGGGCTGCGCGACCTCGGTCGCCACCTGGTCGCCGCCCTCGGGCAGGCCCGCGGAACCCAGGACCCGGTCGGCCGCCCCGAACCGGCGCCGGAGGGCGCCGGTGCGCCCGGTTCCGGCGCCCTGCCCCGGGAAGAGGTACCGGATCGTGGGCGCGGTCGTGCGGTGGGCGAGGTAGGCACCCAGCTCCGGTGCCCACACCTCCGTCCGCCCGGCGTCCATCCGGTCCAGCAGGACCCGCACCGACCGTTCGGCGGCCTCCGGTGAGGACGCGACCACGGCGGCCCGCGCGGGTCGGCCCTCGGAGCGCGCGGCGAGCGAGGCCGCGAGGTCGGTGAGTTCGGCGTAGGAGAGGCGGGGAAGCGTCTCCGCCAGCTCCTCCAGGCCTCGGCGTACCTCGGCCGGGTCGGCGCCGTCCACGACGAGGAGTTCCGCGTCCTGTCGGCCCGCGGCCAGGGTTCGGGTCCGTTCGGTGACGCCGACGCCCCGCTGCCCCTCAGCGGCCTCCACCGTGATGTGGGTGTTGACGCCGCCGAAACCCATGGCCGAGACACCCGCCCGGACGGGGTGGCCGTCCGGCCAGGCGAGCGGCCGGTCCGGTACCCGCAGGGCCGCCGACTCCTCCTCCAGCAGGGGGTGCGGGTCGTGGTGGCCGGTGGCGGGCGGAATCACCTCGTGGCGAACGGCGAGGATCGCCTTGATCAGCCCGGCGACCCCGGCGGCCGCCTTCGTGTGACCGAAGTTGGCCTTGATGGTGCCGAGCGCTGCGGGGGGCGCGGTGGGGTCGGCGGAGGTCCTGGCTCCGGAGAGCGCCGCGAGTTCGGTGGCGTCACCGAGCGCGGTTCCGGTGCCGTGTCCCTCGAAGTAGCCGATGGTCTCGATGCCGTAGCCGGCACGCGCGTAGGCCCGTTCCAGGGCGAGGCGGTGCCCGCTCTCCTCCGGCCGGGTGATGCCGCCCCGGCCGTCGGAGGAGACGGCCCATCCGGTGATCAGGGCGTGGACGCGCCTGCCCTGGGCGATCGCGTCCTCCTCCCGCATGAGAACGAGCGCACCCGACCCCTCCCCCGGCCAGAAGCCGTTGGAGTCCTTGTCGTACACCTTCATCTCGCCGGTGGCCAGTGCGCCGGTCTTGGCGAAGCCGATCACCTCGAACGGGTCGATGGACAGGTCCACCCCACCCGCCAGAGCGGCGTCCAGGTCCCCGTCCGCGAGGGCCGTGGCCGCGGTGGCCACGGACAGGAGGGAGGAGGAGCACGCCCCGTCCACCGTGTAGCCGCCGCCCCCCAGGTCGAAGTGGTTGCACACGCGGCCCGCGATGGTGTTGGAGAGGCCGCCCGCGAGGGTGTCCTCGTCGATGCGCGGGAAGGGCGCCTTGTAGGAGGTCTCCAGCGTGGCCAGGAAGCCCTCGGCCTCCTCCTCGTCCCATCCGTGGTCGAGCAGGGCCGAGGCGACGGTCCGGCGGACGTAGGGCCAACGCAGCCGGAGCGTGTTCGCCCGGGAGAACTCACCGGTGAGGCTGTTGCCGATCACCACACCGGTCGAGCGGCGTGGGAGCCCCTCCCCCTCGGGAAAACCGGCGTCCTCCAGCGCGCGGGACATCGTCTCCAGGGCCAGCCAGTGCGTCATGTCGGTTGACCGAAAAGAGCTGCCGGACACCCGGTACCGTGCCCTGTCGAAAGAGAAGCCCCGGAGGACGGCGGCCTTCGTGGAGTAGAACCGATCCTCGGCGGAGGGGTCCTCCGACCAGTAGTCCGCCAGGTTCATGCGCTCGTCCGGAATTCTGCGAAAAGCCCTCCTGCCTGCGAGGACGTTCTCCCAGAGCTCACTCGGAGAATTCGCGTCCGGGTAGGTCAGACCGATTCCCACCACGGCGATTCTGGTGCTTCTCATAATCCAACCCCGCACAATCCAGAGAGTCATCGATAACCCGGCAATCCTGGATCAATGATGCGACACACGCACCCGGGTGTCTTCTTCCAGACTGCTGCCCCGGGCCAGCCCATTCCATAACAGCGTAATTATTGCGGCGAAAACAGAATGGCTTCCGGTGTGGCCCACGCCACCGCACCTCCGTCCCGACCGACGCCCCACCCTGGGGGTACGCGGCCCGGAGCGATCCGGGAGGCGGCCACGTTCCCATCCGCCACGGCACGACGCTCGGGGCGCGCGGGTTCCCCTCCGACTTCCGGAACCAGGAGTCGCGGGAATCACCACGGCGGCGTGAATCCCCGGAACCCGGGAAACAATCCGGGTGGGACATGAAGGGAGCGACCCGCATTCGCGAGGCCACGAAGAAACGGAACATCGGAACCTTCCGAATACGAGCAGGGAAGGAAAGGCCGTCTCCGCACCCCCGCCGGAGGAGTTCCGGCTCCCACGCGACGCCTCTCCGGAACGACTGAGGCGGACCACGAACGCGACCAGTGAAAGGAAAGGGATCCGAACCGCGACGGCGTGAACGCGGGACGCACATCGCATTCGAACGGGGAACCGAACGAACCACCCCCTCCCGGGGGCACGGACGAGGTGCGGCCGACCGGCCCGTCCGCCTGAGGTCCTGCGCGGCCGACCCGCCTCCTGTCGCCCACCGACACGCGCTCGTGCCCAGATTTGGGGCCGCGTTTCCTGCCCGGAGGACGTGGGGACCGGCGGGAATGACCGTCCGTAGGCCGGACGCGCCCGTCCGATGCCCCCCATGTTCCGGCCGTACAACCCCCGTTGGAACCCCGTTGTCCCCGTGCTGGTCGTCCCGGTGCCGCACCGGCCCGGACGATGATTACCCGCGCGCACGCCAGGGCAGGGCGTAGGCCAGGGGCGGATCACCGTCCCTGGTCGCGAGACGCACCAGTACGCCTTGGACCACCGAAAGGACGAAGAACGGACCGGAAGGGAGCAGTCTGCCGTGACACTCGTAGACGCCCACATCCAGGATCGCTATCCCACCCGCGTGGACCCCGGCCAGGGGCACGGGTGGATCGAACGCCATGAACCGACCGTCTGGCCCGGGGTGACGGAGGGGCCCGCCACCACCGCCGAACTCGTCGCGCACGCCCGCGACGGATTCCACATCCAGCGGGACCTGCTGTCCCAGCCGGAGGTCGCCGCGGCCCTGGCCGAGCTCCGGGAGATGGTCGAGGATCCCGTGATCCGCGCCGACGAGCGCACCATCACGGAGCCCGCCTCCGACGAGGTGCGTTCCGTCTTCGACGCGCACCTGCTCAGTGACCGGATCGCCCGGCTCGTCCGGGAGCCCCGCGTCCTGGACCACGCACGACAGATCCTCGGTTCGGACGTCTACGTCCACCAGAGCCGGGTGAACTTCATGCCGGGGTTCCGGGGCAACGGCTTCTACTGGCACTCGGACTTCGAGACCTGGCACGCCGAGGACGGTATGGAGGGAATGGCGGCGGTCAGCCTGTCCATCGGACTGACCGACAACTATCCCTTCAACGGCGGGCTGATGCTCATGCCGGGCGCGCACCGCACGTTCGTGCCCTGCCTGGGACGCACGCCGGACGCCAACTACCAGTCCTCGCTGAAGGCCCAGAAGGTCGGGGTCCCGCAGGAGGAGGACATCGCCGCGCTCGCCCGCGAGCACGGGATCGAGCAGTTCACCGGCCCGAGCGGGTCGGCCCTGTGGTTCGACTGCAACAGCATGCACGGCTCCGGCAACAACATCACGCCGTACCCGCGCTCGAACATCTTCGTGGTGTTCAACAGCGTGGACAACGCGCTGGTGGAGCCGTTCTCCGCCCGTGAACGCCGCCCGGGCTTCGTCGCCTCGCGCGACTTCACCACGCTGCGCTCCTGACCTCCGCGAGTGGCGCCTTGACCGGTACCGGTTCGCCGCGCATGATGCTGCGCTATGGACCATGACCCGACCGCCGCCGTCGTCGTCCGTGACCTCCGGGTCCGGCGCGGCGGCGGAGTCGTGTTCGACGGGCTCGACCTGGAGGTGGCCCGGGGCGGGGTCACCGGCCTCATGGGGCCCTCCGGATGCGGCAAGACCACCCTCATGCGCGCGATCGTCGGAACGCAGCGTGTCCAGGGCGGCGGCGTCACGGTGTTCGGCCAGGCGGCGGGGAGCGCGGGCCTGCGCCACCGCGTCGCCTACGACACCCAGGCGGCGTCGGTCTACTCGGACCTCACCGTCGAGCAGAACCTGCGCTACTTCGCCCGGTTGGTCGGCGCCTCCCGGAAGGACGTGGGACGCGTCCTCGACCAGGTGAACCTGCGTGACCGGGCCGGTCAGCGGGTCGACACGCTCAGCGGGGGCCAGGCAAGCCGGGTCTCGCTCGCGGTCGCGATCCTGGGCCGCCCCGAACTCCTCGTCCTCGACGAACCCACGGTGGGCCTCGACCCGCTGCTGCGCGAGGAACTGTGGTCGGTGTTCCACACCCTCGTCGACGAGGGGGCGACGCTGATCGTCTCCAGTCACGTGATGGACGAGGCGCTGCGCTGCGACCGGCTGCTCCTGTTGCGCGACGGCCGTGTCATGGCCGACACCACGCCCGCGCGGCTGCTCTCCGAGACGGGGGCGGACGACCCCGACCGCGCCTTCCTGGCCCTCATCGAGAGGGAGGTCGGATGAACCTCACGCGCACCTTCGCCACGAGCGGCCGGGTCCTGCGCCAGCTCGGCCACGACCCGAGGTCGATCGTGCTGCTGCTCGTGGCACCGAGCCTGCTGGTCGGACTCTTCGCCTGGCTCTTCACCGACACGTCGGTGTTCGACGGCATCGGTCCGGCGATCCTCGCCCTCTTCCCGTTCGTGGTGATGTTCCTGATCACGAGCGTGACCACCCTGCGGGAACGCCGGTCCGGGACCCTGGAGCGCCTGCTGTCGACACCGATCGGCAGGTTCGACCTCATCTTCGGCTACGCGTTCGCGTTCGGTCTGGCCGCGATCGTGCAGGCCTTCGTCACGGTGCTGTTCGCCGTCCGCGTGTGCGGACTCGACGTCGAGGGGCCGCTCTGGTCACTGGGCCTGGTCGCGGTCGTGGACGCCCTGCTGGGGACCGCGCTCGGGCTCCTCGCCAGCGCGTTCGCCCGCACCGAGTTCCAGGCGGTGCAGTTCATGCCCCTGCTGGTGTTCCCGCAGATCATCCTCGGCGGGCTCTTCATGCCGCGTGACCAGATGCCCGACGTGCTCCACGCGATCTCGGACTGGCTGCCGCTGAGCCACGCGATCGACGCGGTGAACGCGGTGGCGGCCGGGGACCCCGCCTGGGACGTGTACCGGCCGCTGTCGATCGTGTCCGCCTTCACCGTGGGCGCGGTGCTGCTGGCCTCCCTCACCCTCCCCCGCCGCACGCCCTAGGGGGTCGACGCGATCACTGACCGGGGCCGACCACGTGTCAGGGGCGGCCCCGGTCAGCGGGGGTTCCGGGCTACAGGGCCGGGGTGGTCTCCACGACCGCGTCGGGGCACGTGTCCGCGACGGTGTTCAGCGCTTCGAGCTCGGCCTCGTCGACCGACAGGCTCCAGCGGGTCTTCACCGTGGTCCACTCGGTGACGTACCGGCAGTGCACCTCCTCCGCCGGGGGCAGCCACTCGGCGGGGTCCCGGTCGGCCTTGGACCGGTTGGAGGCCGCGCTCACGGCCACGAGCGCCACCGGCTCGTCCAGGTCGTTGGCGAAGTCCCTGCGCTGGTTCGTGCTCCACTCGGACGCCCCGGAGTCCCACGCCTCGGCGAGCGGGACCATGTGGTCGATGTCCAGCGAGCCCGCCTCGGTGAGGGTACGGCCGTCGTAGTAGGAGAACCACTCGCCCCCGGTCAGACGGCAGCGGTCCCCGACCTCCGGGGCGATCTCGGCCTCCTCGATGAGGACCTCCGCGCGGGTGTGGCACCCGTTCCTGTCAGCGTCCACCCAGTGCGGGAAGAGGCTTCGGTCGTATCCCGTGCGGGACTCCTCCGCGACGGTGAGGGCGGCGATCGCGTCGGCCAGAGGGGTGGCAGCGGCGTACGCCGGAGCGGGGGCCAGGAGTGCGGCGGTGAGCGGGACGGCGGCGAGGGCCACCAGGTGCGGGCGCATGAGAAGGCCTTCCAGATCGTTCACGGAACGTGTAGGTCCTGTGCCTGGGGGTCACGAGTCAAACCCGTCGCCGCTCGACGCACCCCGGGACGGCTGTACAGGTCGGGACCAGCCCGGACAAGACCGCCATCGCGGGTGTGGTTCCGGTCGGCCTTCCCGCCTTCGGGACTCCGGACCGTAACCGACGCCCCGGAGGCGGTCAGGTCGGGGGCCGAGCGGTAGGGTCCGGCTCAGGCACGGGGTGCCCCGGACGACACCGGGGCTGAGATCACACCCGCCGAACCTGCTCTGGATCGTGCTAGCGAAGGGATCGCCTGATGACTGGTTTCTGTGCCCGCGTGTGGGAGGAGACGGCGCCGACACGGGACGCCATCGACGCCCTCCCGTTCGTCCGGGGGATCGGGGACGGCACCCTGAGCCGGGAACGGTTCGAGTACTACATGGTTCAGGACGCCCTCTACCTGCGCGGATACGCACGCGCCCTGGCCACGGCGGCGGCCAGGGCCGACACCAGCGAGGAGATCGCGTTCTTCGCCAAGGCCGCGCACGGCGCGATCGCGGTGGAGAGCTCCCTCCACGAGGGCGCGGTGGGCAGCGTCGGTGAGGACGTCCCGCCGTCACCCACCTGCACCGCCTACACCTCGTACGTGCTGTCGCTGGCGCACACGCAGGGCTACCCCGAACTCGTGGCCGGGGTCCTGCCGTGCTTCTGGGTCTACACCGACGTCGGTGAGCGGCTCATGGCCAGGGCCGGGAACCTCGACGACCACCCGTACGGCGACTGGATCGCCGCCTACGGGGACGAGGAGTTCGCCCGGTCCACCGAGCAGGTCAGGTCGATCGCGGACCGGCTCGCCGCCGGTGCGGGCGAGGCGACGGTCACCCGGATGCGCGAGGCGTTCCGACGGGCCACCACCTACGAGTGGATGTTCTGGGACGCTGCCTGGCGCCAGGAGGCCTGGGGAGACTGACCGGGTTCAGGCGTCCGGGACCGGGGTGAGGCGGAAGACGGGGATCACCCGGTCGGTCCGCCGCTGGTAGAGGGCGAAGTTGGGCCAGACCCCGCACAGGCGTGCCCAGGCCCGGTCCCGGTCCGCCCCGGTGAGCTCCTCCGCCCGGACGGTCACCCGCCGCCCCGTCCTCCCGATCTCCGCCGTGCGCGCGGCCCTCAGATTGTGCGCCCACGCGGGGGTGGAGGGGGCACCGAAGGCCGATCCGGCCACCAGGTGATCCGCGCCGTCGGGGACACACAGGAGGGGTGTGGAGCGCGGTCGTCCGCTCCTGCGCCCCCGGACGGTGAGCACGGTGTTGGGCAGCCCGGCGAGGTCGAGCAGCCCGAGGCGCCCTCGGCTGAGGCGGTCCAGGTTCCGGTCCAGCCAGGTGATCTGGGGCAGGAGTCGCGGTGTCCACGCGAGGGCACCGATCCGCACGGCCAGGGGTGTGAGCAGACCCATGTGCGCATCGTAACCGTGTGGCCGCCCGGCCGCACTCCATCGTGACCTGCGGCGACACGCCCCACGGACTGGGATCCGCGCGTGGCGGGTGGAAGACTCCAGGGCAGAGCCGTGACGTGCGCGGCCGCTGCCGGAGGGGGCTGTCGATGGTGGAGGACGGGATGGTCGCGCCGAAGGTGCTGGTGGGGATCGACGGGTCGCCCACCGCCTCGTGGGCCCTGCTCTGGGCGGCCGCCGAGGCCGACCGGCGCGGTTGGCCGCTGCACGTGGTGCACGCCCTGGCGATGCCCCTGGTGATGTCCGTCTACGCCGGGCCCACCCGTTTCCCGCCTCCCGAGGAGGTCGCCGACCAGGGCCGCCGGGTCCTGGCCGAGGCCGCCGCGCACGTACGGGGGCGCCACCCCGGGGTGTCCGTGGAGGAGGACCTGGCGTTGGAGGAACCGGGCACCGCGCTGGTGCGGCGGGCGGGTCCGGACGACCTCGCGGTGGTGGGTTCGCGCGGGCTGGGCGCGGCGCGGTCGGTGCTGGAC
The DNA here is from genome assembly GCF_042745575.1 of Nocardiopsis sp. NPDC058789. Lineage (NCBI taxonomy): Bacteria > Bacillati > Actinomycetota > Actinomycetes > Streptosporangiales > Nocardiopsidaceae > Nocardiopsis > Nocardiopsis sp. NPDC058789. Next base: position 176,578 of record NZ_JBHYOW010000001.1, read on the forward strand.
GCCTCGGTGAGCGTCCGGGTGACGTCCCGGGCGGAGTGTCCCGTGGTCGTGGTGCCCGGGACCGGGTCGGAGGACGTCGCCGTCCCGCCGCGCCGGATCGTGGTGGGGGTGGACGGATCCGACGACTCCCGGCGCGCACTGGCCTTCGCCCTGCGGGAGGCCTCCCTGGTGGAGGGTGGCGCGGTCGTGGCGGTGCACAGCTGGCAGGTGCCGGTGCCGCTCGACTCGGCGTATCTGGCGGCGGGCGGCTGGTCACCCCCGGACGACCTCCTGGACAGCAGGTCGCAGGAAATGGTGACGGAGATGGTGACCCGGGTCGTGGACGACGGGACCGACGGGGTGGCGGTCTCCGTCGTGCGCAGCGACCGGGACGCCGCCGAGGCCATCGTGGAGGCGGGCGCGGCGGCGGACCTGATCGTCGTGGGCTCCCGTGGACGGGGCAGCGTGCGCGGTCTGCTCCTGGGCTCGGTGAGCCAGGGCGTGCTGCACGCGGCGACCGTCCCGGTCGCGGTCCTGCCGAGGCACCCCCGGCCCCGCTGACCGGCGCGGAGCGCTCCGTTGAGGTGTGAGCACGCTCCCCCACCGGTGTGACGCCTCCGGGCCCGGGAACTACCACGGGCCCGGAGGAGTTCCCTTCCATGAAGGAACGCACCGACACCCGGAGAGACCACCCCCTGGGGGGTGACCGCCATGGGACCTCGGCACGAACGCCCCGGCTCGGCCGGGCACGGTCGGCGGCACACCGCCGTTCCCTCGCCTCCGCCCTGTCACCCGAGGAACCCCGATGTCCCAGCTCCACCCTGACCTGGCCCCTGCCCGATTCCTGCCCACTCCGACGTTCGGCCCCCGCACGGCGCGTCTGGCGCAGCGACTCACCGAACGCATGCGGCCGACGCGGACCCCCGCCGACCTCCTGGTCGAGGAGCACACGGCGCCGGGGCCCGAGGGCGCTCCGCCGCTCAGTCTGCGGGTCTACCGGCCCCGGTCGGTGGAGGGCCCCTCCCCCGCGCTGCTGTGGAGCCACGGCGGCGGGTACCTGTTCGGCAGTCCGGTCCAGGACGAGAGGGGCAGTGTCGAGTTCGCCCGTGAACTGGGCGCCACCGTGGTGGCGCTCCGCTACCGCAAGGCCCCGCAGCACACCGCCCCCGCACCGGTCGAGGACGCCCACGCGGCGCTCTCCTGGATGGTGGACCGGGCCGGACCGCTCGGGATCGACCCCGGACGCGTGGCGATCGGCGGCGCCAGCGCGGGCGGTGGCATCACGGCCGCGCTGGCCCAGATGAGCCTGGACCGGGGCGGCCCGCGCCCGCTGTTCCAGCTGCTCGTCTACCCGATGCTCGACGACCGCACCGTGCTCCGCTCCGACCTGGACGGACTCGGCGTGCGCATGTGGTCCCCGGCCAGTAACCGGTACGCCTGGCGGTCGTACCTCGGCACCGACGCCGGAGGCGCGGAGGTCTCCCCCTACGCGGCCGCGGCGCGTCGGGAGGACCTGTCCGGTCTGCCCCCGGCCTGGATCGGAGTGGGGACGCTGGACCTGTTCCACGACGAGGACCTCGCCTACGCCGAACGCCTGCGCGCGGCAGGAGTGCCCTGCGCGACCACGGTGGTACCGGGGGCCTTTCACGGGTTCGACACGTATCTCCCGCAAGCGGAGGTGGTCCGTGATTTCCGTCGTGAGCAGGTCGCGGCGCTGCGGGGGGCCTTCGGGTGAACGCCTTCCCGTTCCTCTGTGAAATGCGTCCAATACATCATTGAATGATGGCGAAACAGGGGACGTCGAGTGAATTCTTCTGGCCGGACCCGGTCAGCAGAATTCCTCGTTTCACCCCTGTGCGCACGTGTGCCTTCGTGTCTTTCATTAACTGGCAAGTAACCACGCCGAACACGAAGGACGGCCATGACGCCTATCCCCCACTCCGGTATGGACAGACGCGCACTCCTGAGGACGGCGGCCCTGACATCGGGGGCCGCGGTCCTCGGCGGGTCCCTCGGCGCCCTGGGCGCCGGCGGCGCCTCCGCCGAGACCACCGACCTCGCCGCCCAGGCGGCGCCCGAGCTGTACTGGCGCGGCGCCTGGAACGCTCGTCCGCCGAGCAGCCCCATCCAGGTCCTGGCCAGCCCGCCGCAGTACATCGTGGTCCACCACACCGCCACGGCCAACAGCACGAACTACACGCTCGACCACGCCCTGAACCTGTCCAAGTCGATCCAGAACTACCACATGGACAGCAACGGCTGGATCGACACCGGCCAGCAGCTCACGATCAGCCGCGGCGGCTTCCTCATGGAGGGGCGCGACCGCACGCCCGAGGCGATCGCCGCACGCCAGCACGTGGTCGGCACGCACGTGGCCAACAACAACAGCACGTGCATCGGGATCGAGAACGAGGGCACCTACATGACCCAGGGCCCGACCCAGGCCCTCACGAACACGCTGGTCGACACCCTGGCCTGGCTGTGCGGGGCGTACGGCCTCAACCCGGGCAGCGCGATCCGGGGGCACCGGGACTTCAACGCCACCGCCTGCCCCGGCGACGTGCTCTACTCCATGCTTCCCGACCTGCGCAACAGGGTCGCCCAGACCATGCGGGCCCAGGGCATCCCCGTCGCCGCCGAGCCCGCGACCGCCGAGGACGGCCCGACCTTCCCGCCGGTCCCCGACGACGAGCCGGACCACGAGTTCTACCACGGGCCGCTCCGGGGCCCGGACGACTTCTCGCGCTGACGCCCACAGAGGACATCTCCCCGTTCGGTGTCGCTCCCGCCCCTCCCACGGCGCCCGTCCGCTCCGGTCCCCCGGGGCTGGCGGGCGCCGCCCGTGTCCGGCTCCAGGCATGTCGGTGAACACGAAGAGTAGTCATGTCAATACACTTCTCCGTGATCCGTGTCCGCGCGGAGGACCGTCCCCGAAGGGGCGCGCTGGCACCCACGACCTGAGGAGCACGGTATGCGGGCCACGAAGGTAGCCGACTGGGACGACCTGGAGCCCCTCCGTCCCGCCCACGCGCGGGTCTCCAACGTTGACCTGGCCGTGATCCGCCTGCCGAGGTCCTCCGTGTCCGCCGACGACCCGACCCCGGCCACGGACGCGGAGGCCACGGGCTCCGGTGACGAGGTGAGGGTCCTGTTCGGACGCTGCCAGCACCGGGGCGCGCTCATGTCCGACGCCACCGTGGAGGACGGCGACCGGCTGGTCTGCGGGGTCCACGGCTCCGTCTACGACGCGCGCAGCGGCGTCAACCTCTACTACGAGGGCGAGGACCTGGAGCGGTTCGAGGCCTGGGTGGAGGACGGCGGGGTCTGGGTCGACGAGGACGAGATCCGCGCCTGGGAACGGGACCACCCGCAGAACTTCGACCGCTCCGCCTACCAGGGCTCCTACGCCGACTTCGAGGGCACCCCCGAGGAACCCTTCAACGACCGCATCCACCAGCTGGCCGAGGAGGGGCTCACCCGGGTGGGCCACCACGGCGAGGTGGCGGCGATGGGCGTGCCCCGGGACGAGCTCCCCTCCTGGGACGACCTCCAGATCGTCACCGCCGAACTCCACCGGCCTCCCCTGCTCGACGACGATCCGGTGGGCACCAGCGTGGTGGTCGGCCCCAACGCCCGCCGCCCGCTGGTCCTGGACATCCCGCTCCTGGTCTCGGACATGAGCTTCGGCGCGCTCTCCGCCGAGGCCAAGACCGCGCTGTCCCGGGGCGCGGAGCTGGCGGGCACCGGCATCTGCTCCGGCGAGGGCGGGATGCTCCCCGAGGAGCAGGAGGCCAACAGCCGCTACTTCTACGAGCTCGCCTCGGCCCGCTTCGGCTACACGATGGAGAAGGTCGCCCGCTGCCAGGCCTTCCACTTCAAGGGCGGTCAGGCCGCCAAGACCGGGACCGGCGGCCATCTGCCGGGCAGCAAGGTGAGCGGACGGATCGCGGAGGTGCGCGACCTCCCGGAGGGGGTCCCGGCCATCTCCCCGTCCCGGTTCCCCGATCTCGTCTCCGTCGCGGACTTCCGTCGGGTGGCCGCCGAGGTGCGCGAGGCCACCGGGGGCATCCCCGTCGGCTTCAAACTGTCGGCCCAGCACATCGAACGCGACCTGGACGCGGCGCTCCAGATCGGGGTGGACTACGTGATCCTGGACGGCCGGGGCGGCGGCACCGGCGCCGCCCCCCTGCTGTTCCGGAACAACATCTCCGTACCGACCATCCCGGCGCTGGCCCGCGCCCGGCGCCACCTCGACCGGCTGGGCCGCCGCGACGTCACCCTGATCATCACCGGGGGGCTGCGGGTGCCCGCCGACTTCGTGAAGGCGCTGGCCCTGGGCGCGGACGTCGTCGCGGTGGCCAACTCCGCCATGCAGGCCATCGGCTGCCTGGGCATGCGCGCCTGCCACACGAACAACTGTCCCGTGGGCATCGCTACCCAGCGGCCGCACCTGCGCGCCCGTCTGCCCGTGGCGGAGGCCGCCGAGCGGCTGAACCGGTTCCTGCGCTCCTCGGTGGAGCTCATGCAGGTGATGGCCCGGGCCTGTGGGCACGACCACCTGAACGGGTTCGAGCCCGACGACCTCGTGGCGTGGAAGCGCGAGCTGGCAGACCTGTCCGGGGTGTCCTACGGCGGCGTCTCCGTCTGAGCGGAGCCCGGTCTCGACCGACGCGCCCACGCCCCTCAGCTCCGTGGGGCCACCGCCGCGTTCAGCCGCTCCACCGCCTCGGCCAGCAGGTCGCGCCCGTCGAGGTCGGTGTGGCCCAGCGGGAGCATCTCGCGCAGGGGCGCGTGCTGGGTGTCGCCACGCAGGTGGGCCTGGAGAACGTCCTTCCAGGTCCGGGGCTTCACGGCGAAGGACAGGTGCAGGGAGAGCTCGTCCGTGGCGGTCCCGGCGTGCGGGTGGCCCCGTGGGATGTACAGCGTCCGTCCCGGGGTGAGCACCGTCTCCAGGACGGGGTCGAACGCGGGCTGGGAGTCGGCGCTCGGGACCGTCGGCCACGGCGTGTCCGGGGCACCCACCGACCAGCTCTTGGAACCGTGGACCTGGCAGAGGAACCCGCTGGCCAGGTCGTAGTGCGGACGCACCCCGGAGTTCCCGGCGGGGGTCAGGAAGGCCGCGCAGTAGACGCCGAAGCCCAGTTCCTCCTCCAGTTCCGTCGCGAGCCTCTCCACCTCGGGGACGAGGAGCCGGACCTCCTCGAAGACGATGGTCGCCCCGGCGTCGTGGGCGCGTAGCAGCGCGGACCGGTCGGCCAGGGGCTCCCTGCCCCGGCCGGGTCGTCCCCGGTCCGCACTGAACTCCTCCTGGGGAAGGGGGGCGCCGTCCTGGAACACCCGGAAGCAGGAGGCGGGCAGACCGGCCCGGTTGACCAGCGACAACGCCGCTTCCAGGGGAAAGGCCTCCGTCACGGCGGGTCCGGCCTCGGCGACCACCGGGCTGCGCTCCCAGTGGTCGAGGAAGGCGTCGGTGTCCCCGACGATCCGTGCGAGGACGGGGTGGTCGCCTCCGAGGGGTCGCGGAGTGGGGCTGGCGGGCGTCATGTGGTCTCCCTGACCGGAGTGGTGCGTGACTCGGCTTCCCGTTCGGCGGTGATCAGGACCGCCAGGCGCGGCACGTGTGCGGCCGGTGGCAGCGGCGGCTCCCCGGCCCGCGCCCTGACGAAGGCGTATCCGCTGTCGGCCGCGAGCGCCCGGGCCTCCCGGCCAGCCTCCGACGCAGGCTCCAGCCCGTCCAGTTCGCTGAGCACCGCGAACAGCTCCGCCTCGTCCCGCAGTGCGCGACAGTGGTCCGCTGTCCGGTGAAGGATCCGGGCGCCGTCCTCCGCGCGCCCACGAGAACGCAGGACCTCGGCCCCCGCGCGCAGGACGGCCACGAGGTCGGCCGACGGCGCGCCCTTCACCAGGATGTCCAGGCACCGCAGGAGGGAGTCGGTCCGCGACCCGTCGGCCGAGGCCGCGTGGATCTCGACGGCGGTGCCCGCCAGCGTCGGCACGGTCCCCGGTGGGATCTCCGGGAGCCGCGCGCCGCCCCTCAACGCGAGCAGCGCGGAGGCCTCCCGCACGTGCGGAAGCGCGCCCGCCGTCCCCTTCCATCGGCTGACGTGTGCGGCCAGCAGGTCCGCGCGCCGCCCGCGCGCCAGGGCCTTGGCGGTCTCCACCACGTGGGTGTTGGTGACGAAGGCCCGGCCGCTCTCGGAGCCCAGGACGTCCTCGGCCTCGTCCGGTGTCAGGCCGTGGTTTGGTCCGGGGCCTTCGGCGAAGACACCCGCCTCGTGCAGCCCCTGAGGAGAGGGGAAGTGCGGCAGCGCGCCCTCCCAGTCACCGCGGATCACCCGGAGCCGCCCGAGGTTGATCCAGGGCTGGAGGACGCGGACGGTCTCGGCACGGGGTAGCAGCCCCCTCCGGACGAGGGAGAGCAGGACGCGGGCCTGGCGCCGACAGGACCTCTCGCTCTCCGCGAGGTCACCGGCCATCGCGAGGACCAGTGCGCCCCGGTTCGCGGCCCGGCAGAAGGCCTCGGCGTCGAAGGGGGTCCGGCGCGACGCCCGGTCCATCTCGGCGGCGCACTCCCGTGCCCGTTCCCAAACCGACACCTTGGTCAGACGGTTCTCGGGGGACAGCAGGCGCAGGGGAAGGTCATGAACCGGTGCGGGCATCCGCCCCCACCTCCTTGTTCCTGGGCGCGGGCCGCTGCGGGCGCGCGGCGCGGTGCATCTGGGGCGGGGCCGACCAGAACGTGTCGATCTCCAGGGAGCCGTCGCGTGAGCGGATGTCCGCCCGTGCCGGGACGGGGAGCGACTCGAAGGTGTCTCCCTCGACGCTGATCAACCGGTTGTCGAACGAGAACACGCAGGGGACTCCTCGTGCCGCCAACTCACCCGGCACGTCGAACCCCCTCCCGCTGTTGACGTTGACCAGACGGGTCGGCCCCCGGCCGGGGGTCCGGGCGATGAGCCACTCCCCGCTGTGTGAGGCGCGGATCGCGTCGGCCTCGACGCCGAGTTCCCGTCGGTAGACGGGGTCGGAGGGGTCGGTCTCGGTGCGGTGGAACCGCGCCGTCCCGGGGGAGGCGGCCGGGACCGCCCAGACACCGCCCAGCACCTCCTCGTAGCAGGCCAGACGGTAGGTCTCGGCACCGGGCAGGTTCGCGGTCTCGGTCGTCCCGGTGACGGGGTCCGTCCGCAGGACGGTCCCGTCCGAGAGCACGCACAGGACGGCGCGCCGGCGGTGCTGCCAGGCCAGGAGCAGCGGCGGCGCGGAGAGCCGACGCGACACGGGGTCCGCGGCCCCGGCCAGCAGGACCAGTTCCTCGGTGGAGGCCACGACCAGGCGACCTCCGCCCGTGCCGGGTGCGGGGGCGTCGAGCAGCAGGGCTCCGGGTTCCGCCGTGCCCTCGTCCCGCAGGCCCTGCGCGGGGCTCCACGACCGGACGGTCGCGCCGTCCTGGAGGAGGAAGCGCCCCGTGCCCGCCCCGGCGTACACGGAGGTCCCCGGCCCCAGTTCGGTGATCCGTCCGCTCCGGGGGCCCCACAGTCCGAGCGCCCTGACCGGCCCGGACTCCGAGGTCCAGGCGCACCAGGTGCCGTCGTCGTCCGCCGCGACCTCAGCGCGGCGCGGGCCGGTCACCGCTGCCTCCCGTTGGAGGCCGCCGTGGTGATGGTGGGTCCGATCCAGACCTTCTGCGGCGGGCAGGGACGCGTCCCCTCCTGGATACGCACGAGGGGGCAGTGCGCGCCCTGGCAGGAGGGGCGGAAGAAGCAGGAGTGGCAGCCGGAGTCCGTGGCGTCGTCGTTGTCCACCCACAGGCTCATCAGCTCCGGGTCCAGCCCCAGGTCGCCCTCGGCGTCGAGCCGTCCCACCGCGTTGCGGGGGTCGCGCAGGGCCACGGTGCACTTGTTGACCACCCCGTTGGGGCGGATCACGAAGGACCACGGAGAGGCCGCGTAGCAGACCGAGCCGTTCGGTCTCAGGAACACGTCGTCGGCCGTGGTCAGGCCCGCCTCCGTCGCGTTCGAGCAGAGGTCGAGCTTGGTCATCTCCGCCTGCTTGCCCGCGTAGGCCTCGGACTCCTCGCCCTGCGGGCCGCCCCAGTCGCCGACGGGACGGTAGATGACCCTGAAGCGGGGATCCCCGGCGTAGAGCCCGCCCAGCTGGTCGATGAGCTCGGGCACGTGGACGCTGTTCGCCTCGGTGAAGTTGGTCCGGACGATCACGCGGAAGTCCGCGTCCGTCTCCGCCATCCGCGTCAGGTTGGCGATGATCTCGTCGAAGGTCCTTCCCCCGCCCATGAGGAAGCGGGAGGAGTCGTGCGTGTGGGCCGGGCCGTCCAGGGTGACCTGGTAGTTGCTGATGCCCAGTTCGACGCAGCGCCGCGCGACCTCGGGGGTGAGCAGCAGGCCGTTGGTGGTGATGCCCGCGCTGTACTCGATGCCCTCCTCGGCGCAGAACTCCAGGAAGAAGGTGCTGAGCTCCTCGATCACGTCGAAGGCCACCAGCGGCTCGCCGCCGAACCAGGCGACCGTGAGGCTCTCGATCCCCTGCTCGCGCCGGTAGCGCCTGACCAGTGACCTGACGCCCTCCCGCACCTCGGTGAGCATGCGGCCCAGCGCGAAGTCCTCGTAGCAGTAGGTGCACCGGAAGTTGCACGCCTCGGTCGGCATGATGATCAGTTCGAGGCGGTCGGTCCGGGTCTTGCGCCGGTCGCGCAGGGCGTCGGCCTCCGCCAGCTCGTCGTGGTCCTCGGCCACCAGGAACCCCTTGGTGACCAGGGTGTCGAAGAGGCGCGACTCGTCGGCGGCCTCCGAACCGGGACGGCTCAGGACGCTCCTGCGGTTGTGCAGGAGATCGTGCACCCGTCGGCCGACGGGGTCCTGGACGCGGAACACGCTCCCGCGCATCGAGTTGTACAGAACGACCGCGTCACCGTCGTCGGTCCTGGTGACGACGTTGAACCGGGAGGGTCGGAAGGTACTGGTGACGGTGGTGTCTGCCATGGTCGGTCCTCTGGTGCCGCGGGTTGTGAGACCAGGGCCCCGTGGCGGGAACCGGGATCCTCCGGTGACGCCACGGGGCCTGTGACTACCTCGTCCTCGACCGCTGGGCCGAGGACGGTCTCGGGCTGCTAGCAGCCGAAGTCGATGACCGAAACCTCGTCACCAGCGACGGACTCGGTGATGATCTCCTCGAACTCCTGCATGGGAACCATTCCTCTCAGTAATGTGAAAAACAGGGGGAGAAACACGGGACAGGCAGACCCGAATTCTCACGATGAATCCCTGGCATTCGCGTCGAAGCACAATCGCGAACGGTGCCGAGTCTAGGAGTCCTATTTTTCCCGTGTCAACACTCGAAGATCGCTTTTCATCAGTTTTCCCCAAGCCCGTCAATCAACCGAAAAAAGGCATGGCGAAACGACCGAGGGCTCGGTGTGCCATCAATACGGGGATCCTCGGATCCCAGGTCGAACACACGGAATACACCCTCGGCGCCTCGCCCGGACGATCGGATTCACATTCTTCCGGTCACCCTTCGCGCACACCTTTCATTCAATGAGCCTGATCCTTCTCCTTTTCCAGGGAGGCGGCCCGTGCCCGCAGGGCCCGGCGGTCCGGCTTGTCGGTACGTGTACGGGGGAACTCGTCCAGCAGGTGGATCTCCCTGGGCCGCTGGTGTACCGGGAGGTGCTCCCGCAGGGCGAGTCGCATCAGGGGGAGCGCCCGCTCCCGGTCCCGCGCGTCCACCACGGCGAACGCCACCAGCCGGTCCCCCCTGGCCCGACCGGTCGGGAGGCCCACCACCGCCGCCTCCCGCACCGGGTCGCAGGCGGCCAGGACGTCCTCGACGAACCTCGGCGGGATGGTCTCCCCGTGGACGACCAGGGACTCCTTGATGCGTCCCTCGATGACCAGGTGGCCGTCGGGTTCGACCGACCCCCGGTCCCCGGTGCGCAGCCATCCGTCCTCGGTGAAGGCGGCGGCGTTGGCGGCGTCGTCGTCGAGGTAGCCGTCCATCAGGCCCGGCCCGTGGAGGAGCACCTCCCCCTCGGCCGGGTCGATCCGGGCGGACGACCCCTTGATGAGGGGGCCCACCGTGCCGGGCCGCCAGTTCCCGGGCAGTGACTGCGTCACCCAGGCCACCGTCTCCGAGAGCCCGTAGCCGTCGTGGATCGGGCCGCCGACCAGTTCCGCGTACTCGCGCACCAGGCCGACCGGGAGCACGTCGCCGCCGCAGCCGCGGAAGCTCAGCGCGCCCAGCGCGGCCGCCAGTTCCCGGTCGCGGCGGGCCGCGACCAGGAGCGCGGCGTACATCGAACCGACACCGTCGAGCCGTGTGTGGGAACCCTCGCGCAGCAGTCCGGCCACCCGGTCCATGTTCAGCCGCGACTCCACGTGCATCTCGAACCCGTGCGAGAGCCAGTACTGGACGATGCCCCAGCCGTACGAGTTGAGGAGGGACATCGGGACCAGCATCCGGTCCCGGGTGTCCACCTCGGCGTGGGCGGCGACGTCGTACCGGTGGTAGCCCACGGCCGCGTGCGAGAGCTCCACCGCCTTGGGCTCGCCGCTGCTGCCCGAGGTGTACAGCAGGGTGTGCGCGGACTCCGCGAAGTCGGGCAGTCCCGTGTCCGGTTGGGCCGTCACCGACGGAGCGCCGTCCGCCCCCGGGGCGACCACGGCGGCCACCCGCCGGGTGCGGGCGACGCTGCGCCACCGCTCTCCCTGGCACAGCACAGGGAAACCGAGCGACTCGGCGGCCAGGGCCGTGACCACGGCGGTGCGGGGGTCGTCACGTGCGATGACGACCCCCCGGCCCGGTCCGGCACCGGCGGACGCCAGGGCCGTGGCGAGCGCCGCGGTCTCCTGGTGGAGTCGGCCGCGCGGGATCTCCTCGCCGTCGATGACCAGTCTTCCTGTCACCTGTCCCTCCCTCTCACGTGGTGGACGCGACCCGGCCGCCGCTCACCCGGGCGGGGCCCGAGTCGGGGACCGCCAGGCCGCGTGCCCGGGCGTCGGGCACCAGGACCGTCACGTCGAAGTGCTCCTTGGTCAGCCGTTCGAACAGGTTGCCCGGGCCGACCACGTGCACCCGTCTCACCCCGAGGTCGCGGAGGCGGTCCACGACCAGGGGGAAGTCGACCGGCGTGACGCAGTCGTCCCGCAGCAGGGAACGCAGCTCCTCCGCGGAGTCGACGAGCACGCCGTCCGCGCCCCGGACGAAGCCGAGCCGCGCGTCCCGGAAGCGGAAGCCCGCCACGGCCTCCCCGATCCGGTCCCGCAGCGGGGCGTTCACCCCGCTGTGCTCGGCCTGGGGGAAGGTGAGCACGGGCACCCCTCCCCCGGCCCGGACGGCCCGTTCGAGCCGGGGGAGGCTCCCCGCGGAGACGTTGAGCAGGTGGATGGTGTCACTGAAGTGACCCGCCACCTCGGCCCACCCGCCCTCGGCGGCCACCTCCGCGACCAGCTCCGCGAGGCGGTCCCGCCCGACCCGGTACATGAAGTGCGAGACGAGCCCGTGGTCGGTGGCGTTCCACGTGTTCTCGCACTCCGCGACCGCCTCTCCGAGCCGCATCACGTCCGCGAAGGACAGCGCCCCGCAGTAGTGCAGCGCGGGCAGGTGCCCGATGCTCGCCGCCGCGCACACGTCGGCCTCGCCGTCCTCCTCCCTGGCCCGGTCGGCCAGGGCCACGCAGGTGACGAGGTAGGCCTGCCGCGCCTCGGGGGAGTAGGACTCCGTGGCCTGGGAGAAGCGGGGCAGGACGTGCTGGCCCAGGACCTCCTCGGCCTCCTCCAGACGGGCACGGGCGTAGGGGTCGGTCTCCAGGAACTCGCCGACCTTGGCGTGCAGCGGCGGCACCGTCCCGCCGAACAGCACGGCCCTCACGACCGGACCGCCGGCTCTGCCGCGAACGAGGACGCCTGGTCGAAGCGGACGACGCTGGCCCGCCTGGCGGTGGTCATGAACCGGAAGGACTTCCCGATGAAGTGGCCGGGTCCGACCACGACGAACCGGGTCGTGCCCAGGTCCAGGAGCCGCTCGATCCCCCTGGCCCAGTGGACGGTCCGGGTGTACTGGGTGATCAGGGCGTCGCGCACCGCCTCGGCCGTCGCCAGCGGAGTGGAGTCCATGTTGCAGATCAGCGGCACCCTGGGGACGCGGACCCGGTCGCGCTGCCCCCACTCGGCGGCGAAGCGCTCCTCGGCGGGCGCCAGCATGGGCGAGTGGCCGGGCGGCCCGTGCGGGATGCGGACACCGACCCCGCCCCCGGCCGCCGCGAGCTCGTTGACGGCGGTCAGGGCGGCGGCCTCCCCCGAGACGACCATCTGGTCGTCCCCGGTGATGGCGCAGGGCGCGACGTCGTAGCCCCGGGCCGCGAGTTCCTCGATCTTCGCGAACACCGACTCCAGGTCCACGCAGTAGCAGAAGGTGCTCCCGTGGTCCCGCCCGGCGAAGACCTCGCCCTCGACCGTCGCCATGGTCCGCACGGTGCGCACCGCGTCGTCGAACGACAGGGCGCCACCGGCCGCGGCGGCGGTGATCTGCCCCAGGCTCAGGCCCGCCATGTACTCCGCGCCGTCGCGGTACTCGGCGGGCAGGGAGTCGTGAAGCGCCACCCCCAGGGCCACCGACATCGGCCGGATCAGCGGCCCCTGGTTCACCAGGTCCGCGTCGGCGGAGTGGAAGGCCTCCTCCAGGTCGACGCCGATCGCCTCGGAGGCCTGTGCCAGGCGCCGCCGCACGGGAGGCAGCGCCTCGTACAGGTCCCGGTAGTCCCCCGGGCGCATGGCGACCTGGGGGTTGAACAGAATCGCGGTCCCCTGGCTCATCTGGTCTTCGCCATCCCCCGGATCACCGACGTCAGGCCGCCGTCGACCACCATGGTCTGACCGGTCATGTAGCTGGAGCCGTCACGGGTGAGGAAGACGACCGTCTCTGCGATCTCCTCCGGCTGGGCCGGGCGCTGGAGCGGGATGCGCTCGTTGATGATGACCTCCTTCTGCTCGATCGGGAACTGCTGGATCATCCCGGTGTCGTCCGAGTAGCCGGGGGCGACCGCGTTGACCCGGACGCCGTGCGTGGCGAACTCGGCGGCCAGGGACGCGGTGAGCCCGGAGAGCCCGGCCTTGCTGGCGCAGTAGGCGCTCAGCCCGCCCTTGCCGACCAGGCCGAGGATGGACGAGACGTTGACGATCGCCCCGGAGCCCTGGAGCATCATCGGCAGGGCGCACGCCTTGATGCAGTGGTAGGCGCCCACGAGGTTGGTCTGGATGACGTCGGTCCAGCCCTCGGTGGAGTCCGTGGAGACGATGGTGCTCGCAGTGCAGATACCGGCGTTGTTGACCAGGATGTCGATGCGGCCGTGTTCCCTGGTCAGTTCCTGGACGGCGGCCGAGACCGCCTCGTAGTCGCGCACGTCGACCCTGAGCGCCCGGGCCGACCCGCCCGCCGCGCGGATCTCCTCGGCCGTCTTCTCCGCGACCTCGGCCCGGTTGAGGTAGCCGACGGCGACGGTGGCGCCGAGGTCGGCCAGGCGCGTCGCCACGGCGCGGCCGAGACCGCTGCCTCCCCCGGTGACGAGGGCGACCTTCGATTCGAGTTCCTTTGTCATCTCACGACTCCTCTGCGTAGGCTCTGCGAATGTCCTGTGGCCACTGCTCACGCATGTGTTCGCGCAGGAGTGCGCGGGCCGCGGCCTTGTCCGAGGCGGGAACGGTGTCCCCGAAGAAGGCGTCCCCGGTCATTCCGCTCTCGTCCGCGCTGTAGTACTCCTCGCGGAGGTACGACGTGACGATCGCGTCGTGATAGGCACCGTCGAGGAAGAAGTAGTCGCGCAGGACCCCTTCGATGACCATTCCGGACTTGATCAGCATTCGTACGACGCGGACGTTGAAAGCGGCGGTGACGAACTCGACCCGGTGCGCGTTCTGGGCGTGGAAGAGCTCGTGGACCAGCAGCCACGACGCCTCTCCCCCGCAGCCCGAGTCCCAGAGTTCGCTGTCCCCGATGACACCGCCGACGGTGTAGCTGCCGGGGTACTTGCGCTGGCGCCACTGCACCAGCCCGACCGGGACGCCGTCGTGCGTGCGGACCATCGCGTACCGCTCCGGTCCGCCCGTGACGGCCGCGCGGATGTCCGAGGTGCTCGTGAAGCGGGCGGAGCCGCCGGTGCTGAGCGCCCCGACCATGCCGCGCCGGAACCACTGCGCGACCAGGGGGTACTCGTCCTCCTCGATCGCGGAGACCGTGACCAGGGCGCCCCTCACTCGGCCGTCCCCCCGCGCTCGGAGAGGAAGACGGCGATGGACGCGGGCGTACGGAAGGTCTCGGTCGCGATCTCGGAGACGTCGAGGTCGTAGCGCTGGCGCAGGTCGGCGAGGAACCTCAGGACGTCCATGGAGTCGATCCCGTAGTCGCACTGCGGGCCGAACAACTCCTCCTCGCTGCCGATCGACTCCGGTTCCACGTCGATCTCGAACAGCTCGACGTAGACCTTCTTGACTTCGCTTTCGTAGGACTCGATGGCACTCATCAGACAATTCCAATCACTGTGGGGATGATGGATTCTCTTGTATGTTCATTCCTGGCCGACACGGATTCATCGAACCGGAAGAACGAGGTGGAAAATGGCAGGGGAATACTCAGTGGACGACGCGGTGACTCTCGGGATCATTCGCGAGGCGGTTGACGCCGTGGGAATGGATCTCGAAAGGGACGACCTCCTCCAGGACGTGGGGGTGGACTCGATCGCCGGGTACGAGATTCGCCTGCTGGTCAGGGAGAGGTGCGGGGTGGAGGTGCCGGAGGAGGGGTTCGAGGACCTCGGCAGTGTGGGGGACCTGCTGGACCTGGTGCGGTCTCAGGCGGCGGAGGCCTGCTGACGGAGGCACATGCTGCCCCAGAGGAAACCGGCCCCGATGACGGCGATGAGCACGTGCTCGCCGGCGCGGGGCCGGCCGCTCCTGCGGAGCCGGTCGAGCACGGTGAAGATCGTCGCCGCACCCGTGTTGCCGTACTCCTCGATCGTGGTCGCGGCCTTCTCCCTGGGTTGCCCCAGGGCGTCCATCAGGCCGGTCACGAGGTTCCGGTTGGCCTGGTGGAAGACGTAGTGGTCGATCTCGTCCGCTCGCAGACCGGCCAGTTTCAGCGTCTCCTCCACGCTCGGCGGGACGCGGGTCATGACCTGCTCCCAGACCTCCGGTCCGTTCATCTTCAGGTACTGGCGGCCGGTGCCCACGACCTCGGGGCCGAACGGCTCGCGCGTTCCCCCCGCGGGCACCTCGACGCCGTGGGAGAGGGTCCCGCCCAGGCTCCAGGAGAGCACGCCGCTGGACTCCTCGACGGGGCCGAGCACGGCGGCGCCCGCCGCGTCACCGAAGAAGACCCGCGTGGTGCGGTCGGTGGGGTCCGTGATGCGGGACAGCGCCTCGGCGCCGATCACCAGCACCCGCTGGAACTGGCCGCCCTGGAAGAGGTGCAGCGCCGTCCACATGCCGTACAGCCCACCGGAGCAGGCCGCCTGGTTCAGGTCGAGCGCGACCGCCCGGCGCGCGCCGATCCGTTCGGACACCGTCAGCGCCGTGGAGGGGAGCAGCTGGTCGAACGTGAAGGTGGCGACGATGACGCAGTCGAGGTCGGCGGCGTCGGTCCCCGACTCCCTCAGCGCCTCCTCGGCCGCCGCGACGCACATGTCCGTGGTGCCCGTGCCCTCCGGCAGGAACCGGCGCTCCCGGATACCCGTCCGCTTGACGATCCACTCGTCGCTCGTGTCGAGGCCCCGCGCGAGTTCCTCGTTGGTGACCACGTTGTCGGGAACGTGGGAGCCCACGCCCAGAATCCCCACGGGAAACCTGTTGGAGAGCGTGCTGCCGGAGGTGGAGGGAACATCCTGGTGCGGTCTCATGACACTTCCTTTGCACTGGGGGGTGCGTGGTCGGGGGGATTCCCCGGAGAGCGGTCCGGGGACGGGGGGAGCGAGCCCAGCCGCCGTGTACTGGGGTCGAACGAGACCCACACGGCGACGACCAACATGAGCACGGTGAATCCCAGGAACAGGGGCATCGTTCCGGCGAACTGGAGACCGAATCCCGCGGCGAGGGGGCCGAGGGGCGCGGCGGCCCCCGTGACGAACGTGCAGGCGCTGCCCACACGGGCCTGGAGGCGGTCGGGCGTGTTCAGGAGCTGGTAGGTGCCGAGGATGATGGACAGCAGCGGTGCGGCCGCCATGGCCGCCGCGAGGGGGAACACCACGGCCCAGTGGTCGACGAGGGGGATCGTGGCCACGACGGTGATCGGGAGCCACCACAGGGTGGCCAGCACCAGGCCCCGAGGGGAGAAGCGGCGCAGCAGGGCGGAGGCTCCCAGCGCGCCGCCGATCCCGCCGAGGCTGGCCACGCCGAGCACGGTCCCGATCTGGCCGGTGCTGACTCCCGCCTCCGCGCCGACCATGACGACGGTGAGCACGACCCCGGTGATCACCAGGTTCGGGGCGACGCAGCTGAGGAGCAGCACGCGCAGCTCGGGCCGGGCCCAGATCCACGAGAACGCCTCGGTCCAGGTGCGGAGCCGCGCCCCGTCCCCGCGCGCGGCGGGGGTCCGGGGGTGCTGCAACCGCTCCCTGACGAAGAGCAGCCCGATCGCGGCGAAGGCGTGGCCCAGCGCCGCGGCACCGAACGGGAGGGTGCGCGACACAGCCATCAGCCACCCTCCCAGCACGGGACCGATCAGGGAGGCGATCTGGTTGCGGGCCTCGTTCCGGCCGACGGCGGCGGACAGGTCGGTCGATCGGACGATGTGGGGCAGCGCGGCGCGTTCGGCGAAGCGGTAGGCCTCGTGCCCGACCACGTCCACCAGCGCCACGATCACCACCAGCCACAGCAGCCACGGCGACCCGGTGAGCAGCCCCAGGCACAGGACCACCATGGCCAGGGCCCGGGTGCCCTGCGCCGCGATCATGAGGGTACGCCGGTCGAACCGGTCGGCCGCCGCTCCACCGGGGAGCCGGGCGGAGACCGCCGCGACCCCCAGGAGGAAGGTGACCGAACCCGTCAGGGCCGGTGTCCCGCCCAGGTCCAGGAGGATGACGGGGTAGGCGACGGCTCCCATGCCCGGGCCGAGCTGCGCGGCGAACTGACCGGTCCACAGGATGCGGAACGACCGGTTGCGGCGCAGCGGGGCCGGTTCGTTCTCAGGACTGACCACGGAGCGCCTCCGCCGGGGGTACCTCGCCCGCCCTCCGCGACGTCAGGACGGAGACCACCGTGGAGAACACCAGGGTGACTCCGACGACCCCGACCAGCACGGACACGGGCACCGTGTAGACGACCCCCGGCAGGTCCACACGCAGTGAGTCGACGAGTCCGGGCGAGACCGCGAAACCGAGCCCGACACCGAGGGCGATCCCGCTCACGGTGATGACCAGGGACTCGATCAGGAAGAGCCTGCGGACCCCGGAGATCTGCATGCCGATGGCGCGCAGGACGCCGATCTGGTTGCGGCGCTCGGAGATCGACCGGATGCTGACCACTCCGAGGGCCGCGCAGCCGACCACGAGCCCGAAGCCCATGAACGCCATGAGGAGCCACTGCACGACGCCGTTGGACGAGGCCCGGAACTCCACCTCCTCGCGCATCGGGGTGGTGGTGACCCCGTGGTCCATCAGCGCCCTCTGGAGGGCGACCTCCAGCTTGCCGACCTCGTCCCGGTCCTGTGCCCGGACGAACCAGTTCCCGGGTACGGCGTCCTCACCGGTGACCCGGCTCAACCCCTCGGTCGAGGTGACGACGTCACCCAGGTACTCGGCGCTGCGGTCCACGACGCCGATGACCCGGAGCGTCGTGGTGGTGTCGCCGTCCGGTTCGGTGACCTCCAGCCTCAGGTTCGCGGGCAGGCCGTCGTCCAGGACGTCGACGCCCTCCAGTTCGAGGTCGCTCCCGCCGCCGACGAAGGCGGCGGAGTCGCTGGGGATCATGGCGGCGGAGACCACGGCGGTGTTCGGGGTGCGCCGGAGCTCGTCCCAGACCTCCTCGGAGGTGTCCAGGCCGTCCGCGCGCAGGAAGACCGGGTAGCGGTTGCCGAGCAGGTAGTCGTCGTCGGCCCCCCACACCCGCACCTCCTCCGCGTCCGCGTCCGCGTCGACCTGGCGGGCCTCGGTCGTGACCTCCTGGTAGCCGCCGACGCGCTCCACCTTCGCGGCGTCCACGCGCGGGCTCTCCGCCAGGACGGTGCCCAGTTCGGGCGGCGCGCCCTGACCGGCGACCCACTCGGCCCGCACGTCGAACCCGCCGGTCACCGAACGGTGGTCGGAGTAGACCTGGTTGACGGCGGCGGTGACGAACCCGCTGAGGGTGATGGTGAGGACCACGATGCTCAGCATCGCGATCGTCATCCCCGCCTGGGCACGGTTGCGCACGGAGTAGGCCACCGAGATGGGCACCACGGAGGCCATCGACGGCAGGGGCGCCAGGACGCGGCGCAGGAAGCTCTGGACGAGGTCGCTGTTGGCCACGAACAGCCACACCCCGGCGGCGACCAGCGCCATCCCGGCGAGGAAGAACAGCGTGATCCCGGAACCGGTGTCCCCGAACAGCTCCCCCGGCACGGACCAGAGCGCGATGATCACGGCGGCGCACAGCGAGTGGGCCGGGCGCCTGGGCACCCGCAGCCTCGGCAGGAGCGCGCCCAGGCCCCCGAGCGCCAGCGTCAGACCGGTCAGGGTCTCGGTCGCGGTGCCGTTCTGGACGCCCAGAGCGGCCGTGGCCAGCCCGAGCAGCAGGATCAGGGAGAGCAGGGGCACGGTCCACCAGCGGCGCCGCGACGGGGCCTCGGACCCGCGCAGCGCGGACACGATGTCCACCTTGGAGGCGCGCGCGGCGGCGAAGGTGAACACCACCGTGATGACGCCGACGCCGATGAGGTAGGCGGTCGCCATGGCCACGGGGTCGAACCCGAACTCCAGCGCGGGCGGGGGCAGGGCCGGGTCGGCGACGCGGTCGCTCAGCACCCGCGAGGCGGCCACGCCCGCCAGCCAACCGGCCAGTGTTCCGGCCGCCGAGGCCAGCACCGCGTAGCCCAGCCCCTCGACGGTCAGGACGAGGCCCAGCCGTCCGCGTTTCATGCCCATCGCCCGCAGGACGCCGAACTCCTGGCGGCGCTCCCCCGCGAGCATCATGACGACGAGCACGATGAGGAGCACGCCCGCGACCATGGAGAGCTGGCTGAAGAGGAGGAACAGGGTCGCCAGGTCCGTCGTGAGACGGTCCGCGCTCTCGTGCGCGGAGGCGCGGAGCGGTTCGGCCTCCCACCCGTTGGTCCTGACCAGGGAGGAGAGGTCGGTGCGGACCGGGTCCTCGCCCGCCTCCCAGGTGACCTCCTGCCCGTAGGACAGGGTGACGGTGTTCACCCGGCCGGTCAGGTCGGCGGTGCGCTGGAGCGCGGAAAGCGGCACGAGGGCGGACTCGGGCGGGGCGAGGGGCGCACCGGCCTCGTAGACGCCGACGACGCGTGCCTGGCGTCCGGCGACGACGACCGTGTCGCCGCGGTCGGCGCGCAGCTCCCGCGCGGCCTCCCGGCTCAACAGGACGTCGTTCTGGCCGAGGCCGCCGCGCGCGATCTCCGTGCCGTCGCCGTCCACGAGCCGGATCGCGGCGTCGTTGTTGGCGACGCCGAGCACCGTGAGCCCGGGGTCGCCGCGGTCGGCGCGCTCGTGGGCCACGGGGAGGCGCAGGGTGAGCAGGGAGGAGACGGTGGTGTCGGGGTCGTCCAGGGCCCTCTCGACGGACCGGACGTCGTCGCGCTCCAGCATGGGAGGTCCGGCGTCGGGGTCGTTGTCGGGGTCGTCCTCGTCGCGGTCGTCGTCCCCGCCCGGCGTCACGACCGCGTCGACCTCACCGAGGTCCGCGGTCTGCTGCGCGCGCATCGCCTGGTGGAGCGTGGACTCCAGCGTGAAGGAGGCCGAGAAGAGCAGCGCGGCCAGAGACAGGCCCATGGCCACGAGGAGGGTCTGCCCCGGGCGCCGCCCGACGTTGCGCGCCGCGATGCGGACGCTCAGTCGGCCCCGCGCCGAGAGCGCCACCAGTGCGATCAGCGCCAGGGGGGACGCGACCGCGACGGCCAGCGTGATTGCGTCGTTCATCTACTGGTCGCCCCCGGCGGCGGCGTCGGCGGTCCGCGTGGTGTGGTCCTCGACCCGGTCCACGAGGCCGTCGAGCATGTGGACCTCGCGGTCGCCGTAGGCGGCCACGTCGGGGTCGTGCGTGACCATGATCAGGGTGAGGCCGTCGGCGTGGAGCTCCCGGAGCAGCGTCAGCACCTCCTCGGTGGAGGCGGAGTCCAGGGCCCCGGTGGGCTCGTCCGCCCAGACGATGGCGGGGGCGTGCACGATGCCGCGGGCGATCGCGACCCGCTGCTGTTGGCCGCCGCTCAGTTGGGCGGGGACGTGGTCGGCGCGTTCACCCAACCCCACGCGGGTGAGCGCCGAGACCGCCTTGCGGCGGGCCTCCCTCGGCCGGACCCCGCCCAGGAGGAGGGGCATCTCCACGTTCTCCACGGCTGAGAGGACGGGGATGAGGTTGTAGCCCTGGAAGACGAAGCCGGTCCGGCGGGCGCGCCACGCCGTGCGCCTGCGCTCGGACATGGAGTGGATGTCCTCACCCTCGACGAGCACGCTGCCCCCGTCGATCCGGTCCAGGCCGGAGGCGCAGTTCAGCAGGGTCGACTTGCCGCACCCGGAGGGCCCCATCACCGAGACCCATTCGCCCTCAGCGACGTCCAGGGAAACACCGCGCAGCACCGGAACCGCAATCCGGCCGTCACCGTATGTCTTTGTTATGTCTTTCAAGCGCACGACTGGGTTGGTCACGAGTTCCCTTACTGATGTCACGAGTCCACCACCGACCAGTGGTGTCCCACGCGCCTGGACCGCCCACTCGATCAGTTTCACAGTTGATCAAGACTTGCGAGCCAAATCGAAGCAGAGGCAATGCACCTTGTCAACACTCCCCAAGGATTTCCGAACCGAAATGATCCGACCCGATCGACCACCCCCGGAAAGGGACCGGGTACCGGCCAGAACAATGGTTTCACCTTTGCCGCAAGCCGACCCACGGGCAGGTTGGGCGCGCTTCACCGGCGGAAATGGGGTTCCGCCCCAGACGTTTTCCCCGCTGCGCACGGAACCCGCCGGGACGCCGGGAATCACTGCCAGTAGGCGCTTCTGCACGCCAAGCCTCTTCTGGAGGCACTCCCGGAGGGTGAAATCAGGGGACCAGAACAATGAGGACACGATCCTGATACCGACTCTTAGGACTCCTTTAAGTTGAATCCCGGACCATGTGTCGAATCGGGAACCGCAGAAAACGCGAAAGAAGGCCGACTCACCGTGATGCGGATATCACGCACCGGGTCCGTCGGCCCTGGGAATACGGGACCTACAAATGGTCGCCGAGGAAGTCGTCAATACTCTGCCGCGCGACCTGACTGGAGAATCCACCCCAGTTCAGGTCGAACATGTGCTCGGTCCACGGCAGTTCCACGTGGTGGTGGGGAACTCCGACCGACGCGAGGCGGTCGGCCATGCGGTCGTTGTCCTCGGTGCCGAGAAAGAAGTCGTGGCCCGCCGTGATCAGCAGAGTCGGGGGACCGTCCTCGTCCACCTGGAGAAGGGGCGACATCGCCTCGTACTCCTCCGGATACTCCTCCGGTGGGCCGCCGACCATGCGCTCACTCGACTCCAGCAGGTCGTCCCCCACCGGGGACCGCCGCTGCCGCCAGGGGACCGGCGGGGCCTCGTCGGTGCCGTCGGTGGCCGAGTACCACGCCACGACCGCGTCCACCTCCGGAACCTCGGTGTCACAACTGGGTTCGGGGCCGTCCGCGTGCGCGGCCAGCAGGACCAGGAGCCCGCCCGCCGACTGGCCGTTGAGCGCGATCCGCGCGGGGTCGCCGCCGTAGTCGGCGGCGTTCTCGTGCACCCAGCCCAGGGCGCAGCGCACGTCGGCCAGCGAGGCCGACCAGTCGCCGTCCGGGAAGTACCGGTAGTCCACGTCGAACACCACCCGCTCGCCCCCGCTGTCCGCGAGCCAGGTGTCCCAGCGGGGCAGCAGGCTCTGCGGCAGGTCCTCCGCGCCTCCGTGCACGTTGACCACCACCGGGAGCCGGGCGTCCTCGGGGACCCCGCCCTCGGGTCGCCACACGTCGAGCTCCAGCGGGTCTCCCCCGGGGCTGGCGTACTCCAGCGTGACCGGTTCGCGGTCGGCCGTCGTGGCGAACCCGGCCGCGTACTGGAACGGGTCCAGCCGCACGCCCTCGGCGCGGGCCGTCCGCCAGACGGACACCGAGGGAACCAGTGCCAGGACCAGTAGGAGCACGTTCACCAGCGCCAGCAGGAGCGCGCCGCGGCCGCCCCGGGAACGCCTGGCCCACAGTGCCAGCACCACGCCGCACAGGGAGACCAGGGCGAACACGGCGGAGAACTCCAGCGCGACCAGCGCGGCCTGCCACATCGCCAGGGACACGGGCGGCAGGAGGACGAGACCGACCCCGGCCAGGGTGGTCAGGCACAGCAGGGCCGAGCCGGCGAGGAGGAGCCGCGAGCGGGCGGGGGCATCTTCGAGCAAGCGCGCACAACCTTAATACGTACGTATCGATACGAGCGTATCATTCCTGCGCGCCCTGTGCCAGAATGCGTCCGTGCCGAAGAACGTGGACAGGGAGGGCCGGCGACGCGAGATCGCCGAGGCCCTACACCGGATAGCCGCGCGCGAGGGCCTGGAGGGCGTCAGCGTCCGGACCGTCGCCGCGGAGGCGGGCCTCTCGGCGGGCGCCGTCCAGCGGGAGTTCGACTCCAAGGACAGGCTGCTCCGCTTCGCCCTCCGAGCGACCGTGGACGAGGTCACCGAACGCTTCGGGCGATTACGGATCGGGCCGGGAGGGCTGGACTTCTCGGCGGCCCTGCGTCAGGTGCTGCTGGAGCTGCTGCCCACCGACGGACGGAAGCTGGCCCAGGCCCGCATCTGGTCGGCCTACTACGCCCGCGCCGCCGTGGACCCGGTGTTCGCGGACACCCTCGAGGCCCTGACCGAGGAGACCCGCGCGAGCTTCCTGCGGCTCCTTGAGTACGCGCGGAGCCAGGGCGCCCTCGCGCCCGGCACGGACCTCGAAGCCGCCACCGAGATGCTCCTGGTGATCATCGACGGACTCTGGATCGGCTGCGCGCGACTGCCCGAGGCCGCCTCCCTGGACGGACACCGCGCGGCGGTCGAGGCCACCGTCGAGCTGCTGGGCCAGCCGACACCGGAGGGACCCCGGAGGAACGAGGACCCAAGGTCCCGAAATGCGCAGATCATACGAAACACCCCAGCGCAGAACGAACCTACCCACGGGTAACCCCGACCGGCGCCCCACTCCGCGCCGCTCGTTAGGGTTCCCGTGGCCCTGCCTGGGCACCGCTTCCCTGGAGTGGCGCCCTGCGCGGCCACCGGCAGCACCCGGAGTACCGGCAACACCGGCGACGGCGCCGGCCCGTGCCGGTACCGCGTCACGGAGTCCAGGAGGCATCCGGCATGTTCGAGAAGATACTGGTGGCCAACCGAGGTGAGATCGCCATCCGCGCCCTGCGCGCGGGGCACGAACTGGGGGCCCGCACCGTCGCGGTCTTCCCCCACGAGGACCGCCACTCACTGCACCGGCTCAAGGCCGACGAGGCCTACCAGATCGGTGAGCCCGGGCACCCCGTCCGCGCCTACCTGTCCGTGGACGAGATCGTCCGCGCGGCAAGGGAGGCGGGCGCCGACGCCGTCTACCCCGGCTACGGGTTCCTGTCCGAGAACCCCGCCCTGGCCCGGGCCTGCGCCGAGGCGGGCATCACCTTCGTCGGTCCGCCCGCCGAGGTCCTGGAACTGACCGGGAACAAGGCGACCGCCATCGCCGCCGCCAGGCGGGCCGGCATCCCCGTCCTGGACTCCACCGCGCCCTCCACCGACGTCGACGGCCTGGTCACCGCCGCCGAGGAGATCGGCTTCCCGGTCTTCGTCAAGGCCGTGGCCGGTGGCGGCGGCCGGGGCATGCGCCGGGTGGACGCTCCCGGCGCCCTGCGTGAGTCCATCGAGGCGGCCATGCGCGAGGCCGAGACCGCCTTCGGCGACCCCACGGTGTTCCTGGAGCGCGCCGTGGTGGACCCGCGCCACATCGAGGTGCAGATCCTCTCCGACGGCGAGGACGTGATCCACCTCTACGAACGCGACTGCTCGGTCCAGCGCCGCCACCAGAAGGTCGTCGAGCTGGCTCCCGCCCCCAACCTCGACCCGGAACTGCGCGAGCGCATGTGCCGGGACGCGGTGCTGCTCGCGCGGGAACTGGGCTACCGCAACGCGGGCACGGTCGAGTTCCTGGTGGGCCGGGACGGCCGACACGTGTTCATCGAGCTCAACCCGCGCATCCAGGTCGAGCACACGGTGACCGAGGAGGTCACCGACGTGGACCTCGTGCAGTCCCAGATCCGGATCGCCTCCGGTGAGACCCTCGCGGAGCTGGGCCTGTCCCAGGACGCGATCGTCCTGCACGGCGCCGCGCTCCAGTGCCGCATCACCACCGAGGACCCCGCCAACGGGTTCCGGCCGGACACCGGGACCATCAGCGCCTACCGGTCCCCCGGCGGCTCGGGCATCCGTCTGGACGGCGGGACCGCGGCGGCGGGGTCGGAGGTCAGCGCGTACTTCGACTCGCTCCTGGTCAAGCTCACCTGCCGGGGCCGCGACTTCGCCACGGCGGTGAGCCGCGCCCAGCGCGCGGTGGCCGAGTTCCGGATCCGGGGCATCTCCACCAACATCCCCTTCCTCCAGGCCGTGCTGGAGGACGAGGACTTCCGACAGGGCCGGGCCACCACCTCGTTCATCGAGGAGCGCCCCCAGCTCCTGACCGCGCGCCCCTCCGCCGACCGGGGCACCCGCCTGCTCACCTACCTGGCCGACGTCACGGTGAACAAGCCGCACGGCGAACGCCCCCACCTGATCGACCCGGCGTCCAAGCTTCCCGCCGTCCCCGAGGGCGCCCCGCCCGCCGGGTCCCGGCAGCGCCTGCTCGACCTCGGCCCGGAGGGGTTCGCCCGCTGGATGCGCGAGTCAGCGACGCTGGGCGTCACCGACACCACCTTCCGCGACGCCCACCAGTCGCTGCTCGCCACGCGGGTGCGCACCCAGGACCTCCTGGCGGCCGCGCCCGCCGTCGCGCACACCCTCCCCGAGCTCCTGTCCCTGGAGTGCTGGGGCGGGGCCACCTACGACGTGGCCCTGCGCTTCCTGGCCGAGGACCCGTGGGAACGGCTGGCGGCGCTGCGTGAGGCCGTGCCCAACGTGGCCCTCCAGATGCTCCTGCGCGGCCGCAACACCGTCGGGTACACCCCGTACCCCACCGAGGTCACGAACGCCTTCGTGCGGGAGGCCGCCGCCACCGGCGTGGACGTCTTCCGGATCTTCGACGCCCTGAACGACGTCGAGCAGATGCGCCCGGCCATCGACGCGGTCCGCGAGACCGGCACCGGGCTCGCGGAGGTCGCGCTCTGCTACACCGCCGACCTCTCCGACCCGGCCGAGAAGCTGTACACGCTGGACTACTACCTGAGGCTGGCCGAGCGGATCGTGGAGTCCGGCGCGCACGTGCTAGCGGTCAAGGACATGGCCGGACTGCTGCGCGCACCGGCCGCCTCCCGGCTGGTGAGCGCGCTGCGCCGCGAGTTCGACCTGCCGGTCCACGTGCACACCCACGACACGGCGGGGGGCCAGCTCGCCACGTACCTGGCGGCGGTGAACGCGGGCGCGGACGCGGTGGACGGCGCGGTCGCGTCCATGTCGGGCACCACCTCGCAGCCCTCCCTGTCCGCGATCGTGGCCGCCTTCGACCACTCGGACACCCCCACCGGCCTCTCCCTGGACGCGGTGAACGAACTGGAGCCGTACTGGGAGGCGGTGCGCAGGGTCTACGCGCCGTTCGAGGCGGCCCTGACCTCACCGACCGGCCGCGTGTACCACCACGAGATCCCCGGCGGCCAGCTGTCCAACCTGCGCACCCAGGCGGTCGCGCTGGGGTTGGGCGACCGGTTCGAGGACATCGAGGCCGTGTACGCCGCCGCCGACCGCATGCTGGGCCGCCTGGTCAAGGTGACCCCCTCCTCCAAGGTGGTCGGCGACCTGGCTCTGCACCTGGTGGGCGCGGGGGTCTCGCCCGAGGAGTTCGAGGAGGACCCGGACCGGTTCGACGTGCCCGACTCGGTGGTGGGCTTCCTCCGGGGTGAGCTGGGGGTTCCCCCGGGTGAGTGGCCCGAGCCGTTCCGCACCAAGGCGTTGCGCGGGCGTGGTGAGGCCCGTCCCACCACCCCGCTCAGCGAGGTCGACCGCGCCGGGCTGGACGAGGAGCCCCGAGCCACGTTGAACCGGCTCCTGTTCGCCGGGCCCACGAAGGAGTTCGAGGCGCACCGGGCCGCCTACGGCGACACCAGCGTGCTGGACAGCCGGGACTTCTTCTACGGTCTGCGCGAGGGCGAGGAGCACGTGGTGGACCTGGAGCCGGGCGTGCGCCTGCTCATCGGGCTCCAGGCGGTGAGCGAGGCCGACGAGCGCGGGATGCGCACCGTCATGACCACCCTCAACGACCAGCTGCGGCCGCTGCACGTGCGCGACCGCTCCCTGGCCTCGGACGCGCCCGAGGCGGAGAAGGCCGACCGCGACGACCCCGCGCAGGTCGCGGCTCCCTTCGCCGGGGTCGTCACCCCGACCGTGGCCGTGGGCGACGAGGTCGCCGCCGGGGACACCGTCGCGACCATCGAGGCCATGAAGATGGAGGCCTCCATCACCACCCCGCGTGCCGGGGTGGTGGCGCGGGTGGCCGTCGAGGGCGTCCAGCGCGTGGAGGGCGGCGACCTGATCGTCCACCTCCGGTGAGACTCCGGGTGGCCGCCCCGAGGGCGGCCACCCGCCGTCCGGCACACGGGAACTCCCGCGTGGCGGGGGCTTCCGGGGGCCGGGGTCGGCCCCGCCCGTTGGGCCGCCCGGATCCGGTGGAGGTGGGCGGCCCGCCGGGGACCGACAGGTACGGCGCGGTCGCGCGCACGCCCTGACCCGCCCGCGCCCCGGGGTGGTCCTCTGTGGCGGTTTCGTACGATGAAGACCGACTCGATCACGCGGGGCGTCCCGCGACGAAAGGAACCCCGTGGCTGACGTACCCGAACGCGCCCTGGTCGTGATGGCCCACCCCGACGACGCCGACTTCTCCTGTGCGGGGACCGTCGCGGTGTGGACCGAGGCCGGAGCCGAGGTGGTCTACCTGATGGTCACCGACGGTGAGGCGGGCGGTGACGAACTCACGCTGGAGAGCGCGGAGATCGCCGCCATGCGCCGCGAGGAGCAGCGCCGGGCCGCGGCCGAGGTCGGGGTCAAGGACGTGCGCTTCCTGGGCTACCCCGACGGGAGGGTGGAGACCACCCTCGACCTGCGCCGGGACATCACGCGGGTGATCCGCCAGGTCCGCCCCGAACGCATGGTCATCCCCAACCCCGAACGTGACTGGGACAGCGTCGCCGCCAGCCACCCCGACCACAGGGCCACCGGCGCGGCCGCGTTCGACGCGGTCTTCCCCGACTCCCGCAACCCGCACGCGCACCGCGAGCTCCTCCACGAGGAGGCCCTGGCCCCGTGGACCGTCCCCGAGGTGTGGGTGGTCGGCGGCCCGGCGCCACACACCCACTCGGACATCACCGACGTCTTCGAGCGCAAGGTGGCGGCGCTGGCAGCGCACGAGAGCCAGATCGGTGACATCGCCGAACTGGAGCCCATGCTGCGCCAGTGGATGGGCGTCAACGCCGCGGAGGCCGGGCTGCCCGAGGGGCGCCTGGCCGAGGTCTTCCGGGTCGTGCGCACCGTCTGACGCGTCCGGGGGGGGCGGCCCCACCGGCCCCGCCCCCGGCGACCGAGACGTCGGCGAGGCACGACCTATCCTCGAAGGGTGACGAACACGTTCCACCCCACCGGGGCGACCGAGGCCGCCCACCGTGTACGCGACGTCCTCGGCGCGGGGCCGGTGGTCGTGCTGACCGGCGCGGGGATCTCGACGGACTCGGGCATCCCCGACTACCGGGGCCCGGACTCACCGCCGCGCAGGCCCATGACCTACCAGGAGTTCGTCGGGGACGCGGCCTTCCGGCGCCACTACTGGGCGCGTAACCACGTGGGCTGGCGTCACGTGGCGGCCACCGCCCCCAACGACGGCCACCGTGCCCTGGCCGAGCTCGAACGCGCCGGGCTCGTGTCCGGGGTGATCACCCAGAACGTGGACACCCTGCACGACGCGGCGGGCAGCCGGAACGTCATCGACCTGCACGGCCGCTACGACCGTGTGGTCTGTCTGGGCTGCCGGGC
This sequence comes from Nocardiopsis sp. NPDC058789, assembly GCF_042745575.1. NCBI lineage: Bacteria > Bacillati > Actinomycetota > Actinomycetes > Streptosporangiales > Nocardiopsidaceae > Nocardiopsis > Nocardiopsis sp. NPDC058789. Next base: position 204,960 of record NZ_JBHYOW010000001.1, read on the forward strand.
CGTGACCGGCCGCGCCGAGCTGGCCGTGCGGCTCACCGACCTCAACCCGGGCTTCGCGGAGGAGGTGGCCGACGTCGAGGTGGCCCCGGACGCCGACGCGGTGCTGGCCTCCACCGCGCACTTCCGGGTCGCCGACTGCTCCGACTGCGGCGGCGTCCTCAAGCCGGACATCGTGTACTTCGGTGAGAACGTGCCCCGGCCACGGGTGGAGGAGGCCTACGCGATGGTCGACGGAGCCGCCGGACTCCTGGTCGTGGGCTCGTCGCTCACGGTCTTCTCCGGTCGCCGGTTCGTGAAGCGCGCCGTGGGGCAGGACCACCCGGTGGTCATCCTCAACCGGGGGCCCACGCGCGCCGACGACGCCGCCACCCTGACCGTGGGGTCGGGCTGCTCGGAGGTCCTGCGCGCGCTGGCGGACGGACACACCGCGCGTCGCGGATCTCCCTGACGCCACCGCACCCGACGTCCCGCCGTTGTGTACCAACCGGACGGTACAGTACACCCGAGGGCGTCCCGACGGCCCTCCGCCGGCTCCTCCGGGCGGGGAGAACCACCATCCGAGCGCACACGGAGGTCCACGTGCCGATCAGCAACAGGAACATCCTCGTCTCCGGGGGCGGCGTGGCCGGAAGCGCGCTGGCCACCTGGTTGGCCCAGCGGGGCTTCCGACCCACGGTGGTGGACGTCGCTCCGGGGCCGCGCCCGGAGGCCTGTCCCGCCGAGGTCTCCCGCCAGGGGATGGCCCTCCTGGACCGGATGGGCGCGGGCGAGAGGGTCCGCGCCCTCGGCTCACCCGTGACCGAGGTCCGCACCCACGTCAGCGGACGCCGGGAACCCACCTGCGTGCCCGGGGACCCCGGGACCCTGGTCGTCCGACACGAGGACCTGGTCGGCGCCCTGCGGGAGGACGAGGGCCGGGTCGAGTACCTTCCCGGCGACGGGATCACCGCGCTGAAGCAGGACGCGGACGGCGTCGACGTCACCTTCGCGCACGCTCCCGCACGCAGATTCGACCTGGTCGTGGGCGCGGACGGCCCGTACTCACCCGTGCGGGGGCTCGCCTTCCCCGGCCCGGACGAGAAGCGCCTGCGCTACCTCGGCACCAACACGGCGACCTTCGAGACCGACAACGTCCTCGGCACCGACAACGCCACGGCCTGGCACGTGTGGCCGCACCGGGGCTGCCTGGTCACGACCCTGCCCGGCGGCGACCGCGCTTCGGTCACCCTGGTGGTGCGCGAGCGCTTCCCGGTCGACGCGGACTCCCTGGACCAGGAGGCCCGGCGACGCTGGGTGGAGGAGGCCTTCGGCCGGGACGGCTGGGAGATGCCCCGGCTGCTGCGCGCCGCGCGCGAGGCCGACCTGCGCGTGGCGCCGTCCACCCAGGTGCGTATGGACGTGTGGGAGCACGGTCGCGTGGTGCTGGTGGGTGACGCGGCGTGCGCTCCCGACCAGCTGAGCGGACAGGGTCCGACGATCGCGCTGATGGGCGCCCTGGCGCTGGCGGGCGAACTGGTGTTCACGGAGGGCGACCACGGTCGAGCCTACTTCTCCTACGAGGCGGCACTGCGGCACTCCGTGCGCGAGGCCCAGACCGTGGCTCCATACGTGGTGGACAGCGTGGCCCCGGAGGCGGGGCGCTACGAGACGTGGATCCGGGAGCGCGCCGAACTGGCCCTGGCCCGGGGTACCCGGCTGATGGGGCGCCTCGGCATCCGCCCGCCCGTGGACGCGGTGGGCGGGGAGTTCGCGCTGGAACGCTACGCCTCGGTCCTCGACGGCTGAGGTTCCGGGGCCCTCCCGACGGGCGCACCCTGGTGTTCCGGGGTGACGCACGCGTGCGCTACGATAATGATTATCGTTTCCGCCCCAGGGAGGATCCCCCATGACCGTAGCGACACCCCTGCGCGTGGTCGTGGTCTCCGGGCTGCACCGGCTGGCCCGGCGCGGCACCGTGGACGACCTCGTCACCACCGTCCCCGGTGCCGTCACCCTCCACCACGACCTGGACGGGATCTCCGAGGGCGTCGTCCTCCGGGTCACCCGCGACAGGTGGGGCGTCCTGGACCGCGCTCCCGTCGACCTCGACCACCCGTGCGCCACCTGCGCGCTGCGCGAGGACCTGCTCCCCGTCCTGCTGGAGCTGGCCGCGCGCGGCGAGCACGGCCTGTGCGTGGTGGAGACCTGGGACGCGGTCGAACCCCGCTCCGTGGCCGAGGCGATCGCCGCGCGCGAGGAACTCCACCTGGCCGCCGTGGTCACCGCCGTCGACGCCGAACGCCTGCTCCCGGACCTGTCCAGTGTCGACGCCCTCTCCGACCGCTCCCTGGGCGTCGTCCCCGAGGACCGGCGCACCGTCGCGGGGGTCCTCTCCGGCCAGGTCGAGTACCCCACGGTGGTCACCCTCCACGGAGACCGCCATCGGGAGGAGGCCCGCGCGCTCGTCGAGCACCTGAACCCGGCGACCCTGGTGGTCCCGCCCGGGGGTGGCCTGGTCGCCCTCACCGAGGGGCGCTTCCGCCCCGAGGTCGCCGCGAACCGGCTCAACCCGACGTGGGCCCAGTACCGGGACGCGTCCGACGCGAGGGTCGGCACCGTGGTGTGGACCCGGAGACGCCCCCTGCACCCGGTGCGGCTGCACGAGGCCCTGGAGCGGATCGTCTCCACCGGACTGCGCGGGCGCGGCCGGATCTGGCTGGCCAGCAGACCCGACACCCTGCTGACCTGGGAGAGCCACAACGGCACCCTGGTACTGGAGAGCGCGGGCCCCTGGCTGGCCGCCCTGCCCGGCGCCGCCCTCGACCTGGTCTCCGACACCCGGCGCGCCTCGGCCTCCCTGGACTGGGACCCGGTGGTGGGTGACCGCCGCCAGCACCTGGCCGTCACCGGGGTGGACCTCGACGCCGACCGGCTGACGGACCTCCTCGACTCCTGCCTCCTCACCGACGAGGAGGCGGGGAGCCCCCTCGCCGTGGACCCCTTCGCCGACGCGCTCTAGCCCGCCGACCCGTACCGGTGGTGTCCGCCGTCGGCACCCACCGGTCCCGAGAACGGGGCCGACCGTTCGTGATCCGGTCGGCCCGAAGGGTTCCCGGGGTCCTCCCTCCCCGGAGCCCCCTCCCCCGCCCCGGGAACCCGCCTCCGCCCGGGGGCCCGGCCGGGAGCAACCGGCTCCCGCGCTCACTCCTTGGGCGGTGCCGTGCTGTCGCGTCGGACCAGACGGGTGGCCAGTTCCATCCGAGTGGTCTCGGGCTCGCCCCCGTTGACCAGGTCGAACAGCATGCGCGTGGCCATCTGCGCCATGTCCCGCAAAGGCTGCCGGACGGTGGTCAGCGGCGGGGTCGCCCACCTGGCCTCGGGGAGGTCGTCGAACCCCACCACCGAGACGTCGTCCGGCACCCTCAGGCCGCGTTCGTACAGGACCTCGTAGGCACCCCGGGCCATCTGGTCCGAGCCCGCGAAGATCGCCGTCGGCGGTTCGGGCAGGTCGAGCAGGACCTCCGTGAGCTCCTTGCCGGTCCCGGCCAGGAAGTCCCCGTGAGTGACGTAGCCGTCGAGCACGGGGAGCCCCGCGTCGCGCATGGCGCTGCGGTAACCGTCCACGCGGGCCCTGCTGCACATGACGTCCGGCGGGCCGGCGAGCATGGCGACGCGCCGGTGACCGAGGCCGATCAGGTGCTCGGTCGCGGTCAGACCACCGTCCCAGTTGGCGGCGCCCACCGCCGGGGTCTCCCGCGCGGGGTCTCCGACGGGGTCGACGAGGACCACGGGGATCCCCAGCGCGTCCAGCTGGTCCTGCTGCTGGGGGGAGAGCTCGGACAGCACCAGCACCACCCCGTCGGAGCGCCGGTCCTGGATGTTGTCGAGCCACCTGCGGCCGGGCCTGCTGCGCTTGCGGTCGTGCACGGCGGAGACCACGACCCCGAATCCCGCGTCGTGCGCGACCTCCTCGACCCCGGTGAGGATCTCCATGGCCCAGGGGCTGCCCAGGTCCAGGAAGACGAGGTCGATCAGCCCGACCGGTCGGCGCTTGCGGTGACGCCGTTGCTGGTAGCGGTGCTGCTCCAGCAACCGCTCCACCTGGCGGCGGGTCTCGGCCGCCACGTCGAGATGACCGTTGATCACCTTGGAGACCGTCGAGACGGAGACCCCCGCCTCACCAGCGATCTCGGCCAGTGTGGGGCGACTCTTCGCCATGTGCCTCCTCGTCGTCGAAGACCGGTGTCCCGTGGTTCACACTGCGCTGGATTCTATCCCGAAAGTTTTCGGAACCGAACACCGCAACCTCCTCGCAATCCACACTCCCCTTGACGGAGGCACAGGGACGACTTAGCGTCAGCCTTCCGAAAGCTATCGGAAATCTTTCGAATACTTTCGGCACCCCCCGGAACAACGGAAGAACGGTGTACACGCCATGAGTCGCACCCACCGGACACGTGTGATCGGCAGTACCTCCCTGGCCCTCTCCCTCCTCCTCGCCACCGGCTGCGGCACCTCCGGCCCGGGTGGAGCCGACACCGTGCAGGTCTGGGCCCTGGAGGACGCGGCGGTCAACGAGATCGTCGAACGGGGCATCGAGGCGCACAACGCGTCCCATGACGTGCCCGCCGAACTCGTCACCTTCGTCAACGACGCCTACAAGCAGCGCCTCCAGGTGGCGCTCGGCTCCCCCAACGCGCCCGACGTGTTCTTCAACTGGGGCGGCGGCAACCTCGCCCAGTACGCCGACCAGGGCCGGGTCCTCGACCTCACCCCGGCCCTGGACGACAACCCCGGGTTCCGCGACGCCTTCCTTCCCAGCGTCCTGGACGTGGCCGCCATCGACGGCTCCTACTACGGCGTGCCCCTCCTCGGCGTGCAACCCGTCGTCATGTACTACAACAAGCCCGTCCTGGCGGCGGCCGGACTCCAGCCCCCGCGGACCCTCGCCGAGCTCCACGAGGCGATCGACGTCCTCCAGGCCGACGGCGTCACCCCGATCGTCCTCCCCGGCGCGCAGGGCTGGACCCAGCTGATGTGGTTCTCCTACCTCGTGGACCGGATCGGCGGCCCCGACGTGTTCCAGGCGATCGTGGACGAGGAGGAGGGCGCCTGGCGGCACCCCGCCGTCCTGGAGGCGATGGAGGCCTGCCAGGACCTGGTCGACCGGGGCGCCTTCGGCACCAACTTCACCTCCATCGACTACGACAACGGCAGCGCCTCCACCCTCCTGGCCACGGGCGAGTCCGCGATGTTCCTGATGGGCAGCTGGGACCTCGCCCAGCAGATGGACGCCAACCCCGAGTTCGTCGAGAACGGTGATCTCGGGTTCACCTCCTTCCCCGCCGTGGAGGGCGGGGCGGGGGACCCCGACGCGATCGTCGGCAACCCCAGCAACTACTTCTCCGTCAACAGCGACAGCGAGCACGCCGACGCGGCGACCGACTTCCTCGTCGAGACCATGGCCTCCGAGGAGTACGTGGCCGAACTCATCAGGGAGGGCCAGGTCCCCGCCGTCGAGGGCATCGAGGACCAGCTCCAGGAGAGCGACCACGCCGAGTTCGCCACCTTCACCCACGCACTGGTCTCGGAGGCGCCCACGTTCACCCAGTCGTGGGACCAGGCCCTGCCCCCCGCCGCGGCCGAGGCCATGCTGACCAACCTCCAACTGCTCTTCATCGGCGACGTCACCCCCGAGGAGTTCGCCGAGGACATGGAGCAGCGGTGAGGAACTCCGCCACGGTACGGCCCGGACTCCTCTGGGTCACTCCGGCCCTGCTGTTCTTCGGCCTGTTCGGCCTGGCCCCCGTGGCCGTCGTGGGGTACCTCAGCCTCACCTCGTGGGACGGGATCGGCACCCCGCAGTGGGTGGGACTGGCCAACTGGTCGGCGCTCCCGGGCGACGGCCAGGTCCGCGGCGGACTCACTGTCACCCTGACCCTGACCGCCCTGTGCTGGGCGACCCAGACCCCGCTGGCGCTGGCCTTCGGGGTGTGGGCGGCCGGTCCCCAACGCGTCCGGGCGGTGGTGAGCGCCGTCTTCTTCCTGCCGCTGCTGTTGTCCACCGCGGCCATCGCCCTGGTGTGGAAGGCCCTGCTGGACCCGAGCTTCGGCATCCCCTCCCAGGTCAGCGAGTGGTTCGCGCTGAGCCACAGCAACGCGCTGGGAGATTCCACACTGGCGCTGTACGCGATCGTGCTCATCCTGCTGTGGCAGTTCCTGCCGTTCCACATGCTCCTGTACCAGGCGGCCGCGCGACAGGTGCCGCGATCGCTCCACGAGGCGGCCGAACTGGACGGGGCCTCGGGTCTCCAGCGCTTCCTGCACATCACCGTGCCACAGCTGCGGCACACGATCATCGCGTCGTCGGTGCTGATGCTCGTCGGCTCGATGACCTACTTCGAGACGGTCCTGCTGCTGACCGGCGGGGGGCCGGGCAACGCCACCCGCATCCTGCCGCTGCACATGTACAACCAGGGGTTCGTCTCCTTCCAGATGGGCTACGCCAGCGCCATCGCGGTGCTGCTGGTGGTCCTGGGAACCGGACTGTCCCTGGCGGTGGTACGGGTGACCGGCTACTCCCGCATGACCAGCCAGAGGGAGGGGATGTGACATGGCGTCCCGAACCGGTGCGCGACCCGCGTACGCCTCGGGGATCGGCGCCGCCCTGTGGCTGCTGGTCGTGTGCGTGCCCCTGTACTACCTGGTCGCCACGAGTCTGCGCGGACCGGGCGACTACCTGTCGCGGGGACCGCTCTCCCTGCCCGAATCACTCACCCTGGACAACTACCGCAACGCCTTCGAGGTCGGGTTCCTCGGCTTCCTGGCCAACAGCCTGATCGTGGCGTCCGGAGCGATCCTCCTGGTCCTGGTGGTGGCCGTACCCGCCGCGTTCGCGATCGTGCGCGGGCGCAGCCGCGCCATCCGGATCAGCTTCACCCTGTTCCTCCTGGGGCTGGCGGTCCCGGCCCAGGCGGTGATCATCCCCATCTACCTGATCATCACCCGACTGCACCTGTACGACAGCCTGCCGGCGATCATCCTGCCGACCGCCGCGTTCACGCTCCCGATCTCCATCGTCGTGCTCACCAGCTCGCTGAGGGACGTGCCCGGCGAACTGTACGAGGCGATGGCGCTGGACGGCGCCGCGACCTGGCAGGTGTTCCTCCGCCTGGTCTTGCCGCTGTCACGGCCGGGCGTGGTGACGGTGGCGATCTTCGTCGGCCTCAACGCCTGGAACAACTTCATCTTCCCGCTGGTGCTCACCCAGAGCGAGTCCAACCGGGTCCTCCCCCTGGGGCTCTGGGCGTTCCAGACCCAGTACGGCACCGACGTCCCCGGCCTGATGGCCGCCGTGGTGCTCTCCACCCTCCCGATCCTGGCCCTGTACCTGTTCGGCCGAAGACACCTGCTGGGCGGCCTCGCCGCCGGTTTCGGCAAGTAGAGGACCACCCCACCGAAAGGCCGTGATGACGAACGCGACCATCACCAACCCCGTCCTGCCCGGGTTCCACCCCGACCCGTCGATCCTGCGGGTCGGCGAGGACTACTACCTGGCGACCTCGACCTTCGAGTGGAGCCCGGGGGTGCTCCTGCACCACTCCCGGGACCTGGTCCACTGGCGCCCCCTCGGCGGAGTCCTCGACCACGACCGGCTGCTCGACCTCACCGGCCACCGCGACGGAGCGGGTGTGTGGGCGCCGTGCCTGTCCCACAAGGACGGGGTGTTCCACCTGATCTTCACCGACGTGGAGAACTACGCCGGAGGCTTCTGGGACACGCCCAACTACGTGACCACCTCCCCCACGCCCGACGGGCCGTGGAGCGACCCCGCGCCGATCCACTCGATGGGCTTCGACCCGTCCCTGTTCCACGACGAGGACGGCCGCAGCTGGGTGGTCAGCAGCCTCATGGACTGGAGGCCCGGGCACCACGCCTTCGCGGGGATCGTGCTCCAGGAGCTGGACACCGAGTGGATGCGCCTCCTGGGCGAGCCGACGGTGGTCTTCGAGGGCACCTCGGCCAGGGTGACCGAGGCCCCGCACCTGTACCGGGAGGACGGGTGGTACTACCTGGTGACCGCCGAGGGAGGGACGCAGTGGGACCACCAGGTGACGGTGGCGCGGTCCCGGGAGATCACCGGCCCCTACGAGGTGGACCCGGCCGGGCCCACGCTGTCCTCCCGGCGGCACCCGTCACTGCCCCTGCAGAAGGCCGGGCACGGGAGCCTGGTCAGCACCCCGTCGGGTGAGTGGTTCCTGGCGCACCTGACGTCCCGCCCGCTCACCGAACGCGGCCGTTGCGTGCGCGGTCGCGAGACGGCCCTGCAACGCGTGGACTGGGTGGACGGCTGGCCCCGGGTCCGCGACGGGGTGCCGCACGTGGAGGTCGAGGGACCCGCGCTGGAACCGCACCCGTGGCCGGAGGTGCCCGCGCGGGACGACTTCGACGCGCCGGTGCTGCGCCCGGAGTGGAGCACGCTGCGGCGGCACGTGGACGAGGAGTGGCTCTCGCTGACGGAGCGCCCCGGCCATCTGCGGGTCCAGGGCGGACAGTCGCCCTCGGGCACCCGCGGCCCCAGCCTGGTGGCGCGACGGGTCCAGCACGAGCGGTGCGCGATGGAGACGGTGATGGAGTTCTCCACCCACACCTTCCAGCGGATGGCCGGACTGACGGCGTACTACAACATGCGGCAGTGGCACTACCTGCGCGTCGGGTTCGACGAGCGGGAGGGCCTGTTCGCGGGGGTGCTCAGCTCGGACCGGGGCCGGGTCCGCGAGTCCGGTGAGCGGATCGACGTGCGGGGCTGGGAGCGCTTTCACCTGCGCGCGGAGATCGACGGGGCCGAACTGGCGTTCGCGCTCTCCCCCGACGGCCGCGACTGGACTCCCGTCGGCGGGGTCCTGGACGCCAGCATCCTGTCCGACGACTACGCCGCCGAGCGCGCGGCCGACGGTGAGACCGCCACCATCTGGGGATTCACGGGCGCCTTCCTCGGGCTGTGGGTCCACGACCTGACCGGCACGGGCTGCCACGCCGACTTCGACCACGCCACCTACCAGGGATCCTGAGAATCGGACGGGGAGTGCCGGACGGGCACTCCCCGTCCGGCACTCAGAGCCGGTCGAGCGCGTCGAGCTGCGCGGCGTTCAGACGCAGGCGCCGCAGTTCGTCGAGCAACCCCGCGAGCCTGCCCTGGGGAACCCGCACGCCCGCGAGTGACGACAGATGCGGGCGCAGCGCGTCGGCGACGTGGCCCCGCGCCGTCTCGTCGGCGTCGGGAGCGAGTGCGACGAGAGCGTCGATCGCGGCGAAGAACGAGGGGGCGTCCCTCAGACCGCCGATCGCGGCGAGGCCCTCCTCCACCACCGAGGTGTCCCCGCCGGACAGGTGCACGACGAGGGTGGCGATGTCGGAGTCGAGCCTGGCGGCCTCCGTCGGCAGGCCCGACGCCCGGTGCACGGCGGCGAGGGCGCCCACCACCCCGTCAGCGGACTCGGGCTCCCGCCACTGCTCGCGCAGGGAGCGCACGAGTTCCCGTTGGGTCCGCAGACGCGACATCCGGGCCTCGATGTCGGCCTCCACCCGGTCCAGGACCGCGACGGCGGACGCGTCCTCGTCCAGTGCCTCCCCGACGTCGGTGAGGCCGACGCCCGCCTCCACCAGGTGCCGGATCCGCAGCAGCCGGACCAGGTCGTCCGCCGTGTACCGCCGGTACCCGTTCACCGACCTCGGCGGCTCGGGCAGCAGTCCGATCTGGTGGTAGTGGCGCACCGTCCGCACGGTCACCCCGGCCAGGTCCGCCAACTCGCGTGTGCGCATCTTCTGGGCCTCCTTGACTACGACGCTACGTCATGGTTTGGGATGGTCCGCATGAACGCATCCGCCGCACCCTCGTACGTACACGCCCTGCGGTCCAGGCCACAGGTCTGGCGCACCCTCCTGGCCTTCGCCACGGGTCTGGGGGCCCTTCTCGTCGTGCTCCTCGTGGCGGCCGTCCCCGCCGGGATCGCCCTGGACCGTCTCCTCGGCTTGGAGCCCTTCGACCCGGCCGACCCGAGTTTCACCGTCGGGTTCTGGCTCGCCGGGAACCTGCTGCTCGCGGCGTTGATCCCCGTCTCCGGCCTGGCCCAGTGGGCGATCTACCGGGAGCGCCCCGGGTGGCTGTCGTCGGTCACGGGCCGGTTCCGCTGGGGGGTGCTGGCCCGCGCCGCGACCGTCGTGCTCCCGCTCTGGGTGGTCTACACCGCCGTGCTGCACCTGGTCATGCCGTTCGGGACCCCCGAGTTCACGGCGGCGACCCTCACGCTGGCGATCGTCGCGATCGTGGTCGTCCCCTTCCAGTCCGCCGGTGAGGAGTACCTGTTCCGCGGGCTGCTCTTCCGAGCGGTCGGCGCGCGCTTCCGCCGCCCGGGCTTCTCCCTGGCCGTCGCCACGTCGGTCACCGCACTGGCGTTCGGCGCGATCCACGGTTCCCTGGACGCCTGGGCGCTGGGCTACTACGTCGTCGCCGGGGTGTGCCTCGCCCTGGTGACGCACCGCACCGGGGGCCTCGAATCAGCGGTCCTGGTCCATGCCGTCAACAACACCGTGCTGATGGTGTCGGTGATCCTGGCCGATCAGCTGGATGATCTGGCGGTGGTGACCGGCCCGGTCCTCGTGGTGCCGATGATCGTGATGGTCCTGGCCACCCTGGGCCTCTGGAAGCTGGCCCCGGGAAGAGAGCCCGCCCAGGCGGTCGCGCCCTGAACCCACCCCCGCGTCGCGCGGAGCACCAAGGGGAGCCCGATCGTGACCGCCACCGATGGGGACCATCCCCGCATGCGCGGGGATCACCCTCTTTGACCTGCGACGCTGTGGAGCGAACCCGGCGGAATCTGCAAGTTGTCGAGAAACGGACTCCGGCGACAAACACCCCAGAGAGCACCTGAGTTCACTGTCGGCGGTGGCGTCAACACCCAGTCTCCCGCATCGCACCGACCATCGGGACGGCTAACCGCCCAGGGCCAGGCTGACGCCCAGGGTGAGCATCACGGCCGCGATGATCCCGTCCAGCACCCGCCAGGCGCCGGGGCGGGCGAAGACCGGGCGGAGCAGCCTCGCGCCGAAGCCCAGGGCGAAGAACCAGAGGAAGCTCCCGGCCACCGCCCCACCCGCCCACCACCAGCGGGCCTCCCCGGCCTGCTGGTTGGCGACCGACCCGAGGAAGACCACCGTGTCCAGGTACACGTGCGGGTTGAGCCAGGTGAGCGCGAGGGCGGTGAGCACCGCCGCCCTGAGCCCGGTGGACCGGGTCGCCAGCGCGGTGCCCGCGCCCCGTTCGGCTTCCGCCGGGGCGGGGGCGCCCTCCGCCGGGACCAGGACCTCGGCCCGTCCCGGCCGCAGGGCCCGGTGGGCCGCCAACAGGCCGTACACCACGAGGAAGCCCGCACCCAGGAGGCGGACCACCACCATCGCGGTGGGCATCGCCTCGACCAGGCCGCCGATGCCCGCGACTCCGGCGGTGATGAGCGCCGCGTCGGAGACCGCGCAGACCAGCACCACAGCCAGCACGGCGGAGGGTCTGCCGTCGATGCCGAGGCGGAGCAGGTACGCGTTCTGGGCGCCGATGGCCACGATGAGCGCCAGTCCGGTGCCCAGGCCCATCAGTGCGGGAAGGAGTGTCTCGTTCACTGGGAAAGCGTCCACCATGAGGACCCGTGCAGTAAAGCTACACTTTCTCAGATCCCCTTAGGACTTCTTATGACTGCACGTCAGGAGCGTACGATGCCCTTCCAGTTCGACCATCTGCGCACCCTGACCGCCCTGGTGGAGGAGGGCACCTTCGAGGCGGCCGCCCGACGTCTGCACGTCACCTCCTCGGCGGTGTCGCAGCGGGTCCGGGCGATGGAGCAGGCGGCGGGCCAGGTCCTGGTCCGCCGCACCAACCCGGTCCTGCCCACCGAGGCGGGCGACGCGGTCCTGCGCCACGCCCGCCAGGTGCTGCTCCTGGACCAGGAGGTGCGCTCGGAGCTCCGGAGCGTCGGCCACGAGCGGGGGCACGCGCGGGTGCCGCTCGCCGTGAACGCCGACAGCCTGTCCACCTGGTTCCTGGAGGCCCTGCCACCCGGGCTGGGCGCCGTCTTCGAACTCCACCGGGAGGACGAGGAGCACACCACGGGCCTGCTGAGGTCGGGAGCGGTGATGGCGGCGGTGACCTCCACTCCGGAGGCGGTCCAGGGCTGTTCCGTCGAACCCCTGGGCAGCCTGCGGTACCAGGCCGTGTGCGCCCCGGACTTCGCGGAACGCTTCGGCGCCACCGACCCCCGGCGCCTCCCGGACGCGCCGATGGTGAACTTCGACCGCAAGGACGACCTCCAGGACCGCTTCCTGCGCGACCTCACCGGCGGCGGCTCACGGGGGCCGACCCACTACGTCCCGGCTTCGGAGGACTTCGCCCGCGCCGTCCTGCTGGGCTGGGGCTGGGGTGTGATCCCCGAGCAGCAGTGCGCCGAGGGCCTGGCGTCCGGGGCTCTGGTGCCGCTGGCCCCGGAGCTCCCGGTGGAGGTCCGGCTGTACTGGCAGCGCTGGAACCTGCGGTCACCGCTCCTCGACGAGGTCACCCGGCACGTCCGTGCCGGGGCCGCCGCCCACCTGCGTCCGGTGTGAGCGGTCCTCAGGGTTTTCCCACGGTGCTCTCCCTGGGGACGAGGGCGAAGCCCGGCTGGACCCGCCGGGGCGGGATCGCGCCCCCCGGACCCTCGGAGAGGCGTTCCAGGAGCGCGTCCGTGGCGGCCCGGGCGATCGCCCGCTTGTGCGGGGCGACGGTGGTCAGGGTGGTGGTGCAGTACCGGCCGTCCTCGATGTCGTCGAAGCCCACCACCGCCACGTCCTCGGGGATGCGCAGACCGCGCTCGGTGAGGGTGCGCATGGCGCCTATGGCCACGAGGTCGTTGTAACAGAACACCGCGTCCGGGCGGACCCCCGAGTCCAGGAGGCGGGCCATCGCCTGGGCTCCGTCCTCACGGGCGTAGCCGTCGGTGACCGCGACGAACGCGTCGCCGGTGGGCCGCCCGTGCTCCGTCATCACCTCGCGCCATCCCTGGAGCCGCAGGTGGGCGGTCTGACGGGCACGCCCGTGCCGGGCTCCGAGGAAGGCGATCCGCCGTCGGCCGATCTCCACCAGGTGGGCGGCGGCCGTGCGAGCGGCGGCGACGTTGTCGATGGCGACGTGGTCGTGGGGGGCGTCGTACTCGCGCTCTCCGAGCAGCACCAGGGGCGCGTCGCTCTCGCGGGCGAGCAGGTCCTCGTTCTCCAGTTCGATGGGGCTGAGGATGAGCCCGTCGATCACCCGGGCCCGCAGCCCCTGGGCGAAGAGCACCTCCTGGTCGCGGCGCCCTCCGGTGTGGTCGAGCAGCACGATGTAGTCGAGCCCGCCCGCGTACTCGATGACGGCGTCCGCGAGTTCGGCGAAGTAGGGGTTGCCGAGCTCGGGCAGGGCGAGGGCGATCATCCCGGTCCTGCCCTTGCGCAGGTGGCGGGCGGTGAGGTTGGGGCGGTATCCGAGCTCGTCGATGACCCGCTGGACGCGCTGGCGGGTCTCGGGGGTGACGTGCCGGTAACCGTTGACGACGTTCGACACGGTCTTGACCGACACCCCCGCCCGTAGCGCGACGTCCTTCAGGCTGATGCCCACTCGCTTCCCCTTCCGGGCCGCTGCACCCAGGGCCGTTGAGTTTTACATCGTTATACAACACGGGTGCGGGCCCTGCACAGCGATGCTGACGGGCCCGTTTCACCGACACCACAGGGCTTGGGTGTTCCCCCGATGTCCAGCGGGTTTCCGTTCAGGGTCTGGACAGGACTCCTTGATCGTGCTGTCATCTTGGCTAAGTCAGGTTTCCCACGTTGTAAAAAGCGGGGGTGGCGCTGCCTCGTGCAGGTCCTCCCGCACCACTCGACACGGAGAACCCCCATGAGACGTCAACCCCCCGCGTCCCCGACTCCCCCACCGCCCCGCCGGACCGTCCGCGCGACCGCCCCCGTTCTGGCCGCGTTCCTGACCGCCTCGGCACTGGTCGCGCTCCCGGCCGCCGCCTCGGCCGAACCCCGCCTGGAGACCCCCTGGACCTCGGAGGTCTCCCCGGACAACGCCCTGCCCGAGTACCCGCGTCCGCAGATGGTGCGCGAGGACTGGGAGAACCTCAACGGCCTCTGGCAGTGGGCCCCCGCCGAGGAGGGCGAGGACCCGCCGTTCGGCACCGACCTGGACGGGGAGATCCTGGTCCCCTACCCGGTGGAGTCCGCCCTGTCCGGCGTGGAGGAGCACCACGACCGCCTCTGGTACCGCCGCACCGTGGAGGTGCCGGACTCCTGGGACGGTGACCGCGTCCTGCTCAACTTCGGCGCCGTGGACTGGGACTCCGAGGTGTGGGTGAACGGCACCTCCGTGGGCTCCCACCAGGGCGGATTCGACAAGTTCTCCTTCGACGTCACCGACGCCCTCCAGGAGGGTGAGAACGAGGTCGTCGTGGGGGTCCACGACCCCAGTGACGAGGGTGAGCAGGCCGTCGGCAAGCAGCGGCTGGAGCCCGGCGGCATCTGGTACACCACCTTCACGGGGATCTGGCAGACGGTGTGGATGGAACCGGTCTCCGAGGCCCACGTCACCCGCCTGGACATCACCCCGGACGTGCCCGGCGAACGGGTCGAGGTGGTGGTCAACGCGACCGGCGCCGAGGGCACCGAGGCCACCGTCACCGTCCGGGACGACGAGGGCACCGAGGTGGGCTCGGCCAGCGGCGACCCGAACTCCGCGATCACCGTGCCGGTCCCGGACGCCCGCCTGTGGAGCCCGGACGACCCCTACCTGTACGACGTCGACGTCACCCTCACCTCCGGCGACGAGGTCCACGACGAGGTAGCGGGCTACACCGGGATGCGCTCCATCGAGACCGGGGAGGTGGACGGGGTCCTGCGCCCGCTCCTGAACGGCGAGTACGTGTTCCAGGTGGGCACGCTCGACCAGGGCTACTGGCCGGACGGCGTCTCCACCGCACCGACCGACGAGGCCCTGCGCTTCGACATCGAGTCGCACAAGGAACTGGGCTTCAACACCATCCGCAAGCACGTGAAGGTGGAGCCGGACCGCTGGTACTACTGGGCCGACCGGCTCGGAGTGATGGTCATGCAGGACATGCCGTCGATGTCCGGTGACCCGAGCCAGGCCGGGCGCGACCAGTTCGAGACCGAACTGCACGCCCTGGTGGACGAGCACCGCAGCTTCCCGTCCATCGTCAACTGGATCGTGTTCAACGAGGGCTGGGGCCAGTACGACGGCGACGTCCGCCTCACCGAGGAGGTCCAGGCCTCCGACCCCTCCCGCCTGGTCACCGGCGCCTCCGGCTGGCACGACACCGGCAACGGGGACATCGTCGACTCCCACATCTACGTCGGTCCGGGCGACCCCGCTCCGGTGGAGGACGAACGGATCTCGGTGCTGGGCGAGTTCGGCGGCTACAACCTGCCGGTGGAGGGCCACGAGTGGAGCCCGGGCGACGGGTTCGGCTACGAGGACATCAGCGACGGCCACTCCCTGGCCACCCGGTACACGGGCCTGATGGCGGGCGTGCAGCGGCTGGAGCGCACCCACGGGCTGTCCGCCGCGATCTACACCGAGATCACCGACGTGGAGACCGAGCTCAACGGGTTCTGGACCTACGACCGCCGGGTGCTCAAGGTCGACCCCGAGATCGTCGCCCGGGCGCACGCGCGACTGCTGGCCGGGGAGCCGGTCGGCGGCGTCGCGGAGGTACCCGTGGAGGAGAACCTGTCCCTGCGGGTCACCACGCCCGGCCACGAGGACCGCTACCTCGCCCACGAGGGCGGGCTCGGCGTCACCACCCCGGTCGACGACGGCAGCCCCGAGGCCGACAGGACCGCCGCCACCTGGCGGTTCGTGCCCGGCCTGGCCGACGACCAGTGCCTGTCGCTGGAGTCGGTGGACCACCCGGGCGAGTACCTGCGGCACGCGGAGTCGCGGGTGAGCCGGGAGCCCGCCGACGGTTCCGGGCTCTTCGAACAGGACGCCACCTGGTGCGCGGTGCCCGGACTGAGCGGCGAGGGGATCTCGCTGCGCTCCTACAACTTCCCGGACCGGTACCTGCGCCACTACGACTCCGAGCTCTGGTTGTCCGGGGCGGGCACCGTCGGCGAGGACCGCGACACCGCCGAACACTACGACCACGACACCTCGTGGTCCGTGGAGTCCCCCTGGGCTCCCTGACCCGACCCGAGTGAGCCGAACCCCCTCCCCGGGGCGCCCCCGACCCGGCGCCCCGCTCCCCCACCCCTGCGCCGACTCCCCCGTCGGCGTCCCCTCGACCCGGGCGGAGACCGGACATGAACGAACACCACACCCACCACACCGGTGCGGGAGCGCTCCCCCGCCCCCGTCGGATCCTGCTGGCCACCGCCGCCGTGGGCGCGGCACTGGCGCTGGCCGCCACCGGCTGCGCCCGGGGCGAGGACGACGCCGCGGGGAACACCGCCACCGGGGACACCGAGGGCCAGGCCCAGGTGCTGGACGAGGCGGCCAGCGGGGGCGATACCTGCAACGCCGGGGACCACGGGATCGAGCCCTTCGAGCTCACCGACAGGAAGGTCGGCTTCTCCCAGTCCGAGGCCGAGTCCAACCCCTTCCGCATCACCGAGACGCAGTCCATCAAGGACGAGGCCGCCGCCCGGGGGATCGACCTCATCACCTCCAACGCCCAGTCCGACTTCTCCCAGCAGATCAGCGACGTCCAGGACCTCATGTCCCAGGGCGCGGAGGTGCTGATCATCGCCCCCCTCAACTCCGACGGCTGGAAGCCCGTCCTGGACCAGGCACGCGCCGACGCCGTCCCGATCATCACCGTCGACCGGCCCATCAACGGCACCGCCTGCGAGGACTACGTGACCTTCATCGGGTCCGACTTCGTGGAGCAGGGCCGCCGCGCCGCCGACCAGATGATCGACGCGCTGGGCGGCGAGGGCGAGGTGGCCATCCTGCTGGGCGCACCCGGCAACAACGTGACCACCGACCGCACGAGCGGCTTCCTGGAGCGGATCGAGGCCGAGGCCCCCGGGATCGAGATCGTGTTCCAGCAGTCCGGCGACTTCACCCGCGAGGGCGGCCAGTCGGTGACCGAACAGCTCGTCCAGTCGCAGCCGGACATCTCCGGGATTTACGCGCAGAACGACGAGATGGGCATCGGCGCGGTCACCGCGCTCAACGGCGCGGGCAAGGCGCCGGGCGACGTCGAGATCGTGACGGTGGACGGCACCCGGGCGGCGGTGGAGTACATCGTCGACGGGTGGATCTCGGCGGTCGTGGAGTCGAACCCGCGTTTCGGACCGCTGGCCTTCGAGGCGGCCTCGGCCTTCGGCGCCGGTGAGGACGTCGGCACACAGCTGATCATCACCGACCGCGAGTACGACGCGGAGAACGCCGAGGAGGAGCTTCCGCATGCCTACTAGGCCGGGCGGGGCGCCCACACGCGCGGAGGAGGTGGGGCGGTGACCGTTCCGGTCCTCGACACCCGCGGGCTGACCAAGCGGTTCCCGGGCGTCCTGGCGTTGGACGGGGTGGACTTCGAGCTGCTTCCGGGCGAGGCGCACGCGTTGGTCGGAGAGAACGGCGCGGGGAAGTCCACCCTGATCAAGGTGCTGACGGGGGTGTACCAGCCCGACGGGGGCGAGTTGCGCCACCACGGCGAGCCCGCCCGGTTCGCGACGCCCCTGCACGCGCAGCGGGCGGGTATCGCCACCATCTACCAGGAGGTCGACCTGTTGCCGCTGCTGAGCGTGGCGCGCAACCTCTACCTGGGGCGTGAGCCGAAGCGGTTCGGGCTGATCGACTTCGCCCGCATGCACCGCGACGCCGCCCGGACGCTCGCGGACTACGGGGTGGACGTGGACGTGCGCCGTCCGCTGGGGACCCTGTCCATGGGCGCCCGGCAGATGGTGGCGCTGGCCCGGGCGGTGTCGGCGCGGGCCCGCGTGGTGATCATGGACGAGCCGACGTCGTCGCTGGAGCCGCGGGAGGTCGAGACGCTCTTCGGGGTGATCGAACGCCTGCGCGGGGAGGGTGTGGCGGTGGTCTACGTGAGCCACCGCCTCGACGAGCTGTACCGGGTGTGCGACCGCGTGACGGTGCTGCGGGACGGGCGTCTGGTGCACCGGGGAGCCATGGCCGACCTGGAACGGCTGCGCCTGGTGTCCCTGATGCTGGGCCGGGACATGGAGCGGGTGGAGCGCGAGGGCGCCACCACGTTCTCCGGGGACCGCGAGGCGTGGTCGGGGACGCCCGCGTTGGAGGCCGAGGGGTTGGGGGCCCGGCACCGGCTGCACGACGTGTCCCTGACCGTGCGCCCGGGCGAGGTCGTGGGGCTCGGCGGCCTGCTGGGGTCGGGCCGCACCGAGACCGTGAAGGCGATCGCGGGCGCGCTGCCGCTGGACGCGGGCCGCGTCTCGGTGGTGGGCGTCCCCCTGCGGACGGGGTCCACGGCGGCCGCGATCCGGGCGGGGGTGAGCCTGCTGCCGGAGGACCGCAAGCACGAGGGCATCGTCCCCGGTCTGTCCATCCGGGAGAACATCGCGCTCGCCGCCATGCCGGGGCTGAGCCGGTTCGGGCTGGTGTCCGAGCGGGCGGTCGACCGGGTGGTGGAGCGGTTCATGGAGCGGCTGCGGATCAAGGCCGTGGGGCCGCACCAGAAGGTGGAGGAGCTGTCCGGCGGCAACCAGCAGAAGGTGCTGCTGGCCCGGTGGCTGGCGCTCGAACCGAGGGTGCTGCTGCTCGACGAGCCCACGCGCGGGATCGACGTGGGCGCCAAGGCGGAGGTGCAGCGGTTGGTGGACGAACTGGCCGAGGAGGGGCTGGCCGTGCTGCTGGTCTCCTCGGACCTGGAGGAACTGGTGGAGGGTGCCGACCGGGTGGTGGTGCTGAGGGACGGCGCGGTCGCGGGCGAGCTGGTCGGTGACGAGGTCACCGAGGACTCCCTCCTTGCCGCGATCGCCCGGGGCGGTGGGGAACCGTGAACCTCACCCTGCGGGGGCGCCCCCGCGTGGGCCGGGAACACGTCCTGCTGTGGATGCGGGACTACGGCGTGTACGTGGGCGTGGCGCTGGTCGTGCTGTTCAACGTGGCGTTCACGCCGCACTTCCTGACCTTCGAGAACTTCCGCACGCAGGCCGTGCAGGTCGCCCCGGTGCTGATCGTGGCCCTGGGGATGGCGCTGGTGATCGCGACCGGCGGCATCGACCTCAGCGTGGGTTCGGTGATGGCGCTGTCGGCCGCGATGATCTCGCTGTACCTGGGGTACGGACCGCTGGTGGCCGTACTCGTCGCGGTGGGCGTGGGAGCGCTCGCCGGGGCCGCCAACGGTGTCCTGGTGGCCTTCGCCGGTGTGCAGGCGATCATCGTGACGCTGGCGATGATGATCGGCGGACGGGGGCTGGCCCTCGTCCTGCTGCCGCAGCTGGACGGCGTCCGCAACCCGGACCTGCGGGAGCTGGGTTCGGGATCGTTCCTGGCCGTCCCCTACGTGGTGTGGATCGCCGCGCTGCTGGTGGCGGTGGTGGCGTTCCTGGTGCGCCGGAGCGTGTTCGGCCGGCGGCTGGTGGCGGTGGGCGGCAACCGCCGGGCGGCGGAGCTGTCCGGGCTGCCGGTGCGCCGGGTGCTGCTCGGCGTGTACGCGCTGAGCGGGGCCCTGGCGGCGGTGGCCGGGGTGCTGGTGACCGCGAGGTTGCAGGCCGCCGACCCGAACTCGGTGGGCGTGCTGATCGAACTGTCGGCGATCACGGCCGTGGTGGTCGGCGGCACCCCGCTGACGGGCGGACGGGTGCGGATCGCCGGGACGGTGGCCGGGGCGGTGCTGATGCAGCTGCTCGTGGCCACGCTCATCAAGCACGACCTGCCGCCGTCGTGGACGCAGATGGCGCAGACGGCCGTGATCATCGGCGCCGTCTACCTGGCCCGGGATCGGGGGAGGACATGAGGACCACCGTGGACGGGGCGGGGCCGCGCGTCGGCGGCCGGGAGTCGGCCCGGGGTGTGCCCTGGCGTGAGCTGGCCGCGCGGCACGGTGCCCTGGTGGTGCTGTTGCTGGTGGTGGCGGTGGCCGGGGCGAGCCTCGACGGGTTCCTGGCCCCGGGGAACCTGAACCGGATCGCCGTGAGCGCGTCGTTCCTGGCGGTCATCGCTCTGGGCATGACGTTCGTGATCATCACCGGTGGGATCGACCTGTCGGTGGGCACGGTGTTCGCGCTCGGCGGGGTGCTGGCCGCGTGGGCGTCGCGGTACGGGGAGCTGGCGCTGATGGCGGTGCCGCTGGCGGTGTGCGGTCTGATCGGTCTGCTCAACGGGGTGCTGATCGCGCGGGCGCGGCTGGCCCCGTTCATCACCACCCTCGCGACCATGCTGGGCGCCTGGGGACTGATGCTGTCGGTGTCCGACGAGGGCAACACCACCTACCTGGTGGCGGACGGGCTGGCCCTCTCGGCGCTGGTGCACGGGAAGCTGTTCGGGGTGCTCGGGTATCCGTTCCTGCTGGTCGTGGCGGTGTTCGTGATGGGCGGCCTGGTGCTGCGGCGCACCACGGTCGGCCAGCACGTGTACGCGGTGGGCGGGAACGAGCGGACGGCCGCCCTGATGGGCGTGCCGGTGGCGCGGACCCGGATCGCGGTGTACACGTTCTCCGGCCTGTGCGCGGGCACGGCTGGGGCCCTGAACGCGGTGTGGCTGGGCTCGGGGGTGACGATCTTCGGGATCGGCACGGAGCTCCAGGCGATCTCGGCGGTGGTGATCGGCGGAACCCTGCTGACCGGCGGATACGGGTTCGTGGGCAGCACCCTGGTCGGGGTCCTGCTGCTGGGGGTCATCCAGAACGTCATCAACGCGGTCGGTTCCCTGACCTCGGCGTTCCAGGAGGTGGTCAGCGGCCTGTTCCTGATCACCGTGGTGCTCGTGCAGCGGCGCCTCAGCAGGGGACGCGACCCCGGCTGAGGCGGTCGGCGCGCGTGGCGTCCACCGTTCCGCGCCCCGGGTCGGCGGGCGCTACGCGAGGGTCCTGGAGTCGCCCTGGTCGTCGAGCAGGCCCAGGTCCCGTTCGGTGACCACGCCGAAGTGGAGCGCCTTGTCGATGAGGACCTGGGACCGCCAGCCCTGGCCCTGGCCACCGCCCTCCAGTTCGACCTTGAACTTGTCCTTGAGGAGGTAGTTCACCTGGGCGTTCACGGCAGCGGTGCCGATTCCCAACCGGTGGGCCACCTGGCTCTGGGTCGGGACCGGCGGGGTGAGGCCGCGCAGCCGGGGTTCGCAGAAGGCGACCAGGACGCGGTAGTAGGTGTGCCACCGGTCCATACGGAAGCTGTTGGCCTCGGTGCGTTCACTGGTCGTGTCCGACCACCCGTCGTCGGCGCCGACGCCCCTCGGGGAGAGGACGGCGCTGCAGGCCGCCGGAGCCATCACCAGGAAGCTGTGTTCCCCCGTCGCTCCGGGGATGCGCACGCGGGAGGTCTCGAAGGGCACCACCATGCCGTGGGTGTTCGGCTGGACCTGGACGTACCCGGCCGACCGTTCGGTGTTCTCCACGATGTAGGACTTGTTGGGGCTGAGATTGCTGATCCGCCAGTGGTCCCCGTGTGAGGTGATCTCTCCGGCGTGCCGGTGTACCGCCCGGTCCCCGGCGCCGAGTCTCATGTCCACGTCGCGGCTGCGGCCGCCGCGCCCGAAGGTCCGGGTCTCCCCCGGACTCAGGTGGTGGGTGTCCATGGGGGTGTCGCTCTCGTAGTCCTGTTGGACCGTGACGACCAGGTCGAAGTCGTCGACCGGGAACAGGTGCACGCTCATCTCGCCGTCTCCAGGGGGTCAGAGGAGAAGCCCACGGGGTCGGGGCCCGCCCCCGCAGGATACTTCGGGGACCCCGACGGGCGGGGCGGGCGCGGGTCCGCGCCAGCGGGCCCGCACCGCCGTAGGTTGGTGGCGGCACCGCCGGGATCACCGAGCTCACCGAGGAGTATCCATGGGTCTGAACGCGACACCGGTCGACCTGGGAAGGTACGGCGTCTGGCTGCGCCACCAGGACCTCGACGAGGACGTCGCCGCCGAGATCGAGCGCCTGGGGTTCGGCGCCGTGTGGCTGGGCGGTTCCACCCCGGCCGACCTGGAGCCGGTGGCCACGGCCCTGGCGGCGACGTCCCGTCTGGCGGTGGCCACGGGGATCGTGAACATCTGGGCGGCACCGGCCGAGGAGGTCGCGGACGCCTTCGCGCGCCTGGAGTCCGCCTACCCGGGGCGGTTCCTGCTGGGGATCGGTGCCGGTCACCGGGAGCTCAACGGACCCGACGCGGTCCGGCCGCTCCAGGGGATGCGGGACTACCTGGACGTGCTCGACCGTGAGGGTGTCCCCGCCGACCGGAGGGTGCTGGCGGCGCTGGGCCCGAGGATGCTCACGCTGAGCGCGGAGAGGGCGGCGGGCGCCCACCCCTACCTGGTCCCCCCGGCCTACGACCGGTTCGCGCGCGGGGTACTCGGGGACGGCCCCCTCCTGGCCACCGAACACAAGCTGGTGCTCGGCGCCGACCGTGCGCGGACGCGGGAGGAGGCCCGCCGGGGGATGGCGTTCTACCTCGGCATGCGCAACTACGCGGCCAACCTGGAGCGGCTGGGGTACACCGTGCTCGACCTGGCCGACGACGGCAGCGACGTCCTGATCGACGCCCTGGTCGCGCAGGGCGGGGCGGACCAGGTGGCGTCGGAGTTGCGGGCGCACCTGGAGGCCGGGGCCGACCACGTGGTGGCGCAGGCGATCCCCGGGGAGTCCGGTCTGCTCGGCTCGCTCTCCCGGCTGGCTCCGGCGCTGACCTCCTGACCCGTCCCGGGCCGGGCCGCGCGGCGGCGCCCGGCCCGGAACGGGACCCCCGGGCTCAGTCCCGGTAGAGGGCGGCCACCTCCTCCGCGTAGCGCTCCTCGACCACACGGCGGCGGAGCTTGAGGGAGGGGGTGAGCTCGCCGGTTCCGGGCCCCCACTCCCCTGCCAGCAGCCGGTACCGCTTGACCTGCTCGGGACGGCTGAGCCGGGCGTTGGCCGCGGCCACCGCGCGCTCGATCTCGGCCAGCACCTCGGGGTGGGCGTCCAGCCCCGCGCCGTCGGCGTCCAGCCCGCGTTCGCCCGCCCACAGCGGAGTCATCTCGGGGTCGAGGACGAGCAGTGCCACCAGGTAGGGGCGGGCGTCGCCGTGCACGAGGGCCTGCCCCACCAGCGGGTGCTCCTTGAGCGTGTTCTCCACCAGGACGGGCGGGATGTTCTTGCCGCCCGAGGTCACGATGATCTCCTTCTTGCGGTCGGTGATCCAGAGGAAGCCGTCCTCGTCGATCCGGCCGACGTCGCCGGTGGCGAACCAGCCCTCCTCGTCCGTGGCGGGGCTGACGGTCCCGTCCGGTTGGAGGTAGCCCTCGAAGACCGAGCGGCCGCGCAGGTGTACCTCTCCGTCGTCGGCCAGCCGTACCTGGATGCCCTCGATCGGGCGACCCACGGAGCCGAGGCGGTTGCGGCCCACGTCCGGGGTGTTGAGCGTGGCCACGCCGACGGACTCGGTGAGCCCCCAGACGTCCATCACGGCCAGGCCCAGGGACGCCCAGAAGCGCAGCACGTCCACGGGCATGGGCGCCGAGGCGCTGGAGGCCAGGACCACCCGGTCCAGGCCGAGCCGGGCGAGCAGCGGCGTGAGCACGGAGGCGTGGACCTCCCGGTAGCGCGCCTCCAGTCCGGGGGGTATCTCCTCACCGCGTTCCCGGTGGCTGTGGTAGTCAGCGGCCACGTCCCGGGCCGTCGCGACCACGGCGGCGATCTCCTCGGGCAGGGCGGCGAGGGAGGCCCGTACTCCGGTGGCCAGCTTCTCCCACACGCGCGGCACCCCCACGAAGTGCGGGGGGCGGATCTCGGGCAGTGCCCCGGCGAGGGCGGCGGGATCCGCGCACATCCACACGTGGGAGACACGGAAGAGCGGCAGGTAGAGGCTGAGCAGCCGTTCCGCGATGTGGGCGAGCGGGAGGTAGCAGACGTGGCTGGGATGGTCGGGCAGGTCCACGGCGGCGTCGAGGGCGGTCGCCTGGGCGAGGACCTGGCGGTGGGTGATGGCGGCGCCCTTGGGGTCGCCGGTGGTGCCGGAGGTGTAGACGACGGTGACCAGGTGGTCGGGGGTGAGGTCGCGCCAACGGTCGAAGGCTCCGGAGGGCACGGTGTCGATCAGGCCGTCGTAGGGGGTGTGTCCGCGTCCGGGGTCGGGCCGCTCCAGCACCACCAGGGTCTCGAGGGCGGTTCCGGGGTCGTCGAGGAGCTTCTCCCAGTGGACGGCGACGTCGGGGTCCTCCACCACGGCGAGACGGGCACGGCTGTGGCGGCAGACGTACCCGATCTGTTCGGGGGCGGCGGTGGAGTAGACGGTGGTGGGGACCGCCCCGGCATGGACGAGGGCGAGGTCGGAGAGCCAGTGTTCGGGCCGGTTGCCCATCATGAGCAGGACGTGGTCGCCGGGGCGGACGCCGAGCGCGGCGTAGCCCTCGGCCAGGGCGGCGACCGCCTCGCGCGCCTGCTCCCAGGTGAGGGTGGTCCAGCCGGTGGCCCCGGGCTCCCGCCAGGAGAGCGCGGGGAGGCCGGGGTGCTCACGAGCGTTGCGCAGGAGGAGTTCGGGGAGGGTGCGGTTCGTGGGATCGTCCGTGGTGCCGGGGGCGGAGGTCATGTGTGCTCCTGGGGCAGCTTCCTCGTATATGTGATCCAGAACACACGAGAGCCTAGCAGTCCGCCTTTCCCCGGAAAGGGCGACGAAGAGGCGCTTTCCCGTGAAAGGACGGACCGAAACGGGGGCGTCGCACACCCCCGGGCCACCCCGCCCCGACTCTCCGGGGAGCCGGACGCTACTGATAAGTAATATTCATCTGGGGTAACCACTGGTAACACCCCGAGCGCCGTCCCCCTGTCCCGCGTGACCCCAAGGAGCCACCCCGTGCCCGACTTCTCCCTCCAGCTTCCCGAAGAGATCAGCGACGTCCGGGACTGGGCCCACGGGTTCGCCGCCGACGTCATCCGCCCCGCCGCCGCCGAGTGGGACGAGCGCGAGGAGACCCCCTGGCCGATCATCCAGGAGGCCGCCAAGATCGGCCTGTACTCCCTGGACTTCTTCGCGACCCAGGCCTTCGAGGAGAGCGGCCTCGGCATGGCCGTCACCATCGAGGAACTGTTCTGGGGGGACTCCGGGATCGGCCTGGCCATCATGGGCACCGGCCTGGCCGCCGCGTCGCTGAGCACGACCGGCACACCCGAGCAGATCGGTGAGTGGGCGCCGCAGATGTTCGGCACCCCCGACGACGTCAAACTCGCCGCCTTCTGCGCGTCCGAGCCCGACGCGGGTTCGGACGTCTCCGCGATCCGCACCCGCGCCGTCTACGACCAGGCCAAGGACGAGTGGGTGATCAACGGAGTCAAGACCTGGGCCACCAACGGCGGCATCGCCCACGTGCACGTGGTGATCGCCTCCGTCGAGCCCGAGCTGGGCTCGCGCGGGCAGGCGTCGTTCATCATCCCGCCGAACACCCCCGGCCTGTCCCAGGGCCAGAAGTTCGCCAAGCACGGCATCCGCGCCTCGCACACCGCCGAGGTCGTCCTGGACGACGTACGCGTCCCCGGCTCCTGCCTGATCGGCGGCAAGGACAGGTTCGACGAGCGGATCGCCCGCGCCAGGGAGGGCAGGCGCTCCAAGGGCCAGGCCGCCATGAAGACCTTCGAGGCGACCCGTCCCACCGTGGGCGCGATGGCGGTGGGCTGCGCCCGCGCCGCCTACGAGTACGCCCGCGACTACTCCACCCAGCGCGAGCAGTTCGGCCGCCCCATCGGCGACAACCAGGGCGTGGCCTTCCTCCTGGCCGACATGGCCACCCGCATCGACGCCGCCCGGTTGCTGGTGTGGCGGGCGGCCTGGATGGCGCGCAACGGCAAGGACTTCACCCACGCCGAGGGCTCCATGAGCAAGCTCTACGCCTCCGAGACCGCCACCTACGTCACCCAGAACTCCCTGCGCATCCTGGGCGGCAACGGCTACACGAGGGACTACCCCGTGGAGCGCTGGCACCGCGACGCCTCCATCTTCACCATCTTCGAGGGCGCCAGCGAGATCCAGAAACTCATCATCGGCCGTACCATCACCGGCCTGCCGATCCGCTGACACGGGGGTGAACCCGCAGGTGAGCGGGGAGGCTTAGGGACGAGGAGGTGAGGCCGGTGTTCGCATGGCCCGCACTCGGAGTCCTGGTCGGCATCGCCGTACCCGTCGCCGTCATCTTCCTGGTGCTGGGCATCTTCCGGATCGTCCAGCGCCAGGCGGAGAAGGCCGTCCGCTCACCCGACTACTGGAAGCAGGTCCCCGACGGGACCGGCCCGGCCGAGGAGCAGGACGCGGCCGACGAGACCGAGGAACGGGACGGGGCCCGGGGCCGCCCCGGCGACGACCGCTAGGGCGCTCACACGGCGCGCGCGACGGTGACGATCTCGCCCTCGGCGCCGGTGAACGGCCCCCGTTCCCAGTCGCCGTACCGCTCCGCGACCTCGAACCCGGCCCCGGCGAGGAACCGGTCGAGTTCCCTCGCCGGGGTGAAGCGCAGCGCGCCCCGGTCCACCCGGAGCGGGGCGCCGTCCCCGGCGGCGACGGTCTCGGTCAGGGTGACGACCCCCTCCGCCACCGACTCCACACGGTGCTCCACCCGGAGCGCGCGCCCCTGGTGGTCCACCACCTCGGCGGCGTTCTCGGGGACCCACCGTTCCCAGGCGCGCGCCACCGGGTTCCGCGTGCCGAACACGAACCGCCCGCCCTCACGGAGCGCGGCGCGGATCGCTCCCAGCGACCGGCGCAGCTCCTGGTCGGAGACGAACTCCTGGAAGGCGTTCCCGCCCATCAGCGCGAGGTCGAACTCCCGGCGCCGCGCCAGGTCCACCGCGCGCCCCTCGACCCACTCCACGTCCGCTCGCGTCCGTGCCCGGCAGAGGGAGGGCACGTCCGGATCGATCCCGAGGAGCCGCCCCGTGTGCCCCTCCCTCCGGGCCCGGTGCAACAGCGTCCCGGTCCCGCAGCCCACGTCCACCACGGCGTCGGCCGCCATCACGTGGGACAGGTGGAAGTCGTCGCACGGGGCCCAGGGGTTGAGCAGGTCGTAGAGAGCGGCGCCGTCGTCGTCCGCGTAGGGGCGGGGGGAGGTGGCCATACGTGTCAGTGTCGCCGCCCGCCCCCGCGACCGCATCCGGTTTTCGGGTGTTCGGTTTCCGGGCGCCCGGCTACTCCTTGGAGGCGGTGGCGCCCCACCAGATGTTGACGTCGGAGTCGACCGCCCACCGGTCGATGTCGCGCAGTTCCTCCTCGGTGAACTCCGTGTTCTCCACGGCTCGAAGGTTCTGCTCCAGCTGCTCCACGCTGGAGGCGCCGACCAACGCCGTGGTGACCGTGCGCGGCCCCTGGTCCCGCAGGACCCAGGAGATCGCCATCTGGGCGAGGGTCTGGTCGCGCTCGGCCGCGATCTGGTTGAGCGCCCGTGCCCGGCCGAGCACCTCCTCGGTGAGCATGTTCTCCCGCCAGCTGGGCCGCCCCACCCCCGCACGCGAGTCCGAGGGCACCTCGCCGCCGAGGTAACGCGACGTGAGCAGCCCCTGGGCCAGCGGCGAGAAGGCGACCACACCCATGCCCTCGTCCGACGCCGCCTCCAACAGGCCGTCCTCGACCCAGCGGTTGAGCATCGAGTACGAGGGCTGGTGGACGGTCAGCGGTGTGCCGAGGTCGCGCATGATCGCCGCGGCCCGCCGGGTCAGCGACGGCCCGTAGGAGGAGATGCCCGCGTACAGCGCCCGCCCGGACACCACCGCGTGGTGGAGGGCCAGCATGGTCTCCTCCAGCGGGGTGTCCGGATCCGGCCGGTGGCTGTAGAAGACGTCGACGTGGTCGAGGCCCATCCGGGCGAGCGAACGGTCCAGCGAGGACAGGAGGTACTTGCGTGATCCGCCCCGCTGGTGCGGCCCCGGCCCCATCACCCACCCCGCCTTGGTGGTGATCACCAGTTCGTCGCGGTAGGAGCCGAGGTCCTTCGCCAGGACGCGCCCGAGGTTGGCCTCCGCGCTACCCGGCGGCGGACCGTAGTTGTTGGCCAGGTCGAAGTGGAAGACGCCCAGGTCGAACGCGCGGCACAGGATGCGGCGCTGCCCCTCCAGGTCCCGGTCGTCACCGAAGTTCTGCCACAGTCCCAGCGACAGCCGGGGCAGGTTCAGCCCGCTCCTGCCGCAGTTCCGGTACTCCAGAGAGTCGTACCGGTCGTCGTCCGCCACGTACGTGCCCAAACTTCCGCTCCCCTTCCGCCTGGTTCCCGCCACCGTCGAAACGTGCCGACGCTACTCGTCGATCGTCAGCTCGCCCATCCGGTCCCAGCCCTCGCCGTCGACCACGCGACTGACGATCAGCGGGGTCTCCTTCAGCAGCGGCTTCATCGAGGCCAGTCCGGCGCGGAAGTGGTCGCTGTTGACGTGGGCCTCCGCGGCACCGTCCTTGAAAGCCTCGACGAGCACGAACTCGTCGTCGCGCTCGACGCTGCGGGACCACTCGAACCACAGGTTGCCCGGCTCGGCTCGGGTGGCCGCGGTGAAGTCGGCGACCGCGTCGAGGAAGCCGTTGACGGCCTCCGGCCTGGTCCGGAACTTGACGACGATCAGGATCATCCCGCATCTCCTTCGTTTTGTGCCACGGGGCGCGCGGTCGTGCCGCACCCCGTCGACCACTCTCCCAGAGCCCGGGGGCCGGGGCCGCGACGGCCCGGGCACCCGAGGTGTTCGTCCCCTCACCCGGGTCCGTGTCCGACACCGCACCCGGGGGAGGCCGCCGTCCGGTCTCAGGCTCCGCCGAGGGTGGTGCCCGGCAGGCGGGTGGCGCGCCACTCGTCGTCGGAGACCTCGCGCACCTCCAGGGAACCGAGGGTCTCCTCGGGGTGGACCATCTCGACGTTGGCGACCAGGGCCTCCCCGTTCAGGTCCTTGTTCACGGTGATCTCGCCGACCTCGATCTCCTCCGCTCCGGGCAGCCCGGCGACGTAGTCGGGGAAGGCCTCCACACAGTCCTGGCCGTCGTCTCCCTGGCCGACGATCGCCGCCTGGGCGCTCTCGTCAGCGAAGGTGCAGGCCAGCTCACCGTCTCCGGCGATCAACGCGGCCACGAACCCCTCCGCCACGGTACGGGCGGCGTCGGTGGCCTCGGCGGCGTCCTCCTCGCTGGGTTCGGTCCCCTCCTGGCCGTCCCCCTGGGCGGCCTCCTCGACGGCCTCCCCGTCGGGGGCCTCGTCCCCTCCGGAGCAGGCCGTGAGCGCGAGGAAGAGGGGCAGGGCTGCACACAGCAGGGTGCGTCGCATGGGGGTCGCCTTCCGTGGACGGGCGGGGAGGGCCGACAGCGGACTTCGGAGAAGCCCGGCGCCCGTCGACGCCTCCGGGGGACGCACCATTGTTACCGCATTCACCTGATTGATGACTACGTGTGCCCGCACCCGGTTCTCCGCGCACCCACTGACCAGGCAAAGCATGGGCCCTAGTTCGGTTCGGCTTGACCCCGTCCCGGGCAGGCCCCTCCAGCGCGCACTTAGCGCACACGCGCACTCACTTTGGGTAACCGCCCAGAAGGGGTTCCATGACCCATCTCGACGACGACCGCGCGACCCAGCGCGGACTGGAGGGGCTGAGCCCCTTCGAGCTCAAGGGCCATCTGATGGACCTGGCCGGGGAGTCCTCCCGCAAGAGCGCCCACGCCCTGCTCAACGCCGGGCGGGGTAACCCGAACTGGACCGCCGCACCGCCCAGGGAGGCGTTCTTCCTGCTCGGCCGGTTCGCCGTCCTGGAGTCCCGGCGCACCTGGAACGAGTGGCCCGCGGTCGCGGGGATGCCCTCCGCCGAGGGCGTGGGTGAACGGCTGTCGCTCTTCCTCGACCAGAACGCGGGCGAGCCCGGTGCCGACCTGCTCCGGCGCGTGCTCGACCGGGTGGATCCGCACCGCTGGGACGAGGTCGTGCACGAACTGGTCGACGGCGTGATCGGCGACAACTACCCGGTGCCCGACCGCGTCCTGCCGTTCGTGGCCGAGTCGGTGCACGAGTACCTGGTCCGGGCGATGGGCGATCGGGCCCCTGAGACCCCCTACGACCTGTTCGCGGTCGAGGGCGGTACCGCCGCCATGTGCTACGTCTTCGACTCCCTCCAGGCCAACCGGGTCCTGCGCCGGGGCGACCGGATCGCGCTGATGACGCCGATCTTCACCCCCTACCTGGAGATCCCCCGCCTGGACCGCTACGCCTTCGACGTCGTGGAGGTCAGCGCCTCGCGTACCACCGAGGGCGACTTCCACGCCTGGGACTACGACGACGCCGAGCTGGACAAGCTGGCCGACCCGTCCGTACGTCTGGTGTGCCTGGTCAACCCGAGCAACCCGCCCTCGGTGGCGCTCTCCGAACGCTCCCTGGAGCGCCTCCGCGACATCGTGGAGCACCGCAACCGCGACCTGGTGATCGTCACCGACGACGTGTACGGCACCTTCGTACGCGGCTTCACCTCGCTGTTGGAGGTGTGCCCGCGCAACACCCTCGGCGTGTACTCGTTCTCGAAGTACTTCGGAGCGACCGGCTGGCGGCTGGGGGTGATCGCCCTCCAACCGGACAACGTCGTGGACGACCTGATCGCGCGTCTGGAGGGGGTGGACGCCGAGGCGGTACGACGTCGCTACTCCTCACTGTCACTGGACGTGCCGGGGATGCGGTTCGTCGACCGCATGGTGGCCGACAGCCGGTCGGTGGCGCTGAACCACACCGCCGGGCTGTCCACCCCCCAGCAGGTGCAGATGGCGCTGTTCGCCCTCTTCGCGCTCACCCATGCCGACGAGGAGTACCACGCACCGGTGATGAGCGTGCTGGACCGACGGCTCGCGGCGCTGTCCGAGGGGCTGGGCGTGCCCCTGCCCAAGGACCCCCGGCGCGCGGGCTACTACGTCGAACTCGACCTGCTGTCCTGGGCCGAACGCCACTGGGGGGCCGAGTTCGCCGCGTGGACGCGCGCGAACTACGAACCGGTGGACCCCGTCCTGCGCCTGGCGCAGGAGGACGGGGTGGTGCTGCTCAACGGCGGCGGGTTCGACGGGCCGGAGTGGTCGGTGAGGATCAGTCTGGCCAACCTCGACCACGAGGCCTACGAACGGATCGGCCGCGTCCTGAAGGAGATAGGAGAGGAGTACCACCGGAGGTACACCGAGGCCACCAGGGCCACCGACCACAGCTGAGACCCCGACCGTGAGGAGTCCGCCGTGGGCGGCTGGATCACCGACCTGTTCAGGAACACCCCGGAGATCGCGCTCTTCACCGCGCTCGCCCTGGGGTACGCGTTCGGCCGGGTGCCGTTCGGACCGATCCGCCTGGGCGGGGTCTGCGGCACCCTGCTCATGGCACTGCTGATCGGCTACCTGACCGGGGCCGAACTCAGCTCCGGGGTACAGAACCTGGCGTTCGCGCTGTTCATCTTCGCCCTGGGGTTCAGCAGCGGACCGCAGTTCTTCGCCAACCTCAACCGCAAGGGCCTGCGTTACCTGGGCTTCCCGATCATCGAGGTGGTGTCGGTGATCCTCGTGGTGCTGGCGTTCACGGTGATCATGGGTCTGGACCAGGGCACTGCCGCCGGTCTGATGGCCGGTGGCGCCACGGAGTCGGCCGCGCTGGGCACCGCGAGCGAGGCGATCGGGCGGCTGGGGCTGTCGGAGGCGGAGACCCGCACCCTCCAGAACAACGTGGCCACCGCCTACACCGTCAGCTACCTGTGCGGGCTGATCACCATCGTGCTGCTCACCAGCCAGATCGCGCCCAGGCTGATGCGGGTCGACCTGCGCGCGGAGTCCGCGAGGCTGTGGCACCGGTTGAGCGGCGGGCACGACTCCCGGCCCGGAGAGCAGCCCGCCCTCCCGGACCTGGTGGGCCGCGTCTTCCGGGTGGAGGGCGGCGCCGGGCGCACGGTCGACGACCTCACCCACGCGCTGCCCGGAAGCGCGACCGTGGAGGAGCTGCGCCGGGGCGACCAGAACACGCGCCCCGAGGCCACCACGAGGGTCCGGGAGGGCGACCTGCTGACAGTGGTGGGCCGCCGTGCCGCCCTGGTCGGCGCGGAGGGCGTGATCGGCCCCGAGCAGGCCGAGGAGCCCGACGTCAAGCTGCGCTCCCTGGACGTGGTGCTCACGCACCGGGCCGCGCACAACCTACCGCTGAGCGGGATCAGGGACGTGCTCGGCCCGGGGCTGCGGGAGTCGGTGTTCGTGGAGCGGGTGACCCGCACCGAGAGGGAGCTCCCGGCGCTGCCCGGCACGGTGCTCCAGGTCGGTGACGTCCTCACGATCCTGGGGGCGCCCAGCGACGTGGAGGCGGCGGAGCGCAGACTGGGCTACCCGGTGGCGTCGCGGTACACCACCGACTTGGTCTACCTGGGCCTCGGGCTGGTACTCGGCATCCTGATCGGGCAGATCGTGATCCCGGTGGGCAACGCGGAGCTCACCCTGGGCACGGGCGGCGGCGCGCTGCTGGCCGGGCTGGTCTTCGGGTACCTCCGGGCCAGGCGACCCACCTTCGGCACCCTGCACCCGGCCGCCGCGGGCACCATGAAGGACCTGGGTCTGGCGACCTTCATCGCCGCGGTCGGGATGTCGGCGGGTCCGTCCGCTCTCCAGCTGGTGCAGCACTACGGGGTGATGCTGCCGGTCGCGGCGGTGCTGACCACCCTCATCCCGGCGACGGTGTCGATCATCGTGGGATGGAAGGTCCTGCGCATCGAGCCACCACTGCTCATGGGGGCCGTGGCCGGTCAGCAGTGCAGCACTCCGGCGATCAGCCAGGTGGTGTCCACGGCGGGCAACTCGGTCCCGATGATCGCCTACACCATCACGTACGCGATCTCGAACATCCTGCTGCCGCTGACCGGTCCGGTCATCGTGGCACTGGCCGGGATGGTGGTGTGAGCGGCGGGCCCCGGAACCGGGGCTTGTCCCCGGGGGACGACCTCTGGTCATATGGAGGAGGGTGACCGGCATCACGGTATCCACTGGCGCACAGAGCACGCGCGGGCGTGCCACCGGAGGTTCGGCGCGCGGGCGTGCGCTGCCGCGTCGGTGTGCGCCCGTGCCGGAGGTGACATGTCGTACCGACCACGGGAGGGCGCCCACGGCGCCCTCGTAGCGGACCTTCCCCCCGCCCTGGGAAGCAGGCTGCGTCCCCTGGTGCCGCATCTGACGGAGGAGGCCGTGGAGGCCGTCCGGCGCCGGGCCGAGGCCCACTCCCAGACGTTGGAACCCGCGCACGTGGAGTCGGTGCGGACGGTGATCGGCGCCGCCGCCCACGCCTTCCTCGACCGGATCGAGGACGGCTCGGGGACCGTGCGCCGCGCGGGCGCGGAGGACACCCCGGAGGGTCCGGGGGCGATCGGGCGGACCTTTCGCGCGTTCGGGGCCGGGGAGGCCCGGCAGGGACGCTCCCTGGAGTGCCTGCACACCGGGATGCGCACGTCGGCGGCGGTGGCGTGGCGACGCCTGGCCGGGGCCCACTCGATCGACCGCGACCAGATGGCCGCCCTGGGTGAGGCGCTCTTCGCGTTCCAGGAGGAGATCTCCACGGCCGCCGCCGAGGGGCACGCCCAGGTGCGGGGCGCGGGTGTGGAGGCGCTGCGGCGGCGCCGGTCCCGACTGCTGGACGTGCTGCTGGCGGAGTCGGGCACGGAACCGGAGGCGAGGACGGTGTCGTCCCTGGCGCGGGCGGCGCGGTGGCGGGTGCCCGAACGGGTGGCCGTGGCCCTGCTGCACCAGGAGGACGCGTCCGCCCCACCGGTGCCGCCCTCGGACGTGCTGGTGGACCTGGACCGGCTGGAGCCGTGCGCGCTGGTACCCGATCCCGAGGGCCCGGGCAGGCTCCGGTCCCTGGAGCGTTCCCTTCGGGGGTACCGAGCGGTGCTGGGTCCGACCGTTCCCCTGGACGAGGCTCCGGCCTCTCTGGCGCGGGCGCGGGAGCTGGCCGAGCTGGCGCGGTGCGGGGTGGTGTCCGGGCCGGGCGTGCTGCGGTGGAGCGACCACCTGCCGGAGCTGCTCCTCTCGCGGGACACGGCTCTGGTGGCGGAGCTGACCCGGTCGCGGTTGGCGCCGCTGGCCGGGATGCGGGAACCACAGCGGGAACGCATGGCCGACACCCTGCTGGCGTGGTTGGAGTCGGGGTTCAACGCCAACGAGGCGGCGGAGCGGCTGCGCATCCACCCGCAGACCGTGCGGTACCGGATGCGGCAGTTGGAGGAGCTGTTCGGTTCCCGGCTCCGGGAGCCCGGAGCGCGCTTCGAACTGGAGCTGGTCCTGCGGGCCCGCAGGCTGTTGGGACCCCTGGAGTGAGCGCATACCGAACAGTCGGGATGTTCCCCGCGCGATACGGCGCGGGGAACATCCCGGGGTTCAGTCCCGGGGGGCCAGGGCCCGGACCACGGCGGCCGGGTCGGTTCCGGGCGGGCTGATCGGGGCGATCACCGGGGTGTCCACCCCCGCCTCGGCGTAGGCGCGGATCCGTTCACGGCAGTGCGCGGCCGGTCCGTGCACGACGAGTTCGTCCACCACCGAGTCCGGGATCGCCGCGAGCGCCCCCTTGCGGTCCCCCTCCTCCCACGCGCTCCACATGGGGCCGAGTTCGTCGCGGCCCAGCCACTCGTGGAAGGCCCGGTAGACGGGGACGTTCAGGTACGCCGATATCGCCCAGCGACCGATCCCCCGCGCGGTCTCGGGGTCCGTGTCGGGCACGGCGAAGATCCGCGCCACCACCTCCTTGTCGTCACCCGACTCGCGCACGATCGGGGCGACGGTGCGCACGTCCTCGGCGGACAGCCAGTTGAGGATGGCACCGTCGGCCTCGCGGCCCGCCAGGCGCAGCATGCCCGGGCGCAGCGCGGCCACCAGGACGGGCGGGGACTGCTCGGGGACGGCGCCGAGCGTGAATCCCCGGACGGAGAAGGTGTCGTACTCGGCCGTGACCTTCCGGCCGGTCAGCGCCTCGCGCAGGAACCGCACGGTGTCACGGACCCTCTTGTAGGGCTCCTCGAAGGGGAGGGAGTTCCAGCGCTCCACGATCACGTTCGAGGAGGTGCCCACCCCCAGGACGAACCGGCCGGGCGCGGCGGCGGCCATCGTGGCGGCGCTCATGGCCAGGGTGGCGGGGCCCCGCGTGTAGGCGGGGACGATCGCGGTGCCCAGCCTCAGCCCCGGCGCCCACACGCTGGCCAGGGCCAGCGGGGTGAACGCGTCGGTGCCGTTGGCCTCGGACGACCACGCGTCGGTGTAGCCGAGGTCGGGCAGGGCCTCGAAGAGCGGGCGCTGGTCGGCCAGGGGGACGCCCTCGAAGGGAACGGTGATGCCCCAGCGGTCGGTCATGACGGCTCCATGGGTCGGTGTACGAACCGAACCGGATTCGGCCCGGTGTGGCACGACCGTACCCCCGCGGCCCGCCGCGCAGAAGACCGCGCCCGAGCCAGCCGAGGCGTATGTTCGGAGTCGGGGCCCCGCGGGCCCCGAACGGACGACCCCGAGAACGAAGGAGGCCATCCCCGTGGCCAAGCCACCCTCTCCCTACGACTTCCTGCCCGTCGTCGACGCGTTCACCGTGACCAGCGACGACGTCAAGGACGGTCAGGCCCTGCCCCGGGCCCAGGTCAGCGGGATCATGGGTGCCGGGGGCGTGGACGTCTCCCCGCACCTGTCCTGGAGCGGGTTCCCCGAGGGGACCCGGAGCTTCGCCGTCACGTGCTTCGACCCGGACGCGCCCACCGCGAGCGGTTTCTGGCACTGGTCGGTCTGCGACATCCCCGTCGACGTGACCGAGCTGCCGACCGACGCGGGCAACGGTTCCGGTCTGCCGGAACAGGCCGTGACCCTGCGCAACGACGCCGGGAGCCACCGCTACGTCGGCGCGGCCCCGCCCGCCGGACACGGGCCCCACCGGTACGTGTTCGCGGTGCACGCCGTGGACGTCCCGACCCTGGGCATCGATGCCTCCGCGAGTCCGGCGTTCCTCGGGTTCAACCTGTTCTCGCACGCGATCGGCCGCGCGTTCATCACGCCCACGTACGAGCAGGACTAGCAGGACCCGGGGGGGTGACCCCCGCCGCCGGAGGGCGGGTGACGCACCGAGCGCGTCACCCGCCCTCTGCCCTTCCTCCCGGGGCCATGGAGTACACGCGCGAGGGGCCCGTTCGGTTGTCCTGGGAACCGCATCCGGCCAATCCCGGGTCGCGGGAGCACTCCCCCGTCTAGGCTCGATCCATCCCCCGGCCCACTCGAATCTCGCTCGGAAGGGTTCAGCCGGTGCCACAGCAGACTTCGAGGAAACCGACCGTCGTGGTGACGACGGCGGGTTCCGCACCCACCCCCGGAACCATCCTTCACCTGCGCGAGAACGGCTTCCGAGTGGTGGCCACCGACGTGGACCCGGCCGCTCCCGGCCTGTACCTGGCCGACCGGGGCCACCTGGTCCCGCCGGGCGCCAGCGAGGCCTTCCTCCCCCGGATGCGGTCCCTGTGCGCTGAGGAGGGGGCCGCCGCCGTGGTGCCGCTGGTGGACGAGGAACTGGTCCGCGTGGGCGGTCTGTCCGAGGACGGAATCGCCGTCCTGCTGCCCCGTCCCGGGTTCGTCACCACCTGCCTGGACAAGTACGCCCTCATGCGTCGGTTGGAGGACGCCGGGATCGGGGTCCCCCGCACCTGGCTCGCCTCGACCTGGCCCGCCGACGCCGCCGACCGGCCCCCGGGCGGGCTGATCGTCAAGCCCCGCAGCGGTCGGGGCAGCCGGGGCGTGCGGGTGGTCGAGTCGTCCCGTGACGTGGCGGGCGTGGTCGCGGAGAGCGGATACGCGGCCGACGAGCTGATCGTGCAGGAACGCGTCACCGGCCCCGAGTACACGGTGTCCGTCGTGGTGTGGCGGGACGGCGAGGTGCAGGCGGTCGTGCCCAAGGAGGTCCTGCTCAAGCAGGGCGTCACCAGGTACGCGGTCACGCGCCGCCACCCGGAGGTCGCCCGGGCCTGCCGCGCCGTCCAGAGCGCCCTGCGCGCGGACGGACCCTTCAACGTGCAGCTGTGCCTGGACGACCGGGGGCGGCCCAGGATCTTCGAGATCAACCCCCGGTTCTCGTCCACGGCGGCGCTCACGGTGGCAGCCGGGGTCGACGAGATCACCGGCCTGCTCCGCCAGGCCGTGTGCGACGGCCCCCGGCTCACCGACGAGTGGCGGGAGGGCGTCACGATGGTGCGGCGCTGGACCGACGAGTTCATGTCCGAGGAGCGGTTCGCCTCACAGGGGATCTCCCCGGCCCCGCCCGAGGGGTTGGTCCCGCCGGGACCGGTGACCTCCGGTGCGCCCGCGACCGTTCCGGCGCGGGTCCGATGAGCGCTGAGACCGCGCTCGTGGAGGCGATGGCGCGCGCGGTCACGGAGGTCGGCGGGCTGCTGCGCGCGTGGCGTCCGGACCCGGCCGCGCGGGACGGCGTGTGGGAGGGAAGCCAGTTCAAGGCCGAGGCCGACGCCCGGGCGCACCGGGCGCTCTCCCTGCGGCTCACCGCGATCGACCCCGGCGTCCCGGTGGTGAGCGAGGAGGACCCCGCGTCCCTCACCCGGGAGCGCCCGCCCCGGTACTGGCTGATCGACCCCATCGACGGGACCGCCAGTTACGTCCACGGGTTCGACGGCTACGTGACCCAGGCGGCGCTGGTCGTCGGGGGGCGTCCCGAGGCGGCGGCGGTCTTCGCTCCCGAGCGGGGCACCCTCTACACGGCCGAGCGCGGGCGGGGTGCGCGGCGGAACGGGCGCGTACTGCCCCCGCGGCCACCCGCCCCGCCCGGCCGGGGTGTGCTGACCGACAACACCCCGGAACCCTCGGGGGTGGCCCGTCGCGTGTACGACCACTTCGGCTACGGCGGGTACCTGGAGAGCGGGAGCATCTCGCTGAAGCTCTGCCGGATCGCCGAGGGTGACGCCCAGTTGTTCGTGAAGGACGTCCCGGTGCGCGACTGGGACGTGGCCGCGCCCGGTCTGGTGCTGGCCGAGACGGGGGGTCTGCTGACCCGTCTGGACGGCTCGGGGTTCACCTATCAGGGGGCCTTCGAGCACGTCGGCCTGGTGGGCGCGGGCGACCCGTCCACGTGCCGCGAGGTGTCCCGTTGGCTAGCGCTCTGACCTGCGACGAAACCACCTCGCCGACGGTGGTTCGCAAACCGCTGGAACTGGGGTCCATCATCCCTTTCGCGCGCCGGACACGGCGCGTATCGTGTGGAAACCAACGCGCCTTTGGGGGTGGGAAGTGGAGGCCCAACGTCTGCCGCTGAACCAGATGCGCGCCTCGGACACCGAGCGGGACCTGACGGTCGACCGCCTCGCGGTGGCGTTCTCCGAGGGCCGTCTGGACCACGAGGAGTACGAGCGCCGCGTGGGCGCCGCCCTGAGCTCGGTCCTGGTCGGTGAGCTGCGCTCCCTGACCGCCGACCTCCCCGAACCCGAGATCCCCGTGCCGCCGCCGAGAGTCCACCGTGAGCGCCACCGCGACCGCGATCCCGCGGGTGCTCCGGTGCCCTGGGAGGAGTGGGGCGAGGAGTGGCGCTGGTGGCTGGGTGTGGCCGGGGCGCTGACGGGTGTCTGGGGCGTGGCCAGCCTGCTCGGCGGCGAACTGGTTCCGTACTGGCCCCTAGTCCCGCTGGGGATCTGGGCGGCGGTCCTGCTCGCCTCCGCCATCTGGCCGAGCGAGGACACCCCTCCCTGAGGTTCGGCGCCGGGAGGCGGCTCAGCCGACGGCGTGCAGCCAGCGCACCGGGGCGCCGTCACCCGCGTAGCGGAAGGGTTCGAGCTCCTCGTCCCAGGCACGGCCGGTGAGGCGGTCGAGTTCGGCGGCGAGGTCGGTGCCCTCGGCGGCGGCGGTGGCCATGGCGGCGCGCAGTCGGCCCTCGGGAACGAGGACCTCACCCGCGGCGCTGGTCACGGCGGTGAACACGCCGAGGCCGGGCGTGTAGCTGTAGCGCATGCCGTCGCAGCCGGGCGAGGCCTCCTCGGTCACCTCGAACCGCAGGCGCTGCCATTCGTTGAGTGCGGAGGCCATGGCGGCCGAGGTCCCCGCCCTCCCCTGCCAGTTGAGCTCGGCACGGTGATGGCCGGGGGCCGCCGGCTGCGCGACCCAGTCGAGTTTGACGGGTACTCCAACGACACCCGCGACCGCCCACTCGACATGTGGGCACAGCGCCGCGGGTGCGGAGTGGACGTACAAGACGCCACGTGCGGACACCGAACCTCCTGATACGAACGAGTGCGCTTCCCCGACGCCCTCGTACTACGAGAAGGTTGCATACCCGCCTGAATGCCTTTTGCCCCATTGTGCCCCAATGGCACCCTGAGAACCATCTCGCACGCTGGTATTTTCCAGCGTTCCCACCGCACCCGGGACACCCAGTGATTAGCGTGTGGCCCAGGCGGCGACAGGGAGTCCGATCATAGTGGGGGCGGATGTGCCAGACCAGACTCGAGAGGGCATCCAGTCTCCGGAAACCCGCGACAGAAACGCCCATCAGTACTGTTCAGGGTATGTTTCTACCACTTCTTCGCCGGTTCCGGCCACAACCGGCCCCGTTCCCGCGCCGTCTCCCGAGCCGGCCGAGGCCACCGACGCCGAACTCGTCCTGGGCGCCTGCCACGGCGGGGCCGACGCGTGGGAGGCGATCGTGGACCGCCACCTCGCGATGGTGAACGCCGTCGCGCGGTCCTACCGGCTCCCCCGGCAGGACCACGAGGACGCCGTCCAGACGGTCTGGCTCCGCCTCAACCAGCACCTGACCCGCCTCCACTCACCGCACCGGCTCGCCGCCTGGCTGCGCCGGGCCACGCACACGGCCTGTGACCGTCAGCGGCGCCACCGGCAGCGCTTCGTCCCCGTGGACCCCTCGGACATGGACGGGTACGCCCACGACCGGGACGACCCCGAGCTCCGGTACCTGCACGCGGAACGGCACGCCGCCCTCCTGCGCGCCGTCGACGCCCTCACCGACCCGGTGGACCGCCGGGTCGCACGCCTCTACCTCGACGACTCCCCCGACGCCGGACCGATCTCCCACCGGACCACCCCGAACCAGCGGCGGCATCTGATCCGCCAACTCCGCCGCTCCCTTCGAGCGAACGCGGATCCGAGCGAAAGGCGTGCGTGAACCGTGCGGAACGACCCAGACCCACGTCAGGACCGATCCGGTCGGGCCGCCGCGCTGGCCGCCTTCGACCGCTCCCTGGACGAGGCCCGGATGGCCAGAACCGTCAGTGACTCGGCCCCCTCCCCGGAGGATCCGCTCCAGCGCGACGGTCGGGAGAGCGCCCCGAGCCTCCTGGGCTTCGACCTGGACGGAGTCCACCTGGACCTTCAGGTGCGCGCGAGCGGCGGCCAACGCCTCCTGTCCGGCCTGGTCAGGGGCGACTTCGACCACGTGGACGTGCGCCTCCGGCGCCCGGACGCCACGCTTCTCCTGTTCGTCGGGATGGACGGCCGCTTCGACACCTCCGTACCTCCGGGGCCGCTGTGCCTGGTCGTCGAGTGCCCCGGCCGCCCCCTCACGGTCACGGACTGGTTCACCGTCTGAACCCGGAACGGGGGCGGCGGTCGCGGGCGGGGAGCGAGAATCGGCCACGGTCCGAACCCGCATTCGGATCGTGCACCCGAGCGACCCCATGCCCTCATGCGCCCGGGTTCGTCCTGATCCACGAACGACCGGATATCCACAGGTTGACGCGGGCCACTCCCGCCCGGCCGGACACACTGCTATCACTGGAGTGGACCGCCCCCTGGCGAAAGAAGGCTGCCGGACGTGCTCCCCCGCGCAACGCCCGCCCGCTCGACCACAAGCCCTCCCCCAGACGACGACCCCCCGTTCCTGGCCACCGGACGCGCACTGTTGGCGCAGGTCAACCAGGGTGTGAGGTTGGCCCAGGCCGGACGCTGCGACCAGACCGTGGTACTCCTCGACGACACCCGCAGGCGTCTGCGCGGCCACCCCGTCTCGGAGCTCGGCCCGGTGCTCCCCGGCGTCCTCACCGACCTCGGGCTGGCCCAGACCCTCTGCGGACGCTTCGGCGCTGCCCAGGACCATCTTCACGAGGCGCTCTCCCTGGCCGAGTCGCGCCGCCTCCCCCTGCTGGGGTTGGTGGCCCGGCACAACCTCGGCTGTCTGGACCTCTACAGGGGCCACACCGACACCGCCATCACCACCTTCCACGACCTCGCGCAGCGGATGCCCGACGACCGCCAGGGCCCGCTGCGGGTGGACCTGGCCGAGGCCCTGCTCTCGGTGGGGCTGGTGGAGGAGGCGGGGCGCACCCTGGCCGAGGCCCCCTGGCGCACCGACGAGGACGGCACCGCGCGCGTGCTGGTGGAGGCCAAGCTCCGTCTCATGGAGGGGGACCACCCCGGCGCGCTCCTCCTCACCCGGAGAATCCGCGCGGGCCTGGGCCCGGGTTCGCTCTGGAACGGCCTGGCACGCCGGTTGGAACGCGTGGCCGACGGCGCCACGCGGAGCCGCGCGCCCGCCCGCAGGGCCAGGGACCTCCTGGAACTCCGTGTTCCCGCCGTGGCACCACCCTTCGGCCCGAAGCCCTCGGGGTGTCCCGGTGACCGGTCCCCCGGCCACCGGAACGCCTGGGACGTCGCCGGAGGGCGTGGTCCGCTCACGGACGCCCGTCGAGCACTGGAGCGTCTCTCCGAGCGCAGGGGCGCCGCGCCCGGGCCCTGGCTCGGGACCGCCGTCCGCGACCCGCACGTGCTCCGGGCCGGTTTGGAGACCTCCCTGCTCGCCGGGGACCCCGCGACCGCCCTGGAGTGGGCCGAGCTGGGCCGCACCTGGGCCGAGGGACTGACGCCGACCCCCGAGTCCGCCTCCGCGCCCAGGATGGCGGACCCGACCGGCCGCTACCGCCTGGCCCTGGGACGCGGCGCCGGTCCCGAGGCCCGCCACCACGCCCGGCGCTGGGAGTCCGCGCACTGGCGGGTGCCCCGTACGGGGTCCCACGCGCCACGCGAGCACCGGCTCCCGGTCCTGGAGACGCTGTTGGAGCGCCTGGACGGCCGGGCGTTCGTCCACTACACGGTGGCCGGATCCGAGGCCGTCGCGCTGGTCGCGGTGGCCGGACGCGTGCACGCGCGCGGTCTCGGGCCCCTCGTGCGCGTCCGTCGGGCACTCGGCAGGTTCGTCCACGAGCGGACCGTGCCACGGACACGGCCGCCCCGTCGTTCCGATCCCGACCGCCCGGTGTCGGGCGCGGCGGCGCTGGTCTCCTCGACCCTCCTCGCCCCGCTGCTGCCCCTGATCGGGAACCGTTCACTGCTGGTGACGGCCGCGCCGTACGTGGGTGACCTCCCCTGGGGGCAGCTCCCGGGGCTGCGCGGGCGGCCGGTGCGCCTGGTGCCCACGGCGAGGTCCTGGGCGGAACGACCGCCTGTCCGGCCCCGCCGGGACCGGGTCCTGCTGGTGTGCGGGCCGGAGCCACGCCGGGCACGGCTGGAGGTGGCCGCCCTCGCCGGAGCGCATCCGGGCGCGCGGCTCCTGGTCCACGCGGGCCGGAGGCGGATCCTCGACGCGCTGGCCCGCTGCGACCTCGCCCATCTCGCCGGGCACGGGAACGTCGGGGACCGTACGCCCATGCTCGACCGGTTCGAGCTGCGCGACGGGCCGCTGCTCGCCTGCGACCTGACGGCGCTCCCCTCCGCTCCGGCGCTGGCGGTCCTGTCCAGCTGCTGGGGCGGG
Organism: Nocardiopsis sp. NPDC058789; assembly: GCF_042745575.1. Lineage (NCBI taxonomy): Bacteria > Bacillati > Actinomycetota > Actinomycetes > Streptosporangiales > Nocardiopsidaceae > Nocardiopsis > Nocardiopsis sp. NPDC058789. The sequence goes on from NZ_JBHYOW010000001.1 coordinate 247,831, forward strand.
CACGGCTTCGGCGGCGCGCCGGGGCGGCCGGGCGGCTTCGTGGGTGCCCTGCTGGCCCGGGGCACGCGCACGGTGGTGGCCAGTCCGGTGCCAGTGGACGACGAGCGGACCGAAGTGGCCATGCGCTCGTTCCACCGGGAGCTCGCGCACGGCGCCGAGGTGGCCGAGGCCGTGGCGGAGCACCTCGGCCACCTCGGCTTCTGCTGTTACGGGACCTGAGTGACCGGGGCGCGGCGGACCGTGTCACCACCGCGCCCCGTCACGTTCCTACCAACCGCGCTCGCGCCACTCCGCGAGGTGCGGACGCTCAGCGCCCAGGGTGGTGTCTCCGCCGTGCCCGGGGTACACCCAGGTGTCGTCGCCCAGGGCGCCGAAGAGCCGCTCCGACACGTCACCGAACAGCGTCTGGAAGTCAGTGTCGGACCAGGTCTTGCCGACCCCGCCCGGGAAGAGGCTGTCACCGGTGAACAGGTGGGTGTGGCCGTCGGGGTCGTCGTAGCGCAGGGCGATCGACCCGGGCGTGTGGCCGCGCAGGTGGATGACCGTGAGTGCGCTGTCCCCGACCGGGACGGTGCCGCCGTGGGCGACCGGCTCGTCCACCGACACCGGCAGTTCGTCAGCGTCGTCGGGGTGGGCGACCGTGCGGGCGCCGGTCTGGCCGACGACCTCGGCCAGGGCCTGCCAGTGGTCCTGGTGGCGGTGGGTGGTGACCACTCGGGTCAGCCCGTCCTCACCGATCATCTCCAGGATTCGGTCGGGTTCGGCCGCCGCGTCGATGAGGACCGCCTCGCCCGTGCTCCGGCAGCGGAGGAGGTAGGCGTTGTTGTCCATCGGGCCCACGGCCAGCTTGGTGATCGTCAGATGCGGTAGTTGGCGCAGGTCGGCGGGGCCGCCGACCTTGGTATCTCCGGAGTAGCTCACCCGACCATTGTGGCCTGTCGTGGGAAGAGTGGAAACCCGGGTGGGGCACCCGGTGATTCGGGTGTCCCGTCTCCGGCGCCGAGCGGTGCCCGGACGGCGTCAGCGTGCCCAGCGTGGCGGGCGCTTCTCGAAGAAGGACGCCCGGCCCTCCGCCGCGTCCTCACCGGCGAAGAACTCGGCGGAGAGCTCTCCCATGCGGGTGAACACCTCGGTGCGCCGGTCCGGGGCCGCCTGGGCTCCGCCGCCGAGCTCCCCCAGGAGTTCCTTGGTGCGGGACAGCGCGGTCGGGGCCGAGCCGCGCAGCCCTTGGAGGACGGCGTCCAACGCCTGGTCCATGTCGCGGTCGGGGACGGCCTGGGTGATGAGCCCCGCCCGGGCCGCGTCGGAGGCGTCGAAGAGCTCCCCGGTGAGGAAGTAGCGGCTGAGCTGGCGCGAGTGCATGCGCGCCGAGACCGGGACGGAGATGATCGCCGGAACCACTCCGATCCGCACCTCGGTGAAGGCGAAGGTGGCGCTCTTGGGGGCGAGCGCGATGTCGGCGGCGGCCACCAGGCCGATCCCGCCCGCGCGGGCCGCACCGTTGAGGGCGGCGACCACCGGTTTGGGGCCGCCCATGATCTGCTCGAAGATCTCGGGGAGCTCCGGCGCGGGTGCGACCGGGGCCCCCTGGAGGGCCGCACCGACCTCCTTGAGGTCCGCGCCCGCGCAGAACACCGGGCCGCTCCCGGTGAGGACCACGCCCCGGACCTCGTCGTCGGCCATGGCGGCGGAGAGCGCCGCCGAGAGCTGGGAGCGCAGCCGGGCGGACAGCGCGTTGCGGTTGCGCGGGGAGTCCAGAGTGATGGTGGCGATGGCCCGGTCGACGTTCGAGCGTACGAGGGGGGCGTCGCCCGAGGGGTTCGGGGGTGTCGGGTGCTGCGTCATCGCTGGCTGACCTCTCTCCGTTGGACGCGCGCGGAGGCCACGGCGTCACTGGCGGCGGTACGGCGGCGGTCCCGGCCATGCCGACCGACGACGAGTCTGCCGGGTCCGTGTTACGGGCGAGCGCGCTCGTGTTACGTGCACCACACGCTAGCGTTCACGCCCGCCCCGGCTCCCACCGCCCCACGGAACGGGGCCGGGGCGGCCTCCGTGGAGATCGCCCCGGCCCCGCCGGGTGTGCTTGGCTCGCGTCCGCCGTGTCAGCGACGCGTGGTCGCGGCGGACAGCGCGTCCGCGAAGTGCAGCATGGTGGTGACCGCCTCCGCGCCGTCTGCCGCCTCGCTGACCCTCAGAGTGAGCGGCTCGGCGGTGAGGGCGCCCGTGTATCCGTGGTCGAGCTCGCAGCTCTCGTCCGCGCACGAGGCCGGTTCGAGGTCGATGTGCGCGACCGCGCCCCAGTTCACCGAGAGGTTCACGCTGAGCACCAGCTCACTGGGCAGGCTGCCCGGCGTGTACTGGGCGGGGTTGGGAACGACCCGGGTCAGCGCCACCGACTGGATGTTGCCCAGCTGGATGCTGTCGGTCGTGGTGGAGGCGTGCGAGGTCCCACCGGGTTCGGTGGGCGGGTGCTCGTCGGTGTGACAGACGACGAGACGGGTGGCGGTCAGCAGCATGACGGTGATGTGCCGACGCATCTCCATGGCCGGGTCGAAGGTCGCCTCATGGTGCACGATGAACGCCTCGGCGTCCTCCTCGCCCAGGGTGGTCGCGACGGCGTCGATCACCAGAGCCGGGTAGTAACCGCTCCGCTCGATCTCCAGGCGCCAATCCGTGGACACGGCACGTGTTTTCCTCATACCTCTATCCTGCCCCCTTCCGGCGACACTTCGCGACCGTCCGCCGAAACGGGAGACCCATTCCCTGATCAGAACGTCACCCCGCGCAGACGGCGCGGTCCCACGTCGGGACGGACCTCGGGGGCCTCGCGCAGCCACATCCGGGCGCCCAGGACGTGCGCTCCGGTGGCGTTGACCAGAACCGGGTCCAGGTCCACGTAGCCGATCTCCGGGAAGGCCTCCACCAGTCGGGACACCCGGATGAGCAGTTCCTCCAGGGCCTCCACGTTGGGCTGCTCGGCCAACGAGGTGGCGCCCGCGGGCAGTCCGAACAGCAGCGGGGCGGCCCGAACCGCGTGGATGAGGTCGGCCGCGTCCATGTCGGTCAGCGGCGCCAGCCGGAAGGAGCGGTCGTCGAGCAGCTCGGCGGTGACGTCCGCCAGCCCGAAGGAGACCACCGAGCCGAAGGACTGGTTGTCGCCCGCGCGCACCACCGTGGGAACGCCGGGCGCGGCCATCCGCTGGACCACCAGCTCCGCCTCGCCACCGAAGCGGTCCTCCAGGGACAGGTAGGCGCTCCGAACGTCCTCGGGCGTGCGCAGGTCGGCGCGGACGAACGTGCCTCCCGCGCGCACCCGCAGGTCGGGGGCGTCGGCCTTGACCACGGCGGGGTAGCCGAGCTCACCGGCGGCGACCACGGCCTCCTCGGCGGAGGTGACCCTGATGTCCGGGTAGGCGGCGATACCGTAGCAGGCCAGGAGGTCGCGGGCGTCCTCGGAGGAGATCGCCGTCTCCTCGTCGTAGCGTCGCTCGCCGCCGAACCAGGCGACGTCGTCGTCGGTCGGCGCGGCCTTCTTGAGCGCGCGGCCGATGGTGGCACGGGCCCGGGCGCGGTCGATGTCGGGCAGTTCGGGGTGGCGTCCGGGCTTGCGGTTGCGCCACTGGGCGTACCGGGTGGCGTGGGCGACGGCCCGGACGGCGTCCTCGGGAGAGGGGTAGGAGGGCACCGAGCCGTGCAGGGTCTGCCCCTGGTCACCGACGTGCCTGAGCTCCTCGGGGAGGCCCTGGCGCGCGAGATAGGTGGTGACGATGGGCTTGTCCGAGTCCAGGGAGCGGGCACGCAGGACACGGGCGACGTCGTCACCGATGGGGTGCAGGGCCGGGACGAAGACCACCACGATCGAGTGGACGTCCTCGGCGGCCTGCGCGGCCCGGATCGCGGTGTCGAAGTCGTCGGCGGTGGCCTGCGGACCCAGGTTGACCGGGTCGTGCGGCTTGAGCCCCTGACGGACCGCCGCGTCCTTGACCAGCAGCTCCAGGGAGTCGGAGTTGCCGATGATGCCCACCCGCGGCCCCTCGGGCAGCGGCTGGTAGGCGAACACCTGGGCGGCGTCGAACATCTGCGTGATGTCGTCCACGCGCACCACGCCCGCCTGCTGGAACAGGGACGTGACGGCGTAGTCGGGCAGGGCCAGGCCACCGGCGGCGTGCCCGGTGGGGGTGGTCCGCGCGGATCCGCCGCTGCGCACGGCGACGACCGGCTTCTGCTTGGCCAGGCGCCGGGCGAGGCGGGTGAACTTGCGCGGGTTGCCCAGGGACTCCAGGTACTGGAGGACCACCTTGGTGGCGGGGTCCTCCTGCCAGTACTGCATGAGGTCGTTGCCGGACACGTCCGCGCGGTTGCCCGCCGAGACGAAGGTGGACAGGCCCATGCCGCGTTCGGCCACCCGCTGGAGGATGGCCCGGCCCAGGGCTCCGGACTGGGAGAAGAAGCCGATGGGGCCCTGCGGGGGCAGGTCCGGGGAGAGGGTGGCGTTGAGCGAGACCGTGGGATCGCTGTTGGCGATGCCCAGGCAGTTCGGCCCGACCACGCGCATACCGGCGGCGCGGGCGGTGCGCACCAGTTCGTCCTGGCGGGCGCGCCCCTCGGGGCCGACCTCACCGAACCCGGAGCTGACCACGATCAGCCCGTGCACGCCCTTCTCCGCGCACTGTTCGACCACGTCGACGACGGTGTCGGCGCGCACGGCCACCACGGCGAGGTCGATCTGGTCGGGGATGTCGAGGACGGAGGGGTAGGCGCGGACGCCGACGACGGCCTTGGCCTCGGGGTGGACCGGGTAGACGGGGCCCTGGAACTCGCCGCCGAGCAGGTTGCGCAGCGCGGTCTGGCCGATGGTGTGCGCCGTGCGGCTGGCCCCGATGACGGCGACGGACTCGGGGAAGAGCAGGCGGGCGATGGAGCGCGACTCGGCGCGCTGTTCGCGGGCCCGCATGACCTCGGTGGAGTCGTCCGTGGGCTGGAGGTCGAGGGTGAGGCGGATGACGCCCTCGTCGAAGGTCTGCTGCGCGGTGTACCCGGCCTCGCGGAAGACGTTGATCATGCGCCGGTTCTCGGGCAGGACGTCCGCGATGAAACGGCGCACCCCGCGTTCGCGGGCGGCGGCTCCGATGTGCTCCAGGAGCACCGAGGCCAGGCCACGCCCCTGGTGCCCGTCCTCCACGACGAAGGCCACCTCGGCCTCCTCGGGGGCGACCTTGTCATACCGCACCACGGAGACCATGGAGTCGGAGATGGTGGCGACCAGGGCCACGCGGTCCTCGTAGTCGACCGTCGTGAAGCGTTTCACGTCCCGGTCGGAGAGCTTGGGGTAGGGCGCGAAGAACCGGTAGTAGATCGTCTCCGGTGAGAGCCGGGAGTGGAACTCGCGCAGCAGGTCGGCGTCGTCAGGGGTGATGGGGCGCAGGTGCGCGGTGCCTCCGTCGGTCAGGACGACGTCGGCTTCCCAGTGGTTCGGGTAGGACTGCACGACAGCGAGACTAGACGACAATCGGTCGAATTCGGGGAAAGTCCATGCGGGATGACCGAAATCGACCCCTCAGGCGGGCCTCGCGAACGGGGGGTCGAGACCCTCGGACACGCGCGGCGACCGGTGCGTGGGCGTACAGAGAGGGCCCCGAGGTTCCGGTTCCACGACACGAGCGGGACCCACGCCCTCGGAGTGTGCCCGACCGGTTCCGGTGACGGTCGGGCGTCCGAGATCACGCCGAGTGCGGATAGTCTTCCTGGGTGGGTCGAAACCCCCTCGTACGCCGGGCCTCACGATCCGCGGCGGCCCCCGCGCGACCGCGTGTCCCGGGCGCTGTCAGTTCGTTACCCGACACTGATCGTTAAGCTGTTAACGTCGTGCGGGCACAGATTCTCAAACCCTCGGTGGTGGCTGGCGAAATGACTCGAGTGGTCGTGATCGGTGATCTGATGACCGATGCCGTCGCGCGCGCGTTCCACCCGTTGGCCCGCGGCAGCGACACCCCGGCGTCGGTGATCATGTACGGCGGCGGTTCCGGGGCGAACATCGCCTCGTGGCTCGCGGTCGAGGGCACCGAGACCACGTTCGTCGGTCGTCGCGGCTCCGACATCACCGGGCGCACCCGCGAGATGGAGCTCATGGGCTACGGCCTGGACTCCCGCATGGTGATGGACCCCGAGCGCTCCACCGGCACCTGCGTGGTCATGATCACCCACCGGGGCGACCGGACGATGCTGAGCGACCCCGGCGCCAACGCCCGTCTCCAGCCCGAGGACCTGCCCCGCGACGTGTTCGGCCCCGACGGCCACCTGCACGTGTCCGGGTACACGCTGATCAACTCCGACTCCCGCCGCGCGGCCCGGGTGGCCCTGCGCATGGCGCGGGAGAGCGGCATGTCCATCTCCGTGGACGGCGGCTCGCACGCGCCGCTGGAGCGCGCGGGGGCGGAGAACTTCCTCGACTGGACGCAGGGCGCGCGGCTGTTGTTCGTCAACGTCGACCAGGCCCGGGTGCTCACCGGTCGGGACGACGCCGAGGCCGCCGCGAAGGTGCTCACCGCCTGGTTCCCCAACGTCGTGATCAAGCTCGGCGAGGAGGGTGGCCTGTGGGCCTCCAAGACCCGCGAGGACTGCGTGCGGGCCCCCGCCGAGCCGGTGGACCCCTCCCCCGGTTCGGTCGGCGCCGGTGACGCGTTCATCGCCGGGTTCCTCCCCGCGTGGCTGACCGGCCGGCACCCCAAGGAGGCACTGGGCCGGGCCAGCAGGCTGGCCGCCCGTGCCCTGCACCAGCCGGGTGCCCGCCCGGACCTGGGTGAGGGCCAGCCGGTGCGCCGGGGCGCGCCCCGGGGCCAGCGCCTGCGCTAGACCCGTCAGGTTCCTCCGACGAGACCCCGCACCCCAGGGTGGCGGGGTCTCGTCATGTCCGCCCGGCGACCCCGCCCGGCACGGTGCGTTGCCGGATTGACCCGCGCACCGCGAGGAGGCCCCGCCCAGCGGTTCCCGGCCGGGGACCGCTGGGCGGGGCAGGCGCACCGTCAGGGCCGTCCCGACCCGCGTGGTCACCCTCCCGTGGTGGACAGGGTCAGCGGCAGCACCTCCGGGGCTCCCGCCTTGCGGAGCAGGGCCGCGCCGACGGTCAGGCTCCACCCCGTGTCGGTCTGGTCGTCCACCAGCAGGATCGGGCCCGGGGTGTCTCTCTGGAGCTCGGCCACGCGGTCGGCCAGCGCGGGATCCACCACCAGCGCGTTGTACACCTGCTCCAGTCGCATCGCGCTGTTGTGGCGGCGCGGGCCAGGGCCCGCCGGGGTCCGGTAGGACAGGGAGCCGAGCGGCGCGAGTCGGCCGAGTTCGGAGATACGGGCGGCCAGGTCCCCCACGAGGGTCGGGCGGGAGAGCGAGGGCATCGCGACCACCCCGACCGGTCGGTTCTCCCATCCCCACGCGGCGAGCACACGCACCACACCCTGGAGGAGTCGCTCGTCCACGGGGGTGTCCGGGGCGTCCTCGGCGAAGACGCGGCGCAGCTCGGTACCCCAGCCGATGTCGGTGAGCCGGCCCAGGGCACGCCCCTCGCCCGCCCGCAGGTTCTCGGGGATCTTGCCGGACAGGCTCACACCGAGCGTGTTCATGCCGGACGGCCACTGGCGGCGCGGCGCGAGCGGCGTGCCGGGCCGGTCCAGGTGGTCGGCGGCCGCCTGGCGGCGGCCGGTGTCGACGTCGGTGGGCCAGTACTGCCCGGTGCACACGTCGCAGCGGCCACAGGGTTCGGCGGCGGGGTCGTCGAGCTGTCGGCGGAGGAACTCCATCCGGCAGGTGTCGGTGGAGACGTAGTCGAGCATGGCGCGCTGCTCGCGTTCGCGGGCCGCGCTGACGGCGGCGTAGCGCTCCGCGTCGTAGGTCCAGGGTTCACCCGTGGCGGTCCAGCCGCCGCGCACCCGGCGCACCGCGCCGTCCACGTCCAGCACCTTGAGCATCTGCTCCAGGCGGGTGCGGCGCAGGTCCACCCTGGTCTCCAGGCTGGCGGTGGACAGGGGCCTGTCGGACTCCGCCAGAGCCTGGAGGGCCTGGCGCACGGTCTCCTCCGGGGGAAAGGACAGACCGGCGAAGTACTCCCAGATCCGGACGTCCTCGCGGCCGGGCAGGAGCACCACCTCGGCCCGTTCCACGCCACGTCCCGCACGGCCGACCTGCTGGTAGTAGGAGATCGGTGACTGCGGGGCTCCGAGGTGCACGACGAAACCCAGGTCGGGCTTGTCGAAGCCCATCCCCAGCGCGCTGGTGGCCACGAGCGCCTTCACCCGGTTGCCGAGGAGGGCGTCCTCGGCGAGCCCGCGCTCGTCGGGATCGGTCTGCCCGGTGTACGGCAGCACCTCCAGGCCCTGCTCGGTGAGGAAGCGGGCGGTCTCGGCGGCGGCGCTGACGGTGAGCGTGTAGACGATGCCCGATCCGGGGATCTTGGGCAGGTGCTCGGCCAGCCAGCTGAGCCGCGCGGTCGGGTCGGGGAGCTCGGCCACGCCCAGGCTCAGGCTCTCGCGTTCCAGGCTGCCCCGCAGGACCAGCGTGTCGGCCCGGTCGGCACCGGCCTGGAGCTGTTCGGCCACGTCATGGGTGACGCGTTCGTTGGCGGTGGCCGTGGTGGCCAGGACCGGCACCCCGTCGGGCAGGTCGTGCAGGAGGGAGCGGATGCGCCGGTAGTCGGGCCGGAAGTCGTGGCCCCAGTCGGAGACGCAGTGCGCCTCGTCGATGACGACCAGGCCCGCCCCGGCGGCGAGTTCGGGCAGGACGCGGTCCCGGAACTCCGGGTTGTTGAGCCGCTCGGGGCTGACCAGCAGGACGTCCACCAGCCCCTGGGAGACCTCGGCGTACGTGGACTCCCAGGCGGTGGTGTTGGAGCTGTTGATGGTGCGGGCGCGGATGCCCGCGCGCTCGGCCGCGGCGATCTGGTTGCGCATCAGCGCGAGCAGCGGGGAGACGATGACCGTGGGCCCCGCCCCCTCGGCCCGGCGCAGGGCGGTGGCCACGAAGTACACCGCGGACTTGCCCCAACCGGTGCGCTGCACGACCAGCGCCCGGCGGTGCTCGGCGACCAGGGCGTGGATGGCGGTCCACTGGTCCTCGCGCAGGCGGGCGGACTCGCCCGCGAGGGCGCGCAGGTGCCCCTCCGCGCGCTCGCGCAGGGCGCCTTCGGCGGCGGAGAGGGCTGGCTCGGTGGTCGTCGGCGCGTCGGGGACGGGGACGTCAGGCTGGGTGGGAGTGGCCATGACTCCTTGGTACCAGAGGCGGTGGGGGTGGAGGGGGTCGTCCACAGGCACGACGGTTCCGGGGCGCCCTCGCGGACGGGTCGGCGCGTCGGTGCCGTGGGCAAGCTCTCAGGCGGGCCCGCCCCGGGTGCCCCGTGACGCGGCCCGCAGCGGCTCCTCCGGCGGCTCCGGCGCGCGCCCGCTCCTCCGGCGGCGTCCGGCTCCCGAACTACCGGACTACCGGATGGAGACCGGCCCCTGGTGGTGTCCGGTCGATGACCGGCGGCGCCCCGGGCCCGCTCACCGACGGTGTCCCATCCCGGGCGGTGATCGGCCCCAGGCACCCGAGCAGGGTCCACTTCCCCGGTGAGGGGGTGGTTCCTGTTCGGTGTCCGTCCCAGGCAGCCAAGCGGGACCCGGATCTCGATGGGGGCGTGGTTCCCGGTGGTGTCCGGTTCCGTGGACGGGGGCCAGCGGTAACAGAATGGAAACTTTCCAGTTATGTGGCATTGCGCTCACCGAGTGTCACCTGAACACTCGACGCCAGGGCTCCAGCCCCCCAATGGGAGCGCTCCCGAACCGGTCGCCCCTTGAGAGAAGCACGAAAGGCAGACGATGGCGCAACCACGAGGCCGCCCCACCAGCGGCTTCCTCCCCCGCTTCCCCCGACACGCACAACCGCGGACGCGGACCTCCCTCGGTCTGCTCGCCGCCGCCTCCGCCCTCGTGGTCGGCGGCACGGCCCTCGCGGTCACCGGCCCCACCTCCGTCACCCCGGTCTCCGCCGAGGGCGCGGCCGAGGTCCCGGTCGGCTCCGGCAGCTACACCAGCACCCGCCCCGAGGGCGCCTCCGGCCCCTCCGACCTCAACGGCGCCCCCGTCTCGCCCAAGGTCACCGACGAGCACACGGGCCCGGCCCCCACCAACGAGTGGTGGTCCTCGCTGATCTTCCAGCGCTACCCCGACAACCCCCACGGCGAGAACCTCTTCGCGCACCCCCTGAGCTACAAGCCCCACGAGGGCGGCCTCGACATGGGCTACCCCGACTCCCACCAGATGGTCGGCGACGACCTCAAGTACGAGTACACGGCTGTCTCCGACCTCACCCTGGGGGCCGCCGGGCTCGACTCCCCCGACACCCGGACCGCCGACAGCGGCGACTGGACGGTCACCGCCCAGTGGGAGGGCGGCGGGGCCCAGCTGCGCGTCACCATCGGCCAGGGACTCCCCTTCGCCTACGCCGAGACCGAGGGCGCCGGGGCCGAGGTGACCTTCTCCGGCACCCCCGAGATCTGGCACGAGGACGGCTCCACCGTCGGCGCCACCGTCAACGGCAGGCACTACGCCCTGTTCGCGCCCTCCGACTCGCCCTGGTCCGTCTCCGGTGACACCCTCACCGCGGACACCGGCGACGACGGGTACTACTCGGTGGCCGTCCTGCCCTCACCCGAGGACCTGGACACCTTCGCCCCCTACGCCCACTCCTTCGTCACCGGCTCGGTCGTGGAGTACGACTACGACGAGGCGGCGTCCTCCCTCACCAGCACCTACCGGCTGGAGACCGAGGCCAGGGAGGGCGAGGAGACCGGAACCCTCACCGCCCTCTACCCGCACCAGTGGGCCAACGTCACGGGCGACCTCACCGACCTCGCCTACGCCTCCCCGCGCGGCGAGATGAAGGTCTCCGAGGGCGCCTCCTTCACCACCGAACTCACCACGCAGGGCATCATGCCCAGCCTGCCCACCGTCGACGCCGCCGACCACGACCGGCTGGCCGCACTGATCGACGACGTCCTCGCGGAGGAGGAGCTCTTCCCCGAGCCCGGCGACACCTACTGGGACGGCAAGGCCATGGGCCGCCTCGCGCAGCTCATCCCCATCGCGGACTCCATCGGCCACACCGAGGCCCGGGACGAACTCCTCGCCCTGGTCCAGGAGCGCCTGGAGGACTGGCTCACCGCCGGAGGCACCCGCCAGTTCCACTACGACGAGGAGTGGGGCACGATGCTCGGCTACCCCGACAGCTTCGGGGCCGCCACCGAACTCAACGACCACGACTTCCACTACGGCTACTTCGTCTCGGCCGCCGCCGTTGTCGCCCGCTACGATCGCGACTGGGCCGACGAGGACGCCTGGGGAGGCATGATCCGCCTGCTCATCCAGGACGTGGCCGGCACCGACGGGGACATGTTCCCCCGGCTGCGCTCCTTCTCCCCCTACGCCGGACACGGCTGGGCCTCCGGCCACGCCGGGTTCGCCGCCGGCAACAACCAGGAGTCCTCCTCCGAGGGCATGCACTTCGCCGCCGCCACCGCCCACTTCGGCGCGCTGACCGGCGACGAGGAGCTGCGCGACCTCGGCGTCTACCTCCACACCACCCAGGCCTCCACCATCGCCCGCTACTGGCAGAACGCGGGCGGGGACACCTTCCCCGAGGACTACCCCGAGGACGTCGTGGGCATGGTCTGGGGCGACGGCGGCGACTACCGCATCTGGTGGGACGGCGGCCACGAGGAGCACTACGGCATCAACTACCTGCCCATCACCGCGGGTTCCCTGTACCTCGGGCACGACCCCGAGCACGCCGGGGTGATCTACGAGTCACTCGTGGACAAGCTCGGCGGTGAGCCGGACATCTGGCGGGACATCCACTGGGCCCACCGCGCGCTCTCCGACGGTGACGACGCCCTCAGGATGTTCGAGGAGCAGTGGCAGACCTACGAACCCGAGGCGGGCGGCTCCAAGCCGCACACCTACCAGTGGGTCTCCACCCTCGCGGAGTTCGGCACCGTGGACGTGTCCGTGACCGCCGACACCGCCCACTACGCGGTGTTCGACAAGGGCGGGACCAGCACGTACACCGCCTTCAACCCGGGCACGGGCCCGCTCACCGTCACCTTCTCCGACGGCACCTCCCTGGAGGTCCCGGCCGGGGAGACCGCCGTGACCACCGGCTGACCGCCGCTCCTCCGCGCGCCCTCCCGTGACCGGGCGCGCGGAGGAGGGCACGCGCGCGACACGCGAGTCGTGTTCTCCGTCCCCGGGCCCTCCCGGGGACGGAAAACCGGGTCGAAGACGGTGCGAAACCCCCCAGTCGCGCGACTCACACACGCCCAACCACGCGCCCCCGTACGTTTCAGTCCCTGGCACAGGCCAGAATTACGGACATGGCCCGTACTACTTCCCGTCCCCCCGAGGATCTCGCCGAGAAGATCATCGACATCGACGTCTCCGAGGAGATGCGCGGCAGCTTCCTGGAGTACGCGTACTCGGTGATCTACCAACGCGCTCTGCCCGACGCGCGTGACGGCATGAAACCGGTCCAACGGCGCATCCTGTACCAGATGAACGAGATGGGCCTCCGGCCCGACCGCGGACACGTCAAGTGCGCCCGCGTGGTCGGGGAGGTGATGGGTCGGCTGCACCCCCACGGCGACTCCGCCATCTACGACGCCCTGGTCCGACTGAGCCAGTCCTTCGCCATGCGCGTTCCGCTGGTCGACGGCCACGGCAACTTCGGTTCCCTGGGCGGCGACGACGCCCCGGCCGCCATGCGGTACACCGAGGCCCGGCTGGACAGCGCCGCCGAGCTCCTGGTGTCCTCCATCGAGGAGGACGTCGTCGACTTCAAGCCCAACTACGACGGTCAGGAGACCGAACCCGAGGTCCTTCCCGCGGCCTTCCCCAACCTCCTGGTCAACGGCGCGTCCGGCATCGCCGTGGGCATGGCCACCAACATGGCCCCGCACAACCTGGGCGAGGTCATCGCGGCCGCGCGCCACCTGATCGCCAACCCTGAGGCCACCCTGGACGAGCTCACCGAGTTCGTCCCCGGCCCCGACCTGCCCACCGGCGGCACCATCGTCGGCCTGGACGGCGTCCGCGACGCCTACCGCAAGGGCCGCGGCACCTTCAAGACCCGCGCCACCGTCGCGATCGAGAAGGTGTCCGCGCGCCGCACCGGCCTCGTCGTCACCGAGCTGCCCTACAGCGTCGGCCCCGAGAAGGTCATCAGCCGGATCAAGGAGCTGGTGCAGTCCAAGAAGCTCCAGGGCATCTCGGACCTCAAGGACCTCACCGACCGCAACCAGGGCCTGCGCCTGGTCATCGAGCTCAAGAACGGGTTCAACCCCGAAGCGGTCCTGGAGGAGCTCTACCGGCTGACGCCGATGGAGGAGACCTTCGGCATCAACAACGTGGCCCTGGTCGACGGCCAGCCCCAGACCCTCGGCCTGCGTGAGCTGCTCGAGGTCTACGTCAACCACCGCCTCGACGTGGTCCGCCGCCGCAGCGAGCACCGGCGCAAGAAGCGCCAGGAGCGTCTGCACCTGGTCGCGGGCCTGCTCGTCGCCCTGCTCGACATCGACCGGGTCATCGCCCTCATCCGCGAGGCCGACGACACCGCCGCCGCGCGCGAGTCCCTGATGGGCGCCTACGACCTCTCCGAGATCCAGGCGCGCTACATCCTCGACACCCCGCTGCGCCGCCTCACCCGCTTCGACCGGCTGGAGCTGGAGACCGAGCGGGACAAGCTCGACCTGGAGATCGAGGAGCTCACCTCCATCCTGGAGTCGGACAAGAAGCTGCGCCGGGTGGTCTCCAAGGAGCTCAACGACGTCTCCAAGAAGTTCGCGACCCCGCGCCGCACGCAGCTGCGCGAGAGCGACGGGGTGGCCCGCGCCGCCGTCATCCCGCTGGAGATGGCCGACCAGCCCTGCCACGTGCTGCTCGGGGTCGACGGCCACATCGGCCGTACCAAGGGCGCGACCCCGCCGCGCGTGTACACGGGTCTGCGCGCCAAGCACGACGCGATCGAGGTCTCCGTCCCGACCACCTCGCGCTCGGACATCGGGTTCGTCACCGACCTGGGCCGGATGATCCGGGTCCCGGTGGTGGAGCTGCCCGAGCTGCCCGCTGACGGTGACGGCGAACCCGAGCGCCCACCGTTGGCCGCGGGTCTGGGCGTCGTCGAGTTCGTCCAGCTCGACGAGGGGGAACGGGTCGTGTCGATCGTGTCCATGAACGCCTCCGGGCCCGGCTTCGTCGTGGGCACCGTCGGCGGTGTGGTCAAGCGGGTCGCCCCCGACTTCCCGCCGAACAAGGACGACTTCGAGATCATCTCGCTCAAGGACGACGACCGCGTGATCGGCGTCACCCAGCTCTCCACGGGCGAGGAGGACCTGGTCTTCGTCACCTCCGAGGCCCAGCTCCTGCGCTTCTCGGCTTCCACGGCCCGCCCGCAGGGCCGCCAGGCGGGCGGCGTGGCCGGTGTGCGGCTCTCCGAGGAGGCTCGCGTACTGTGGTTCGGCGCGGTCTCCAGCCCCGAGGACTCGGTCGTGGTGACCGTGTCCGGAGGCGGCGACGCCCTGACGAGCAGCCTGCCCGGATCCGCCAAGGTCACCCCCTTCACGGCCTACCCCTCCAAGGGGCGGGCCACCGGCGGGGTGCGCTGCCACCGCTACCTGAAGGGTGAGGACACCCTGACGTTCGCGTGGGTGGGACGCGCCCCGGCACGGGCGTCGCGCGCCGACGGCAAGCCGGTCCGCCTGCCGGACCTGACCGAGCGTCGGGACGGCTCCGGGGAGGCCCTGACCAGTGCCGTCGTCACGGTCGGCAGTGGTCAGACCGACTCCGGGATCACCCCTCCCGGATCAGGAGCCTGAGTTTCACGCCAGCCGTGCGCACGGGTGTGCTTACCTGTGTGCACGGCAGTCCATGCACCCATACGACACAGGGAGTCACCACAAGTGAGCGACAGCACCAACGTCACCCCTCCCCCCGGGGCTTTCGACGACGTGTTCGGTTCCAACGCCGACTACGCCGCCGACTTCTCACTCACCGGTCTCGAACCGTTGGCCGCGCGGGGGTTGGCCCTCGTCACGTGCATGGACTCCAGGATCGAGCCGCTGGACATGCTCGGCCTCAAGCCGGGCGACGCGAAGATCCTGCGTAACGCGGGCGCCCGCGTCACGGACGACACCCTGCGTACGCTGGTGCTGGCCGTCTACCTGCTGGGCGTGGACCGTGTGCTGATCCTGCCGCACACCAAGTGCAAGATGGCGTCCGTGGAGAACGACGACGTCGTCCACGACCTCATCCTGAACGACTTCGGGGTGGACACGCGCAGCCTGGAGTTCAAGACCGACAACGACCAGCTCGGCGCGCTCCAGCACGACCTCGAACGCATCCGGCACCACCCGCTGCTGCCCAAGGGCCTGCCGGTGGCCGGGGCGATCTACGACGTGGACAACGGCAGGGTGACCCCGGTCGACCTCTAGTCCCGCTGGTTCCACGCGTCCGCCCCCGGCCCGATCGGCCGGGGGCGGTCGTGTCGGAAGGTGTCACCGGGGTCCGGCGCGGGGATCACTCTGGTGGGTGGTGCGCACCACCACCCCCGGGCCCCGCACCCGCCTCCCCCATCCCCGGGAATGCCGCCACCCCCGCGGCGGTTGTGACCCGGGACGGTGGACACCTGAGAGGAGCACCGTGGAAGAGAGCACCTACGACACCTACAACCGAGCCCGCATGTTCATGGAGCTGGGCGACCCCATCTACGCCGCCCAGATCCTCGAACCCGTGGTGGAGAACGAGCCGGGCAGCCGCTCGATGCTGGAGCTGCTGGGGCGCGCCTACTTCCACTCCGCTCAGCTCAACAAGGCCGAGTCGGCCTTCCGCAGCCTGATCGAGCTAGACCCGGTGGACAACTGGGCGCACATCGCCCTGGCACGCACGCTGGAGAGGCAGAGCCGCCACGAGGAGGCGGCCACGTACCGGCGTATGTACGCGGTGATGTCCGGCGGATCCCTGGACTGAGTCCCCTGGGGCGCTCGAACGGGTAACCCCCTGCGGCTGAGGTGACCGGCTCTGCTCAGCGGCGAGCGTGAGTCCTGGGCGCGCGTGCCCAAACCACAAGGGGGTGCCCCGTCCGGCGCCGGAGAGGGTTCTGGAGGTGCCGCAGGTGGGATCGCGAGGAACGAGCCATCACACCGAAGGTGCCGAAGGTTCCTCTGCAAAGGCGCCGGACCCGGGCCGAAGCGAAGCGGAGGCCCAAAAAGACGTGAGCGAGGCGCCGGAGAGGGTTCTGGAGGTGCCGCAGGTGGGATCGCGAGGAACGAGCCAGGCGCGGACGACGATGAAGAATCCCTCTGCAAAGGCGCCGAAGCAAAGGCGCCGAAGCGAAGCGGAGGCCCAAAAAGGTACGGGTACCCTCCTCACCATGGCTCCCATTCCAGACCCTGACCTGCCCTGGGTCGACCGATGTTCCGACAGCGCCCGTTCCTGGGCGGACGAGGCGGTCCGCAGGGTGGTCGCCGACGACACGCGTTCGGCCGACACCCACCTGCACGTGTTCCCCCTGCCTCCGGAGTGGGGCATCGACCTGTACCTGAAGGACGAGTCGGTGCACCCCACCGGCAGCCTCAAGCACCGGTTGGCGCGTTCGCTGTTCCTGTACGGGCTGGCCAACGGGTGGATCACCGAGGGCACCACGATCGTGGAGGCCAGTTCGGGTTCCACTGCGGTGTCGGAGGCGTACTTCGCGCAGCTGGTGGGGCTGGACTTCATCACGGTGGTCCCGAGGCGGACCAGCCCGGAGAAGATCGCGCTGATCGAGCGGTACGGCGGGCGCTGCCACTTCGTCGACAACCCGCCGGACATGTACGGCGAGGCCGAGCGCCTGGCCGCCGAGACGGGCGGCCACTACATGGACCAGTTCACGTACGCGGAGCGGGCCACGGACTGGCGCGGCAACAACAACATCGCCGAGTCGATCTTCGAGCAGCTCGCCATGGAGCGTCACCCCGATCCGGACTGGATCGTGGTGGGCGCGGGCACGGGCGGCACCTCCGCGACCATCGGCCGCTACCTGCGGTACCGGCGCCTGCACACCCGCCTGGCCGTGGTGGACCCGGAGAACTCGGCCTTCTTCCCCGGTTGGGTGACCGGTGCCGCCGACTACTCCACGGGCATGCCCTCCCGGATCGAGGGCATCGGCCGTCCGAGGATGGAGCCGAGCTTCGTGCCGTCGGTGATCGACCTGATGATGCCGGTGCCCGACGCCGCGAGCATCGCGGCGATGCGCCACCTCAACGACGTCACCGGCCGGTGCGCGGGCGGATCGACCGGCACCAACCTGTGGGGCGTGTGGCACCTGGTCTCCAGGATGCTCCGTGAGGGCCGCAAGGGCAGTGTGGTCACCCTGATCTGCGACGGCGGCGAACGGTACCAGCACAGCTACTACAACGACGCCTGGGTGTCGGAACGGGGCCTGGACCCCGGCCCGTACCGGGTGGCGATCGACCGTTTCCTCTCGGACGGGGTCTGGGAGCCTCCGAAGGCCCCCTGAGCGGAGACGTGAAGGGGCCCGCACGGGTCCGGGGTTCGAGAACCCCTGGCCCGCGCGGGCCCCTTCACGTGGGGGGGGACGGTCAGGCGTCGATGCGCTCCAGGTCCAGCTCCTGGGCGCCCTCCTGGATGAACTTGCGGCGCGGCGCCACCTCGTTGCCCATGAGCAGGTTGAACACGGACGCGGCCTCCTCCGCCTGTTCCACCCGGATGCGACGCAGGGTCCGGTAGCGCGGGTCCATGGTGGTCTCGGCCAGCTGGTCGGCGTCCATCTCGCCCAGGCCCTTGTACCGCTGCACCGGCTCCTTCCAGGAGATCTTGCGCTTCTCCAGGTCCAGAAGGGTGCGCCGGAGCTCGGCGTCGGAGTAGGTGTAGACGTACCGGTCCTCGGGCTTGGCCCCGCGCTTGCGCCGCACGTTGGTCAGCTCGATGCGGTGCAGCGGCGGCACGGCCGCGTACACGCGCCCGGCCTCCAGCATCGGCCGCATGTACCGGTAGATGAGGGTGAGCAGCAGGCAGCGGATGTGCGCGCCGTCCACGTCCGCGTCGGCCATGAGGATGACCCGGCCGTAGCGGGCCGCGTCGAGGTCGAAGGTGCGCCCCGACCCGGCCCCGATGACCTGGAGGATCGCCGCGCACTCGGCGTTCTTGAGCATGTCCGCGACCGAGGACTTCTGCACGTTGAGGATCTTGCCCCGGATGGGCAGCAGCGCCTGGAACTCGGAGTCGCGGGCGAGCTTGGCGGTGCCCAGCGCGGAGTCACCCTCGACGATGAACAGTTCGCTGTGCTCCAGCCCCTCGCTGCGGCAGTCCACCAGCTTCGCGGGGAGCGCGGAACTCTCCAGGGCGTTCTTGCGGCGCTGGGTCTCGCGCTGCTGTCGGGCGGCGAGCCGGGCCTTGGCCGCGCCGACGACCTTCTCCATGACCGTGCGGGCCCTGGCCTTCTCCGCCTTCTTGGTGGAGGTGAGGAACTCGCGCAGCTCCTTGCCGACCACCTGGGAGACGATCCGTGAGGCCGCGGAGGTGCCGAGGATCTCCTTGGTCTGTCCCTCGAACTGCGGCTCGGGCAGGCGCACCGTGACGACGGCGGTCAGGCCCTCCTGGGTGTCGTCCTTGGTGACCGGGTCGTCGCTGTTCCTGAGGAGCTTGGTCGCGCGCAGCTGGTCGTTGATCACCCGGACCAGGGCGCGCTCGAAGCCGTTGATGTGGGTCCCGCCCTTGGGCGTGGAGATCACGTTGACGAAGGAGCGCACGGTGGTGTCGTAGCCGGTGCCCCAGCGCAGGGCGACGTCCACGTCCAGGCGGCGCTCGACGTCGGCGGGCACCATGTGGCCGGACTCGTCCAGGACCGGGACGGTCTCGGTGAAGTTGCCGGAGCCCTGGATGCGCAGGACGTCGCTGACCGGGTCGTCGGGGGCGAGGAAGGTGCAGAACTCGCTGATCCCGCCGTCGAAGCGGAACTCCTCGGTGTAGGGGGCCTCACCCTCGGCGCGCTCGTCGCGCACCGCGATGGTCAGTCCCGGGACGAGGAAGGCGGTCTGCCGGGCCCGGTCGAGGAGGTTCTCCCGGGTGATCTCGGCGTCCTTGAGGAAGATCTGCATGTCCGGCCAGAACCGGATGCGGGTGCCGGTGATCTTCTTGGCGACCTTGCGGATCTGCTCCAGGCCGGACACCGGGGTGAACTCGGCGTCGGGGCCCGCGCCGGCGAACCGCCCGGCGATGCCCCGGCGGAAGCTCAGGGCGTGGGTGTGGCCCTGGCGGTCGATCTCCACGTCCACGCGGGCCGAGAGGGCGTTGACGACGGAGGCGCCGACACCGTGCAGGCCGCCGGAGGCGGTGTAGGAGCCCGAACCGAACTTGCCGCCGGCGTGGAGCTTGGTCATGACCAGTTCCACACCGGAGAGTCCGGACTTGGGCTCGTTGTCCACGGGGATGCCGCGACCGTCGTCGCTGACGGCGACGGATCCGTCGCTGTGCAGCGTCACGTCGATGCGCCCGCAGTAGCCGCCCAGCGCCTCGTCGACGGAGTTGTCGATGATCTCCCACATGCAGTGGGTCAGGCCTCGGCTGTCGGTGGACCCGATGTACATGCCCGGACGCTTGCGCACCGCTTCGAGGCCCTCCAGGACCGACAGGTGCCGAGCGGAGTAATCCTCGGGATCGTGGACGGCTGCGGTCAAGGCGGTCACTCGGACATCTCCTGCGTCTTGAGGGCCATCGTGGCTGTGCGGCGCGTGCCCTTTGTACCGCGCCGCGCCGACTGTTGAGGGGGCCAGGCTACGGCGAGCCGGGGACTTTGCCGTGGCACGGCCGTGTGTGGGCGGGGTCGTGTCCCCCGGGTGCGGGTCTCCGGCGTCGACGCCGGGTCCGCCGTGGCGGGCTCCACGAACCGTGTGCGGGTCGGAGCGGACCGACGTGGGGGTCGGACGGGCCTGCCCGCGCGAGACTACCACCTCTGGTGGATGCGACCTGGATACTCCCGTTTTCCGGGGATAGTCGGGCCTCCCCCAGGGGTACAACGACAACGAGGTAGCGTGTCCGACGAATTTGCCCCACGGGGCACCAGACGGACACGAACCGGGCGGATTCCGCTGTCGGCGTACACGGGACCCGGTTGGGAACGTCTGGGTCGGGTTAGATGTTGTCAGAGGTGACTAACGCCGAGTATTGAGGATGGCGAAGTGACTGGAACCCTTGCCCCCACTCAGCCGCTGACGGCTGCTGACCGCTGCGACCGCTGTGGTGCACAGGCGTACGTCCGGGTGCTGCTGAACTCCGGCGGCGAACTCCTGTTCTGCGCGCACCACATGCGCAAGCACGACGACTCGCTCCGCAAGATCGCCTCGGACATCCAGGACGAGACGGACAAGCTCACCAAGAGCGACAAGAACGCGGAAGAGCGTTAGCCACGACGACCACGAAACGTCGACGGCGGTCCCCGGATTCCGGGGGCCGCCGTCCTCGTTCCAGGGGGGACCCTGGGACACGAGTGACGTGCTCGATCTCGTGAGGGCTGCGGCGCCCGGCCCCGAGAACAGCCGGGTCCCGGGGTCCCATGCGCTGGGACACGGTGACGTACGCGACCTGACACGGGTGACGTGCTCGCAGCCGGAGAGGCGTGTCCCGGTGCCCGTGGCCGGAGCCCGTCCTCCGGACCCGCGCCAAGAACCCTCCGTCGGGCCGGGGCGGGGCCTCAGTCGGCCAGGACCCGGTTGTGGTAGCGCGAGACCTCCTCGAACCCCGCGCGCCGGTACAGGCGCAGCGCGGCCCCGTTGTCGGCCACCACGCACAGGTAGGCCCGTCTGGCACCCCGGTCATGCGCCCAAGCGAGGAGGTCGGCGAGGATCGCCCCCGCCACACCACGGCCACGGGCCTCGCGGGCCGTGACCATCGAGCAGATCGCCACCGACTCACCGTCCAGCACCGCGCAGCCCCGGCCGATCCCCTCCTCGTGGACCCCGTAGGCCGTGGTCACCTGCCCGAGGATGCGCACCACGCCCTCGGCCCACTCCGGCGACACACCCGTCTCCGCGAAGAGCTCCCTCCAACGCGGCGTCGGAGCCGACGAGACCCGGGTCCGCCCGGGGGCCTCGGGCCGCTCCGGGAGTTCCCTGGCGAGCACCAGGGTGGGCTCCACCCGCTCGTATCCGTGCTCCGCCAGACGGGCGTCCACCGCCTCCTCCCCCGGCCACACCTGCACGCAGGGACGCAGCCCGTGCTCACGGTAGAACCGGGTGACCTCCGCCACCTCGGCTCCGGGGTCCTCCACCAGGGCACAGTTCGCCCGCTTGGTGAACCCCTCCGCGAGGCCGAACCGCCAGCCGGCGCGCGACTCGGTCCGGAAGGCGGGCCAGTCCCTGGACACCCGTTCCGCCCACGTGTGCATGTACGCCCCTCACTGTCCCGGTGTCGGAAGCGGCACATCCTATCCAGCCGTACACGCCCTACCATGGGCACGGTCCCACCTCACCCCTGACCTGGAGAGTCCATGTTCATCCTGCTCCCGCCCTCCGAGGGCAAGGCCACCTCCGGCGAGGGCCCCAAGCTCGACCCGGGCGCGCTCACCCTGCCGGAGCTGGCCGAGAGCCGGGAACGGGTCGTGACCGCGCTGACCGCGCTCTGTTCGGGCCCCGAGGACACCGCTCGCGAGGTCCTGGGCCTGTCGGTCTCCCAGACCGACGCCCTCAAGCGCAACCTGGACCTGACCACGGCCCCCACGCTGCGCGCGGCCGACCTCTACACGGGGGTGCTCTACGACCGGCTCGGGCTGCCCGACCTGCTCAGCGACCACGGGGACACGGTCCGGGACCGGGTCCTGGTGTTCTCCGGCCTGTGGGGCGTGGTGGGCCCCGCCGACCAGCTCCCGCCCTACCGCCTGTCCATGGGGGTGAAACTGCCGCCGCTGGGCGCCCTGGGAACGTACTGGCGCGGTGCCATGACCGGCCCGCTCGGTGAGCTCACGGAGGACCGTCTGCTGGTGGACTGCCGGTCCGCGGCCTACGCGGCCGCGTTCAGGCCGACCGGTGCCGCCGCCGAGCGGACCGTCGCCGTGCGGGTGCTGCGCGAGCGCGAGGTCGACGGGGTGACCAGGAGGTCCGTGGTCAGCCACATGGCCAAGGCCACCCGTGGGGACATCGCCCGGGTGCTGGTCCGGGAGAACGTCCGAGCCGACAGCCCGGAGGAGCTGGTCGCGGCGCTGCGCGACCTAGGGCACACCGTGGAACTGCCGCCCGCCGCGAAGCCGCGCACGGCACGCACGATGGACGTCGTGGTCCGCGACTGATCCCGCCCTCGCCCCAACCGCAGGTCACACGGGACGCACCGCGCGGATAACCGGACCAGACCACCTTTATGCCGCACCTACAGCACGTGGGGCAGCATGGTGCGCATCGGATGGAGATCGGACTCCGTGCGGGGACAGTGAGTGCCTGATGGCATGCGAGGGACACGCGGGCGTCGCCACACCCGTGAGCATGGCAGGGGGCACGAACACCGGGCGCGCCCTCCCGATTCATCTCGGGAGGGCGCGCCTGTTTGCTTCTCAGCCTGAAGCGTGGGTCTGCTCCTGGACCGGCTGACTAGTCCAGGTAGTCGCGGAGCACCTGGGAGCGCGACGGGTGACGGAGCTTCGACATCGTCTTGCTCTCGATCTGCCGGATGCGCTCACGGGTGACCCCGTAGACCTTGCCGATCTCGTCTAAAGTCTTCGGCTGACCGTCGGTGAGCCCGAAGCGCATGGAGACCACGCCGGCCTCGCGCTCGGACAGGGTGTCGAGCACCGAGTGCAGCTGCTCCTGGAGCAGGGTGAAGCTGACCGCCTCGCCCGGCTGGATCGCCTCGGAGTCCTCGATGAGGTCACCGAACTCGCTGTCGCCGTCCTCGCCCAGGGGGGTGTGCAGGGAGATCGGCTCGCGGCCGTACTTCTGCACCTCGACGACCTTCTCCGGGGTCATGTCGAGTTCCTTGGCCAGCTCCTCCGGGGTGGGCTCGCGGCCCAGGTCCTGGAGCATCTGGCGCTGGACGCGGGCCAGCTTGTTGATGACCTCGACCATGTGCACCGGGATACGGATGGTGCGGGCCTGGTCGGCCATCGCGCGGGTGATCGCCTGGCGGATCCACCACGTGGCGTACGTGGAGAACTTGAAGCCCTTGGTGTAGTCGAACTTCTCGACGGCGCGGATCAGACCGAGGTTGCCCTCCTGGATCAGGTCCAGGAAGAGCATCCCGCGGCCGGTGTAGCGCTTGGCCAGGGAGACGACCAGACGGAGGTTGGCCTCCAGCAGGTGCTTCTTGGCGCGGCCGCCGTCCTCGGAGATCCACTCCAGCTCGTCACGGAGCTCGAAGGTGAGGACGTCGTTCTCCTCGGAGAGCTTCTCCTCCGCGAACAGCCCGGCCTCGATGCGCTTGGCGAGCTCGACCTCCTGCTCCGCGTTGAGGAGCGGGACCTTGCCGATCTGCTTCAGGTAGTCCTTGACCGGGTCCGCCGTGGCACCGGCCGCGACCACCTGGGCGGCGGGGGCGTCGTCGTCATCGTCGTACAGGACGAAGGAGTCGTCGTCCTTGCTCGGCTTGACGGGCGCGCCGACGGTCTCGGGCTTGGCCGGCTTGGTCTCCTTCTCGGGCTCGGCCGTGTCCTCGACCAGCTCCAGCTCGGCGCCGGTGTGCTCGAGGTCGTCGTCCAGGCCCTCCTCGGCGAAGTCACCGGAGTCGGAGGCGAGTTCGAGGTCCTTCTTCGTGGACTTCTTGGTCGCCGTCGCCTTCTTGGCCGGGGCCTTGGCCGCGGGCTTCTTGGCGGCCGCGGCCTTCTTGGGGGTGGCCGCCTTCTTCGCGGTCGCCGCCTTCTTGGCCGGGGCCTTCTTCGCGGAGGAGCCCTCGGAGGAGTCGACGACGGCGGTGACCGTCTCCGGCTGGTCCTGGGCGGCCGCGGCACGGGCGGGCTTGGCGGCCCGGCTCGTGGTGGTGGTCGAGCGGGTTGTGGTGGTGCTGGACCGAGGAGCCGCCGACTTGCGCCGTGTGGTCTTGCGCCGCGAGGAGGCCGACTCGGGGACGAGTACGGTCACGCCCTCCTTGGCGAGGCTGCGGAGCACGGACTGCGCCTGCGACATCGGGATTTCGGCCTCTTCGAAGGCACGGCGCACGTCCTCGGGCTCAAGAAAGCCCTGGGACCGCCCACGCTCGATCAGCTGCTGAATGACGGGCTCTTGCAGTGACTCGGACTGCTTCGAGCGAGTCGAACTGGCAGATGACACAAACACCTCTCGAACGGACGTGTGGCGAGAATTGATCGGACCCGGTGGTCCGGATTGGCCGGGACCGGGCACTGCACCCTCTCCCACCTGCGGCCTGGGATCGTCCCCACTGGGCGGGGAAGCCGTGGTCACCTCCGCTTCGCGGGGCGCGGCGGCTTCTTCACTGTAGGCAAGGCAATGGACTTGTTCGTACGGTCTACCGCTCCGACACGGAATCGATCACCGGAAGCTGAACGGCGAGCAGAGTGACATCATCGTCCTGCTCATACCCATCGAGCATGCTCTCAACAAGGTACTCCAGCATCTGCTGTGGATCGCCCACCACCTCGGGACGGGCCCTCGACGCGACCCTGACGAGCTCGTCCAGACCGGCGTCGACGGAACGTCTGCGGTTCTCAACCAGTCCATCGGAGTAGAGGGCGACAGTGTTACCGGGTTGCACGAAGAATTTGTGATGCCCCCTCGGAGAGCTGACGCCGAGCGGTGTGTCGGGCTCGGTGTCGAGCAGTGAGGGCCCGGCGTTCCCGGCGACCACGAGCGGCGGGAGGTGCCCCGCGTTGCTGAGGTCGAGCTGTCCGGTGACCGGGTCCAGGACGAAGTAGACCAGGGTTGTCACCTGATCCATTCCCTCTGTGGCCGTGAACATGCGGTCGAGCCCGGTCAACACGTCGGCGGGTTCCGGCATGGAGAAGGCCAGGGCACGCAGAGCGTTACGAATCCGGCTCATTCCGGCGGCGGCCTGGATGCCCTTGCCCATGACGTCACCGAGGACCCCGGCGACGCGTCCGTCGGACAGCGGGAAGGCGTCGTACCAGTCGCCGCCCACCTGCACGTGCTGCGAACCCGAGCGGTAGTAGGCGGCCAGGCGCACACCCGCGACCTCGGGGAGCTCCTCGGGCAGGAGACTGCGCTGGAGTTCCTCGGCGGTGCCGTGCTCGCGTTCGTAGACGATGGCCCGGCCGATGGCCAGAGCGCACTGTCCCGCGAGTGCCTCCAGGAAGACGCGTTCCTCGTCGGTGACGTCCCGCTGGGCCCTGAACGAGAAGCGCAGGGCTCCGATCGGGCGTCCGGCGGCCATCATGGGCAGTGCCACCCAGGCGCGCTCCCTGGTGCGTTCCAGCAGGTCCTCGACCTCGGGGGCGTGATCCATGAGCTCGCGCAGGTCGGCGGGGCCAGCCACCAGGCACGGCGCGCGGGTGGCCACGGCGCGGGCCGCGACGTCCGGGTAGTCCAGGGAGAAGCCGCGTTCGGGCAGACCCGCGCAACCGTCGGCGGAGAGGATCCGCAGGCGCAGCCGGTCGCGGTCGAACAGGGCGACCGAGGTGTGGTCGGCGCCCACGCCGGAGCGGCCGATCTCGGACATGGCCTGGACGACCTCGTCGGCGGTGAGGGCCTCGGCGAGGTCGGAGGTGGCCTTCTGGAGGCGGGCGGTGCGCATGGCCGCCTCACTGAGCTGCTGGTTGAGGCGCTGGCGGAGTTCGTCGGCCTCACGCTCGTTGGTGATGTCCACCAGGGTGCCGACCCATTCGGCGGTCTCCGCGCCGTCCATGACCGGGTTGGCTCTCGCCCGGTAGTGGACGTGGCCGCCCGCTCGGGTGCGCACGCGGAACATCGCGTCGAAGGCGGTGACGTCGAGGACGGCGTCGTCCCAGGCGCGTTCGACGCCGGGGCGGTCGTCCGGGTGCACGGCGTCCAGCCAGCCGCGACCGAGGTAGGCGTCCAGGTCCTGGCCGGTGATGGCCCGCCACTGGGGGCAGTCCTCGCGGACGTCGCCGCCCGACCCGGCCGACCAGACGATCTGGTTGCCCGCCTGGAGCAGGGCGCGCAGGCGCTGTTCCTCGCGGTGGGCGACCCCGTCCTCGTGGTCGCGGGCGGCGATGAGGGCGATGTGCCGTGCGCCGTCGGCGGGGTCGTTGACGGGGAACCAGGTGAGGTCCCAGGTCTGACCGGAGGCGGTCCGGTGGCGGCCGCGTACGGAGCGTCCGGTGTCGCGGACCCGGGCCAGGGAGGCGCGGTGGGCACTGGCTTCGGCGGGGGCACCGGCCTGCTCACCGGCCTCGTCGGGGGTGCGTCCCAGACAGCGGTCGGGGGTGCTGCCGAGGACGGAGGCCATGCGGGCGTTGATCGAGACGAAGACGTCGTCGGGGCCCAGGAGCGCGAAACCGATGGGGGCGTCGGTGAGGAGGGACTTCACCGCGTCCGGGAGTTCCGCCGCACTGATCCTGGGAGGGGGGATGGACGTCTCGGCGCTCAACTGCTCGACACCTCCGGAACCGTCGGATTCCCCAGCCGGTTTTCGATGGGGGGCTTTCTGGACCGCGTGGTCCCCTGTCGCACCGTGCTCGCCACCCGCTCGCGGTGGCACTCCGGCGCGGGGTGCGCGGCGCCGATTCCGGCCGGGGGGCTCCGCGGCTCCCAGGAGTCACGCTCCATGACTCCTCTCGGCCGCTGTCACGGCTCAAGCATAAGACACACCCGCTGACACGCAACGGCCGTCGGTGAGGGGAAGCCGCCGTGGACACGGAAGGTAAATGTTAGGCCACGGTGTCACCCCGACACCGACGACCGGGGGTCCTGCGGGCGTGTTTTCCCATAATTCACGATGGATGGCGAGGAGGCCCGGTTTGCGAGGAAGTCCGCGAAACCGGAGTGCCATATGTCCGATTCGCCCATTTATCCACTGTGACCTGCGGCGACGAGGGCCACAGGGTAAACGGCAGCTCCCCCAGGTTTTATCAACAGCGTGCCGCGACGGGGGTTGACTGTCCGCTCAGAACAAGTGGAATAGGTGGAGGTCACCGTCCAGACCATCATCAGCCAGGAGTGTGAGCGAGAATGCTCCAGACCTTCCCGGTCCAGGATCTCAGACAGATCTCGGCACGGCTTCACGACGAGTTCAGCGGGCTGTCGCCCCGCTGCGTGGAGCGCTGTGTCAGCGACACCTGGCACTGTGCCGAACACCTGGGCATCCCGGTCACACCGCACCTCGTCGAGCGGGTCGCCCGTGAGCACCTGGAGGCCATGGTGAACTCGGTGCCGCCCTCCACGGTCCGCAAGACCGTACGTCGATCGGGAACCACCCTGCTCACCGGCCACCGCGCGGTGCCCGAACCACGCTGACGCCGGTGGCACGACAGCCGGGCACGAACCCCCAGGGGACCCGCGCCCGGCTGTCGCGCCGCCCGCCTCGGAACGGCCGTGGCCGACCGCCCTCGCAGCCGCGCGCCGCCGCCCGGGGACCAACGCCTCGCGGACCGGTTGTCCACAAGCGGGAGCGGACCCGCTTCGCGCTGGCATACGCTTCAGTTCGTGCCATCCCCTTCACCCTCACCCACAGGCCCCGACGTTCCCGCCGCCGCCTTCGAGGAGATGCTGCGCGCGGCCAGAGCCCTGCTCGCCATGCGGCACCCGCTCGACGCGGAGCTGGCCTTCAGTGCGCTCCTGGGCTCATGGTGGGGTGAACGGCTGCCCGGGGTGGACGTGGAGCGGCTGCTCGGCGAGGGGCTGATCACGCACGCCACCGCCTCCGGAAAACCGGCCGGACTGGGCGTGTTGGCCGCGATCACCGCTCTGGGCACCTCGCCCTCCCAGCGGGAACTGGCCGAACAGGGGATGATCGCCCTGCGCGAGCGGGGGCTCCAGGCCCCGGCCTGGGCCGCCCAGCTGGGCGCGGTCTCCCCCGTGGCCGCGTACGTCAACGGCGACCGGTTCGGCGACACCGACGACGTCGTGTGCGTGTTCAGCCGGGACGCGCCCGACAGTGACGGCGCGATGCCGCCCGAGCACGCGCTCATCCTCGTCCTCGACCACAACAGCGGCGGCCTGCTCCGGGACGCCTGGGTCACCACCAAGGTGGACCTGCTGCTGGAGCAGTGCCGCGAGCGCGCCGAGAACGACGACCTGGCCCGGTTCGACCGGCTGGAGCTGAGCGAGGCGCGGGCGCTGCTCTCCCGCGCGCTGGAGCGCACGGAACGGGTGGTCACGGGCGCCACGGCGGATCCCTCCGCCGGGCCGACCGTGGAGCCGGTCGGGATCTCCGCCGCCGACCTCACCGGAGGTTCGCTGGCCTCGCACTTCGCGCTGGCCGCGTCCCGGGTCCAACGCCTCCCGTTGCCTCCCGAGGGGGTCACGGCCTCACCGGTCCCCGTGTGGCGGCGCGACCGGCGCGCGGTGCTGGCGGCGCGCTTCCTCGCCTCGGACCAGGCGGCCGAGCTGTCGGACTCCTACGCGGCGAGCCGGTGCGCGGACCACATCATCGCGCACGGCTGCGACGTCGACTCGGGCCGTCCGCTGCGCGTGAGCCCCCGCAAGGTGGAGTCGTTCCTGCTGCACTGGCTGCCCGGCCGGGTGGTGCTGCTGCCCGAGGAGCAGGAGGCCATGCCGCACGTCCTCGCCGCCTGGGTGCGCTGGGCCGGTGCCCGCTCCCAGCTCCCGGAGGTCGCCGTGGCCGCCACGCTGGACGCGGTGTGGGAGACCATCTCGGCCTTCGCCGCGACCTACCGGGACCCGGCCCGGCCCCTGGGCCTGCGGCAGGAGGCGGTCCGGCGGCTGCTCCCGGACGGCGATTTCGCCTCCCTGGCCCGGCGGATGTTCGCGTTTCCCCTGTTGGCCAGCGAGATCGTCACCGGTGCTCCGGAGGAGTTCGCCCCGGACACCTCCAGGGGTCGCCGGGCCCTCCTGCGGCTGGACCACTACGGCGAGTACGAGGCCGCCACCCCGCACAGCGGCCGCCACCACTCGACCGGGCAGGACCGCTGGTACCGCCCGGTGACCGGGCGCGATCCCGACCGGGAGCGCGAACTGGACCGGCACGAACGCCTCGCCAAGCGGCTCTGGGACGGCAGACCCGCCAACCTGTGGGCGGCGGCCCGCCGCATGCTCGACCGGGGTCAGGACCGCGCGACGGTGCTGGCCACCCTCACCGAGGAGCTGTTCAGCGCCACCAGCGAGAGCGACCTCCGCCGAAGACTGGACGCGCTGTAGGAGTGCGGGCTCCGGGAGGGCGAGGAACGGGAGGACGGCGCCGCCACCCCGTCCGGCGCCCTCGGGGTGTCAGTCGAGCATCCGGGTCCTGAGGGCCTCCAGGGTCCCCTCGGAGAGCTTCAGGCCGTCGGCCACGTAGGCGTCGAAGGAGCCGTACACCTCGTCGACGTGGGTGAAGGCGGTGTCCAGGTAGGAGGCGCGGACCCGGGTCATGGGCTCCACGTCCTCCCACGGGAGCTGGCTGTCCTTGGACAACTGGCGCATCCACTGGTCGGTGTTGGCCTGACGGTCGTTGCTGACCAGGAAGTCCTCGGTGACCGTCGTGCGGTCGACGCCCAGGAGGGTGAGGAGCAGCGCCGCTCCCCAGCCGGTCCGGTCCTTGCCCGCGCTGCAGTGGAAGACGAGGGCGGTCGGGCCCTTGGCGGCGCGTTCGACCAGGTCGCGGTAACCGTCCAGGGCCTCGGTGTCGGCGACGAGGGCGCGGTAGACCTCCAGCATGAACCGCTCGGCCGCTCCGTCTCCGAACATGGCCCTGGCCCGGTCCGGGTCCGCGAGCAGGTCGACGAAGTTGGCTCCCGCCGCCTCCGCGTTCTGGACGCCCACGGCGGCGTACTCGGCCCCCTCCGGGACCACGTCGGGCAGACGGTCGCGTTCGTGGTGGGTGCGCAGGTCGATCAGCTGGCGGATGCCGAACCCCTGGTACACGGGGAGGTCATGGTCGGCGATGGTGTGCAGGGCGTCGGAGCGGTAGAGGAGACCGCCGCGCACGGTCCGGCCTTCCCTCGTGCGGTGGCCGCCGAGGTCGCGGAAGTTGGGGGCACTGGAGAGGAGGAAACCGTCATTCGTCACGACGCAGACGATACCCACCGCCCCGGTGCCCCGTCACCCCACGATTCCGAGCGGACGGGCGCTCAGCCGTCGGTCGCGCGCAGGGCCTCGATCTCGGCGCCCGCCTCCTTGACGTCCTTCGCGGTGTCCACGCCGCGCCAGAACCCGTCGATCCGGTAGGCGGTCAGCTTCCCCTCCTTGGCCAGGTCGGGGAAGGTCGAGGACTCGTGGTCGCCCTTGGTCGGCAGGAGCGGCGTCAGGCCCGGCTCGAACAGGTAGACGCCCGCGTTGATCCAGACCGGCAGCAGCGGGCTCTGGGTGAAGCCCTCGATCCGGTCGTCACCGTCGACGTCCACGATGCCCCAGGTGGTGCGGAACCGGGCCAGGGCCAGGGTCCCGAGGCCGCCCCTGGCGCGGTGGCGCCGGGTGAGCTCGTCCAGCGGGAACCAGGTGAGCACGTCGCCGTTGAGGGCGAAGTACGGGGCCTCGGGGTCGCGGAGCCCGGTGGCGGCGTAACGCAGGGCGCCACCCCGCCCCAGGGGCTCGTCCTCGACCAGCAGGGAGATCTCGAGGCCCTCCCTCCGGTTCTCCAGGTGCTCGCGCAGGACCTCGGCCTTGTAGCCGCAGGAGACGACGACCTGCTCGACTCCGTGCGAGGCCAGCCACTCCAGCTGGTA
This sequence comes from Nocardiopsis sp. NPDC058789, assembly GCF_042745575.1. Lineage (NCBI taxonomy): Bacteria > Bacillati > Actinomycetota > Actinomycetes > Streptosporangiales > Nocardiopsidaceae > Nocardiopsis > Nocardiopsis sp. NPDC058789. The sequence continues at coordinate 278,638 of NZ_JBHYOW010000001.1, forward strand.
GTCGATGATGGGCCGTCCGGCCACCTCCACCATCGCCTTGGGGCGGGTGTCGGTGTAGGGCCGCAGCCGGGTGGCCTGTCCTCCAGCGAGGATCAGCGCCTGCCTGACGGGGGACTCGGAGGATGTCGGTGCAGCGGTCATGTACTGGACAGTAGCAGGAGGGGGTCCGGGATTCCCTAGCTCTGCTGGGTCGCGTCGGAGTAGGCCCTGCGCACGTCCTCGCTGGTGACCACGGTCAGCTCGGCGGCGGTGGCCGACTCCCCCACTTCCTGGGAGACCCGCAGGTCACGGTGGGAGCAGGCCCGTTCGTAGAGCGACCTCGCGAAACGCCCGTTGCCCAGTTCGTCGATCCACCCGGTCTCACACACGTGGGTGAAGATGCTGTGCAGGTCCTCGCGGGCCGTGTCGTCGAAGGCGTCCCCGGTGCGCGCGGCCACCGTGTCCGCGATCTCGGACAGCTCGTCCGGGCTGTAGGAGGGGAACCGCACCCGCACGTTGAACCGCGAGGAGAGTCCAGCGTTGGAGGCCAGGAAGCGGTCCATCTCGTCGGTGTAGCCCGCGAGCACCACCGCCAGCCGGTCGCGGTCGTCCTCGGCCCGCTTGAGCAGGGTCTGGATGGCTTCCGCCCCGAACGCGTCGCCGCCGCTGTAGCCGGGGTTGACCAGGGAGTAGGCCTCGTCGACGAACAGCACTCCGCCCAGGGCGCGGTCCACCAGGCGGTTGGTCTTGACGGCCGTCGCGCCCAGGTGCTCACCGACGAGGTCGGCGCGCTGGGCCTCCACCACCTCGGAGCGGCCCAGCATGCCCAGGGCGGAGAAGACCCGGCCGAGCACGCGCGCGACCGTCGTCTTGCCGGTGCCGGGAGGGCCGGTGAAGACGAAGTGCCGCATGGGCGGCTGGTGCGGCAGCCCCTGCTCCTCGCGCAGGCGTGCCACGCGCAGCTGCGCGACCAGGGAGCGCACCTGCTCCTTGACCGGCTCCAGACCGATCATGCCGTCGAGCTCGGCCATCGCCTCCTCCAGGCCGGGGGACTCCCCGAAGCCCGGAAGACGCGAGGTGAGCTCGGAGTAGGCGGACTCGACGTCGGCCGCGTGCACGGTGACCAGGGCGTCGGCGGTGGGTCGGGGAGCCGGTTCGTCGCCGCTGGCCCCGGAGGTGACCACGCGAACGTCCCGGGCCTGGGAGGCCTTCTCCACCATGGAGCGCGCGAAGCGGCCGTTGCCGAGCTCGTCGACGGCCTCGCGCTGGACGGTCTGGTCGAACCGCCGCCGCAGGGCGCGGGCGGCGTCGGGGTCGAGGAGGTCGCCGCGCTGGGCCACGAGGGCCTCCGCGATGCGGAACAGTTCGGCGGCGGAGTAGCTGGGAAAGCTGATGCGGGTGGCGAACCTGGACGCCAGGCCGGGGTTGGTGGCCAGGAAGGCGTCCATCTCCTTCTCGTATCCGGCCAGGATGACGACCAGCTGGTCGCGGTCGTCCTCGGCCCGCTTGAGCAGGGTCTGGACGGCCTCGTTGCCGAACCGGTCGGCCTGGCCGTCACCCTCGTTGACCAGGGAGTAGGCCTCGTCGACGAACAGCACTCCGCCGAGGGCGCTGTCGATGAGCTCGTTGGTCTTGATGGCGGTGGCGCCGAGGTACTCGCCCACGAGGTCGGCGCGCTGGGCCTCCACCACCCGGGAGGTGGGCAGGAGGCCGAAGGAGTGGAAGATCGTGGCGAGGGTACGGGCGACGCTGGTCTTGCCGGTGCCCGGCGGCCCGGAAAAGACCAGGTGGCGCAGGGGGCGTTCCACGGACAGTCCGGCGTCGGCGCGCAGCCGGGCGGCCTCGATGGAGGCGGCGATCCCCCGGACCTGCTGTTTGACGGGGTCGAGGCCGATCATGCCCTCCAGCTCGGCCAGCGCCACGTCCACGGGGACGGGTTCCTCCGCACCGTCGGCGCCGTCGGCGGCGGCCACACCCCGGCGCGGAGTGTCCGAGCCCCGGCCGCGCAGCCCCTGGCCGCCCGCCTGACCGTCGGAACCAGCGGGGGTCCCGTTCCGGCCCGGCTTCCCGGAGGTGGTCCCCCGGGGTGCCTGGGCGTCCCGTGGCCCCGGCCCGGATCTGGAGGTGCTGTTCCTCCGCTTCTCGTCGTTCTCCCGGCTCTCCTTGGCCACCTGCCCGGAGGCGACCAGCCGCCAGACCAGGCAGGCTCCGGCCGCGGCGTAGAGCGCGGCGATCCCGGCTCCGGCAGGGAAGGGTTCGACGATCATGCCGAACAGGGCCACGGAGAAGCCGACGACCAGGCCCGCGGTGAGCGACAGCAGGGCGGTGTGCCAGGCCGGGAACTCACGGGCGCGACCCGCCGCGAGGACCACCAGGAGGGGCAGCGGCACGACCAGCAGGGTGACGGGCTCCCCGGTGAGGGGGATCTGGAACAGCGGCACGGCGATGGCGAGCCAGACCACCGAGACCACGACGGTGAGCAGGGCGTCGAGGGAGCGCATCAGGGCGGAGAACGCCACCAGCACGAGCAGCGTGCCGAGCAGGACGTTGAGCACCGGCAGGCTGAGGACGAGTGCCACGACGGCGACCACCGTGAGCACGACCAGGGCCGCCACCAGGCGGCGCCCGAGCGGAACCCGGTGGTAGACGGCGCGTAGGCGGTCCAGTCCCGATGCGCGGTCCGGCCGCGCGGCGGCGGTGGAGAGCGTCTCGCGCGTCATCCGTAGCCCCTTCCTGCGTGGGGGTCGCGTGGTTGGCCCCGGGGTGGGCCGGGGTCGGAGGGGGCCGACTCCCGCGATGCGGCCGTGGGCCGGGTCGTCTTCCTCTGGTCCCGTGCTCGGCGGGCACGGCCCAGGAACAGCCTTGCCCCAAGTGGGGCCGGATGTCCAGTGCGGGGCGGCGTGTCGCGGGCCGCCCGGGCCCGGATCAGAGCAGCGGGATCTGACCGCCGGGGGCGGGGCGCACCTGGCGCAGGTGGCTCCATCGGGGCAGGTCGTCAAGGTAGGACCAGCTCATGCGGTGCTGGGGGGTGGGTCCGTGCTCGGCCAGGGTCGTGCGGTGCGTGGGCGAGGGGTATCCCGCCGCCCGCTCGAATCCGTAACCGGGGTGGACCTCGGCCAGCTCGGCCATGAGGGCGTCGCGGCGCACCTTGGCCAGGATCGCGGCGGCGGCCACGCTCACGCAGGTGAGGTCGCCCTTGACCTGAGTGCGCACGCGCCAGGGTCGACCGATGAAGTCGTGGCGGCCGTCCAGGATCACGGCGTCGGGGCGGGGCTCCAGCGCGTCCAGGGCCCGGCGGGCGGCCCGGTGCAGGGCCTCGGTCATGCCGACCTCGTCGATCTCCGTCGCCTCGGACCAGCCGAAGGCGTGGTCGGAGACCCAGGGTTCGATCTGCGCGGCGAGCTCGCGTCGGCGTTTGGGGGTCAGGCGCTTGGAGTCGGTGAGACCGGCGGGGGGCTCGCCCTCTCCGGGGATCGCGGCGCAGACCAGGAGGGGCCCGGCCCAGGCGCCTCGGCCCACCTCGTCCACACCGGCCACCACCCGGGCTCCGGAGGCGCGGAGTTCGTCCTCGACCTCGGAGGTCGGAGCGGGGGGCGGGTCGCTCTTCGGGGAGGGGCTGTTCTTGGGGGCAGTCGTCGTCGGCACGCCACAACCCTAGGACGGTCGGGTGACCTTCCGGGCCGGTTCTCCGGCGCCCGGGGCTTCGGCCGGGGCCCGGGAGACGCCTCGGGCCGGACCGATCGGGCTCACGACGACCAATCCGGCGGGTTTTGCGCGACTCACCGAGCGTGACAACGAGTCATGCGACGTGACGTTCGGTAGTTTCCGCTTGTTGGAACCGCCGTGTCGGGCCCCCGGGAGGAATGGACATGCAGCACACGAGGCCGAGAACACGGCCCGTACCCCCACCGCGGCTCCCGGCCCGCCCGTCCCCGAAGCGCCGGACCGCGCCGCCGTTCCTGCACGGTCGGCTCTACGACGTCATCGCCGCCGCGACCCGGGTGGGCGTGGGGTGGGTGTTCGCGGGGTACGGCCTGGCCCTGCGCGGTCGGGTGGACCTGGTCGCGGACCGGCTGTCCGATTCCGGGGTGCCCGCCGCCGGGGTCGTCGCCCCCGTCGTCCCGGCGCTGCTCGTCGCGCTCTCCGTCTCCTTCGCCGTGGGTCTGCTCACATGGCTGACCGGCCCGCTCCTGGCCCTGTCCGCCGTGGTCGGAACACTCACCACGACGGCCGCCGACCCGTCCCCGTTCGGATCGTGGGGGGCGACGGCGCTGGTCACGGCGGTGTGCGTGCTCATGGCGGTCGGCGGGGGGCGGTGGTCGTGGGACTACCTGGTCCTCGCTCCCCGTCCCCGGGCATCCCGGCGGCTCCGGCGCCGGGCCCGCTCCATGGCGCGGCGGAAAGCTCCGGCCATTTCGCCCCGCCGCCCCGAACACGCCCCGCCTCTGCTCTATCCTGTGGAGCAGGCCGCACCGCGTCGGCCGAATCGACTGTGACGCGGCCCGTTCGCGCCCCCACGGCCGTCCATCGGGCCCGCGTCGCCGTGTCCCGGATCCGATGGAGGAATCGCCATGTCCGCCTCAGCTTCCGGCCCGAACCCTGACGGGTCCGTGGCCAAGCTGATCGAGATCGCCGAGAAGCCGACGCCGGGCCAGCGACTGATCAGCTGGGCCTCCCGTCCGCCCGGTCGCCTCTACATCCCCGCCTGCGCGGTGATCGGACTCGTCCTGCTCTTCGAGGACAGCATGCCCGCCGGGCACCTTCCCACGTTCGTCATCGGTCTCGGCGGCGGCCTCCTCCTCGCCGGGATGGGCGCGCTCCGCCTGGGCATCGCGCTGGCCGTGGCCCGGCCGATGATCCGCCACTACTGGCTGCGGTGGATCTCCGCCCCGCTCATCGCGTTCGTGGCCCTGGGCCTGGCCGTCGCGGACGTGCCCCTCCAGACACGCGTGCAGGCCTCCTCCGAACAGCTCCTCGAACTGCGCGACGCGGTGGCCGACCCCACGACCATCCCCCGCAACGGGGAGTGGACCGGCCTGTACTCCCTGCGCAGCGTGTCGGTGACCGGCGACGTCACCCACTACGAGGTGGAGAAGGCCGGGCTCCTCCAGCCCGCCGGGCTGGCGCACAGCACCGAGGAGATCCCGGTGGGGGTCTTCGTGCCCGGCCAGGGATCGCGGATCTACGAGCACGTCTCCGGTGACTGGTACGTCTGGGTCGACCACTAGAGCGGAACGGACCCCCTCTTTACTCGGCGCTGTCCCGCTCCAACCTGGCTCTCACCCTCGACGTGTAGACAGGACGCGTCCCCCGGGAGACACCCTCGCGGTGCTCCCCCACGGCAGTCTCGCCACCCGAGAAGAGGAACCATGCGCGAGTTCGCGCTCACCCTTCACCTGCGTCTGCACGACTCCCTCACCGCGCTGCGCCGAGCCCACGCCATCGGCGACGACGACCTGGCCGTCGCCCAGGCCGGAGAGGTCGAGGACCTGGTGGAGATCGCCGCCCGGCACGGGATCGACATCGCCGGGTACGCGGCCCTGACCACCGCCAGCTGAGCCCGCGCTCCGGTCACACACGCGAGGGCCCCGCCCCCCACCCGTAGTACGGGTGGGGGGCGGGGCCCTTCACGTTCCGCCGTTCCGTACGGTCGGTCAGCGGGGATCAGCGCTTGCCGCGACCGCCCCCGTAACCGTCACCGCGCTCGAACTGCTGGCGCATCGCGGTCTCCTGCTGGCTCTGGTACTCCTCAGCCATCTGCTGCTGGCGTCCGGCCGCGGCGGCCACCGAACCCTGCACGCCGTCGAGGACGTCCTGCGCGGACGGGGCGCCCAGCGAGCGGGAGGAACCGCCACCGCTGTTGAGCACCTGCGGCAGCAGCTGGGCGGTGAGCAGCGTCGACAGTGCCGAGCCGTCTCCGGAGCCGCCCTCGGTCTGGACCACGACCGGGCGCGGTGCACGCTCGGCCAGCGCCGCGCCCACGTCCAGGCGGCGGCGGGCCAGCTCGTACTCCAGCACCGCCCGGTTGTCCCGGTACGCGGTGGCCAGCCGGTGCTGCGCCTTGGCCTCGTTCTCGGCGGCGACCAGGTCGGCCCGGCCGCGCGTCTCGATCTCGTACCGCACCCGCTGGGCCTCGGTCTCCTGCTCCTCCAGCATCTGCGCCACGTCCTTGCGCGCCTTGTTCAGGGAGGCGTTGACCTCGACGATCTTGGCGTCGCGGGTCTTCTTGGAGCGCTCGATGTCCATGAGCAGGGTGTCGATGCGGCGCTTGCGCGTGAGCTCCCACTCCTGCTCGTAGGCGACCAGCTCCTTGGCGACCCGTTCCCGGGTGGCCAGGTGCTGCTGGTACTGGCTGGGCAGCTGCACGTCCGGGATGTTGCAGCCGGTGATGGTGACGCCGTACTTGTGCAGCTGGGTGTTGAGCAGGCTGCGCATGTCCTCGACGTTGGAGCCGCGCAGGTCGTAGGCGGACTCCGTGTTGACCATGCGGCTGCGCTGGCGGATGGCGTCCTGCACCGCGCTCGACAGCACCAGGTCGAAGTTGCTCGCGCCGATCGAGGTGACGAACCGGTACGGCTCCTCGATCCGGAACTTCAGGAAGAACTCGATCGACTTCAGCGGCACGTTCTCCCGCGTGGGGCAGGCCAGCACCGGGGCGGTGTACGGGATCTCCGTGCGGGTGTCCACCACGAAGTCCACGCGTGACCACGGGTGCCACAGGTAGTGGCGGCCCGGGCCGATGCTCTTGGCGAAGGCACCGTACTTCGTGAGGATGCCGGTGGTGCCCTCCTCGATCTCCACGATCGCGCCGCGCCACCACCAGAGACCGGCGGCGAGCACGCTGAGGACGCCGACGAACAGGGTGGGCACCGCCAGGGCGCCGTAGGCGAGGCCCGCCACGGCGCCGCCGAAGGCGACGTTCAGCGACATCATCAGTGCGGAGCAGATCGCGAACAGGCCGAACCAGACCAGGATGGTCCAGCGCAGGCCGCGGTTGTCGCGGGGGATGACCACGGGAACGATGGCTCCCTGGTCACCGCCGCGCAGCAGACCCGCGAGGTCGCTCCACGAGGCCAGGGACTCCTTGATGTTGGAGCCGCCGCCGGGATTGAAGGACTCACTCATCTACTGACCTCCCGGGTGCTGGCCCTCGGAACCGCCCTGCGACCACGGGGGCAGCGGCGGGTCCTGCGGGTTCTGGAACGGTGCGCCGGAGGGCTCCGGCGGGTCGACGGGGGCGGACTCGGAGATGCGCTCGTCGATGGCGTCGTCGCTCACCGACTGGCGGATCTCCTCCACCAGGTCCTCACCCGGGTCCTCGGCCGAGGGGCGGCGCTCGTCCGCCTCGTCCTCGACGATCGCGCTGATCTCCTGCTGGCGCTCGGTGATGCGGGCGTTGATGGCGCCCAGACGCTCGCGGATCGCGGCCATGTCCTCGTCGGAGAACAGGGCGGCGTCGGTCTGACCGATGATCTCCTGGGCGATCCGCAGGTAGTCGACACTGGCGCCGTCACCCGAACCGATCCGCAGCACCTGCGGGAGGCTGTCCGCGACCGACTCCAGCTTGTCCAGGAGGTTCTCCCGGAAGCGGTAGTTGAGGATCTCGGGGGCCTCGGCGGCGCTGACCGCGCGGATGTCCAGGGCCTGCGCCTGGAGGAGCGCGGCGTTGGCGTTGGCCTCGGACTCGGCCTCCACGAAGCGCTGTCGGGCCGTGGCGCGGGCCCGGTTGGTCTCGCGCTCCAGGGCGGTGTCCATCTGCGCCTGGTACTGGGCGATGTCGGCCTGGATCGCGGAGAGCGTCTCGTTGAGGGTGGCGAGTTCCTTGTTCAGGTCACCCTCGTTCTGCTCCTTGCGCAGCTGGAGCTCGTACTCGAAGGTGTAGGCGTCCTTGGCGACGCGGACCATCTCGGGCGCCGCCAGGTCCATCCGGTACTCCTGGCTGGAGGGCTCGGCGTGGGTGATGTTGGCGCTGGTCAGAACCACGATGCCGCCGAACTGGCGGTTCAGGGAGTCCAGCAGGGCCTGGGTGCTCTCCCCGACCATGTCGTAGATCGCCGAGGCCTCCTGCTCGTAGATGAGGCTGCGGGTGGTCTCGCTGATGGCGTTGTTGAGCTTCTCCTGGAAGCCCGGGACGCCGCCCAGCGTGTAGACGAAGTCGGTGGCGTTCTCGATCTTGAACTGCACGAAGAGGTCGACCGAGGCCTGGACGCCGCTCTTGGTGGGGGCCGAGCGGATCGGGGCGTTGAACGGGTACTCGCGCGTGGTGTTGACGATGTAGGAGACGCGCTTCCAGGGGTTGAACAGGGTGACCCTGCCCGGCTGGTAGAGGTTCTCCATCTTGCCGAAGCGGGTCACGATGGCCTGGCAGCCCTCGGGAACCATGACCATGCCCTGGCGCCACCACATGAAGCCGGTGACGGCCGCGGTGATGATCCAGTAGTGGACCCCGAAGAGGGGGTTGAGCAGGGGGTTGGCGCCCGTGACCATGGCCGTGGCGGCGGTGGTGGAGAAACCGACGACGCCGATGACGACCAGGGCGATCGCCGGGAGCATCGTCACGAAGGTGCGTCCGCGGGGGATGACCATCGGGCAGATGACGTGGACGGGGCCGCCCCGGCCGCGCTCGTAATAGCTGCGGTTGAGGGCCTCGCCCGCGTTGCTGAGCGAGGTGGTCTTCTGCTCGATCCGGGTGTCCACGGAGGCACCCTGCTCGCGTGCCGCGACGAAGTCCCGGGGATCGAGGCCGCCCTCCGAACTCTGACCGGACCGCTGGCCGGTCACCTGGCCTGCGGCCTGTTGGACTGCGTCGGTCACGGCCTGACGCGGGTCGCCCCCCTGGGCGACCGCGCTGGCCGCGCCGCGCACCGTTTGCGCGAACGACATAGGCATGCACTTCCTTGAGACGGAACGTCGGGAACTATCGGCTTCGACGTCGCGTACCGCGATCTGGTTCCAGCTCGGGGCGGGTCCGTCGTAGGACAAACCGGTAGTGGTCGGGCCCTAGCTTGTCACGGTGGCCAGCCGAAACCCATGGGTCGTGTCCCGAGCGTGACGCGGTATCGGCCACACGGTGACCCACGCGCGCCGGATGGCGCGCCCCCGAGGGCGGGGCTAGCCTCGTCATGACCGAAACTCACGGAACGGGAGCCCTCGATGCCCGCAGTACCCAGTGCCGTCCTGACCACCGCCGGGCTGATCGGCGGCTACTCCGTGGCACGCGCCACCGGCAACCGGCCCCTCGGCGGCGCCGTCCTGGCCGGGTTCGGCGCCGCGGCCTTCGAGACCACGCGCCGCAGCACCGGCCTGGGCACCGCCATCGCCCTGACCGGCGTGTACGTGGCCGCCTTCGGCCTGTCGCACCCGCTCGCCAGGAAGGTGGGCTCGTGGCCCGCCGTCCTGGGGGTGACCGCCGCGACCGCCGCCGTCGCCGTGGCCTCCAGCGACCGATCCGAGGCCTAGCGTCCGTGGATGTAGGCCTCCAGCTGGGCCCGGTCGTTCTCGAGGACCCGTAGACGGCTCTTGACCAGGTCACCGATGCTGACGATCCCGGCCAGCCGCCCCTCCGAGGTCACGGGGACATGGCGGAACCGGCGCACGGTCATGCGTTCGCTGACCTCCTCGACGGAGTCGTCGGGGGTGCAGGTGACCACGTCGGCGGTCATGATGTCGGAGACGGGGGCGGAGAGGACCTCGGGTCCCCGGCGCTCCAGGTGACGCACCACGTCACGCTCGGAGACGATCCCGACGAGGGTGTCGTCCTCCGCGACGACGACGGCGCCGATGTTGTGCCGGGCGAGTTCGGTGAGCAGCCGGGCGACGGTCTCCTCCGGGGCGACGCTCACCACCTCCGGGCCCTTCGCCCGCAGGATCGCGGCTATCAGCATGGGAACCACCTTCCGCCGGGGTTTCAGGGGGTACCCGCTCCCCTCCCCCGCCAACCACAGGTGTGGACCACGCCCCGGGACCGGGGTCCCGGGGCGCCGGCGGTCAGCTGCAGCCGCTGGTGGCGCCGCAGCCCTCGCACGCGTAGCAGCTGCCGGACGGGCGCATCCTGGTCCCGCACGTGGTGCACAGGGGCGCGTCGGCCATGAACCCCTCCGAGAAGTCCTCGCTGGGGTGCTTTTCCGGCGCCGGAACCTCGGCCGGGGCGGCCGACTGCGCGTACGACTCCACCTGCACGGCGGCCTGGACCGGGTCCTCCCCGTGCAACCGGGCCTCGCGCTCCGAGGCGGAGAGCACCCCCAGCGCGGCCCGCTCCTCGTAGGGCAGGTGGTCCAGGGCCAGGCGGCGGAAGATGTAGTCCACCACCGACTGCGCCATACGGATGTCCGGGTCGTCCGTCATGCCCGCCGGGTCGAACCGCATGTTGGTGAACTTCTCCACGTAGGTCTCCAGCGGCACCCCGTACTGGAGGGCGATGGAGACCGCGATGGAGAAGGCGTCCATCACCCCGGCCAGGGTGGAGCCCTGCTTGCCGAGCTTGAGGAACACCTCCCCGAGACCACTGTCCGGGTAGGAGCCCGCGGTGATGTAGCCCTCGGCCCCGCCCACCGAGAACGAGGTCGTCTCGCTCGGCCGCTTCTTCGGCAACCGCCGCCGCACGGGCTTCGGCGCCTCCACGGTCTCCCCGGCCGCACCCGAGGTGGACAGCGGCTGACCCACCTTGCAGTTGTCGCGGTAGACCGCCAGCGCCTTGAGCCCCAGGCGCCAGCCCTCGTAGTAGATCTCCTCGAAGTCGGTGACCGTCGCGGCCTCCGGCACGTTCACCGTCTTCGAGATCGCCCCCGAGAGGAACGGCTGGGTGGCGGCCATCATGCGCACGTGCCCCATGGGCTGGATGTACCGGCGTCCCATGGCGCAGTCGAACACCTCGTAGTGCTCCCGCCGGAGTCCGGGCGCGTCCACCACGTGCCCGTGCTCCGCCACGTGGTCCACGATCGGCGCGATCTGCTCCTCCTTGTAGCCCAGGTTTCGCAGCGCCCGGGGGATCGCCTGGTTGACGATCCGCATGGACCCGCCGCCGACCAGTTTCTTGTACTTGACCAGCGAGAAGTCGGGCTCGATCCCGGTCGTGTCGCAGTCCATCATGAACCCGATGGTTCCGGTGGGGGCCAGGAGGCTGGCCTGGGCGTTGCGCCAACCGTGGCGTTCACCGGTCTCCAGGCACCGGGCCCACTCCCGGGTGGCGGCCTCGTGGACGGGTTCCTCCAGGGCCCCCACGGTGCGCAGGTCGTCGTTGGCGGCGGCGTGCTTGCGCATGACGCGTGTGTGCGCCTTCTCGTTGCGCCCGTATCCCTCGTAGGGGCCGACCACACCGGCCAGTTCGGCGCTGCGACGGTAGGCGGCGGCGGTCATCAACGAGGTGATCGAGGCCGCCACGGCCCGCCCGCCCTCGGAGTCGTAGGCGTGGCCGGTGGCCATGAGCAGGGCGCCCAGGTTCGCGTAGCCGATCCCCAACTGCCGGTACGCGCGGGTGGTCTCCCCGATCCGCTCCGTGGGGAAGTCCGCGAAGGTGATGGAGACGTCCATCGCGGTGATCACCAGTTCGACGAGGCTGGTGAACCCCTCGACGTCGAACGTGTCGTCCTCGCGCAGGAACTTCAGCAGGTTGACCGAGGCCAGGTTGCAGGACGAGTCGTCCAGACTGAGGTACTCACTGCAGGGATTGCTCGCGCTGATGCGGCCGGTCTCGGGGTTGGTGTGCCAGTCCTGGATGGTGCCGTCGTACTGGATGCCCGGGTCGGCGCACTCCCACGCCGCACGGGCCATCCGGTGGAAGAGCTCCTTGGCGTCGACGGTGGCGACGACGTCGCCCGTGGTGCGGGAGGTCAGGCCGAACTCGGAACCGGTCTCCACGGCGCGCATGAAGGCGTCGGACACGCGGACGGAGTTGTTGGCGTTCTGGTACTGGACGCTGAACATGTCGTCTCCGCCCAGATCCACGTCGAAGCCCGCGTCGCGCAGGGCGCGGATCTTGTGCTCCTCACGGGACTTGGTCTCGACGAACTCCTCGATGTCGGGGTGGTCCACGTCGAGTACCACCATCTTGGCGGCCCGGCGGGTGGCGCCGCCGGACTTGATGGTCCCGGCGGAGGCGTCCGCGCCGCGCATGAAGGAGACCGGACCCGAGGCCGAGCCCCCGGAGGACAGCAGTTCCCTGCTGGATCGGATACGCGACAGGTTCACACCCGCGCCGGAGCCGCCCTTGAAGATCAGCCCCTCCTCCTTGTACCAGTCCAGGATCGACTCCATCGTGTCGTCCACGGAGAGGATGAAACACGCGGAGACCTGGGCCCTGGACGAGGTTCCGACGTTGAACCAGACCGGCGAGTTGAAGCTGAACAGCTGGTGGGCCAGGGCGTACTTGAGTTCGTGGTCGAAGACCTCGGCGTCCTGCTCCGTGGCGAAGTAGCCGTGCTCGCGTCCGGTGCTCGTGTACACGTCGACGACCCGGTCGATGAGCTGCCTGAGGCTGGTTTCGCGTTCCGGAGTGCCGACGGCCCCGCGGAAGTACTTGCTCGCCACGATCTGGGTGGCGTTCACCGACCAGGTGGTGGGGAACTCGACGCCGCGCTGCTCGAAGTTGACGGTGCCGTCGCGCCAGTTGGTCATGACGACGTCACGGAGTTCCCATTCGAGGGTGTCGTAGGGATGGACGCCCTCGGTGGTGTTGACCCGGCCGACGCGCAGGCCCCCGCCCTCGCGCCTGGTCGTACCGCTCGTCTTTCGCGCCATGGCGGCGCCTCCCCCGAAGGTCATGCGCGGACCCGGCGGTGACCGCGCGGACGTTCATGTGTTCGGGATGGTGCGGAGGTACGGTGTTCGCCGTGCTCCCGCCCACCTCGCGGTGGCGGTTCCGGGTTCCCTACCCGGTGGTGTCGACCGCGGGCTCCGCCTGGCCCTCGCGGTCCTCTCGCAGGCTGGCGATCTCGGCCTCGAAGTCCGCGAGGCTCTCGAACCCGCGGTAGACGCTGGCGAAGTGCAGGTAGGCGACCTCGTCCAGGTCACGCATGGGACCCAGGATGGCCAGGCCGATCTCGTGGGCGGGCACCTCGGCCACGCCGCGCCCCCGGATCTCCTCCTCGACCTGCTGGCCGAGCTTGGCCAGCGCGTCCTCGGAGACGGGGCGGCCCTGGCAGGCGCGGCGCACCCCGGCGATGATCTTGGTACGGCTGAAGGGTTCGGTGACCCCGGACCGCTTCGCCACCATGAGCAGGACCGTCTCCTGCGTGGTGAAGCGGCGTTCGCAGACGGGGCAGGTCCGACGGCGCCGGATGGCCGCGCCGTCGTCGGTGGACCTGCTGTCGATCACCCGGGTGTCCGGATGACGGCAGAACGGACAGTGCATCCCGGTTCACCTGGCTTTCCTGTACCCGACCAACAACCCTTGGAGTCTACTTAACCACAACTTATTGACCACGGCCCCCGTGTCAACACCAGATGTTGTGGTCGAACCTAGGCGCTCAGGCGGACACCCGCAACCCGGCCCACGGCGTGTCCCCAATCCGGCGGCGGAGGCCGCCAAGGAACGGGGTTCGAGGAGGTGGAAACGGGGGTGCGCGACTCCGGAAGCCGAATCCCAGGATAAGGGGGCGGGGACGCGCCGCCCGACGCCCGCCACACCGAACCGCCGACCGAATTCCCCTCCCTCCCGAGGCCGTGGAGCGACGGCGGGGCACGGCGAGACGAACCCCATACCGGATCCCGCATTCGACGGACAACGGCCACCGCACGCGTGTACACACATAAGTCCGGCCACCGGAAATCGGCGCGTGAAAACACAAAGGGAAATCCCTCCGCGACCCCGTCCACGGACTCTCGAACGCTTGTTTGATATCACCGTGTGCAACGACTAAAGTTGACCTTGATTTCACACCGGCTTCGCCGTCCGGTCCGCGTGGCCGGTGACCGGCCGCACACGCGCCCTGACCGAACCGAACACCGAGGAGGCCCGGCCGTGCCGGAGGAGAACCCCGGAGCCGTCGGCTCCGGACCCACCACCGTTCTTTCGCCCGTCGGCGAACCGGGCGCGTCCGTGCCCGACACCCCCAGGCTCACCGCGCGCCAGCAGAGTGTCCTCAACTGCATCCAGAGGTACGTCCGGGAACGGGGGTACCCGCCGTCCATCCGGGAGATCGGGGACACCGTCGGCCTGTCCAGCCCCTCCAGCGTGGCGCACCAGCTGAAGGTGCTCCAGCGCAAGGGGTACCTGCACCGGGACCAGAACCGGCCACGCGCCGTGGAGCTGCGGACCCCCGGCAGGGAGACCTCCCAGACCCTCACCCAGGAGGAGCTCACCGCCGACTCCACCAGGGCGGCCTCGGTCCCGCTGGTCGGCCGGATCGCCGCCGGTGGCCCGATCCTGGCGGAGGAGGCCGTGGAGGACGTCCTCGCGCTGCCGCGCCAGCTGGTCGGTGAGGGCCGCCTGTTCATGCTCACCGTGGTGGGCGACTCGATGATCGACGCCGCGATCACCGACGGCGACCTGGTGGTCGTCCGTCAGCAGCAGACGGCCGAGAACGGTGACATCGTCGCGGCGATGCTGGACGACGAGGCGACCGTCAAGGTGCTGCGCAGAGAGCCGGACGGGCACGTGTGGCTGATGCCGCGCAACGACGCCTACGAGCCCATCCAGGGTGACGAGGCCACCATCCTCGGCAAGGTCGTCACGGTCATGCGCAGGGTCTGAGCGCGGATCCCCGAAGCCGGGGGCGGTGGGTGGGCCGATACGCTGAGGACGTGTCGTCACCTGTCTCCGCCCCCGTGTCCCCCTCCCCGACCCGCGCCCTCCTGGCCGCGACCCTGGCCGCCGGGACGCTGCTGGTCTCCGCCTGCGCGCCCAGCGACGGCGGTGACGGGCCCGCCCTTCCCGGCGCCTCCGGGCAGGAGCGCGAGGTCTCCTTCGAGGGCGGCGGCTTCACGGTGCCCGGCACCTTCACCACCCCCGGGGGTGACGGGGGCACCGTCCCCGGGGTGCTCATCATCTCCGGCAGCGGCCCCACCGACCGGAACGGCAACGGCCCCGGGCGCCCCGAGGCCAACACCAACCTGAACCTCGCCCGTGTGCTGAGCGGGGCCGGTGCGGCGTCGCTGCGCTACGACAAGTTCGGCAGCGCCGACCCGGACGCCATGAGCGAAGCCGAGGAGGAGGCCCTCGACCAGCCGGTCGACCCCCTGGTCTTCGAGCGGCAGATGGCCGCCGCCTACGCGGAACTGGTCGCCCAGCCCGAGGTGGACCCCGAGCGCACCGTCATCCTGGGCCACAGCGAGGGCGCCCTGTTCGCCCTGCGCGCCCATGAGGTCCTCGACGCCGAACCGGCCCTGGTGCTGGCCGCCCCGCCCGGCACGCGCATGCTCGACCTCATCGACCGACAGCTGTCCGAGCAGGTCCGCACCGCCGAGGCCCAGGGCGGCGTCGGCGAGGTGACCGCCGCGACGATGCTCTCCGACCTGCGGGCGGGCCGGGCCGCGGTGCGCTCCGGCTCGGAGCTGCCCGAGACCGACTCCACCGGCCTGTTCGACGCGAACGGCGCGGACTACCTGGCGTGGATCGATTCCTTCGACCCGGTCGAGCTGGCCGAGGAGCTGCCCGGGGACACCCCGGTCCTGGTTCTGTGGGGCGACCGGGACGCCCAGGTCAACGAGGAGGAGATCGACCGGCTCATGACCGGTATGGACGGTGCCGAGCGGGTGGACCTGCCCGGCGCCGACCACATCCTGCGCGAGTACGACGACTCCCCCGGCGCCGCCGCCCTCGACGCGGACCGCGCCTTCTCACCCGACGTCACCCCGGCCCTGGAACGGTTCCTCGGCGGCCTGCGGTAGGCGGTCCCCGGACCGCGGGCCACCGGCCGGACTCGGTCGATCGCCCGGATCACCCGGGCGGGGACGCCCGCGAGGAAGTCCCGGCCGCCGGAGCGTTCCGCGACCGCGACGACGCCGGGCCGCCTCGCGCGTCCACGGCCGCTCCGCCGCCACCGGCGGGAGCATCCGCGGAACACGCCCTAGTCGTCCTGGTCGTCCCCGGAGGCGGGCAGCCGCTCGACGACGGCACGGGCGAGGACTTCGGCGTCCTCGGCCGCGACCGCCCCGTCCACGGACCCCACCGCGTCGTAGTCGGTGGCGGCGGTGTAGCAGGACTCGACGTACAGGTTGGAGACCCGCACGCCCACACAGCCCACCTCGAACGCGCCCTCCTCCACCCACGTGAGGGCCTCGTCGCCCAGGCCGTCCACCGGCTGGGCGTCGTTCCCTCCCGCCGTGGAGCGCAGGGTGTCGGCGGCGGTCTCCTGGCCGCCCTCGACCGGGGCGGCGACCATGACCAGGGTGGCGGCGGAGGGCACGGACTCGCCCGCACCCTCGGGGGTGGCCCAACGGCACTGCCAACCGGTCCCGAAGGCGTCCTGGGCGGTGCCGACGGTCTCCTCGATCTCGCTCTCGTAGCCCGGCACGAGTTCCGCCAGGGCCTCGGTCTCGCCGACCCCGCACTCGGGCGCGGCCTCGAACTCGCCCTCTTCCACGCCGTTGCCCAGCAGGTACCAGGCGAGCCAGCCCGCGAGAGCCAGCACGGCCACGATCAGGACGACGAGCAGGGTGACGGCCAGGCCCCGGCTCTGCGGCGGTGCGGCACCGGGGTCCTCCGGCTGACCGAAGTGCCGGGGTTCGGGATACGGGCCGGTCACAGGGCCTCCCCCAGCTGGTCGGCGAAGGCCACGATGGTCTCCTCGGCACGGTCGAAGGCCACCGGGTCGTCCTCGTCCACGGCGGTGTAGGAGACGCGGACCAGCAGGTTGTCGGTGTGGAAGGCGAGCTCTGCGGTGCCGGGGACCTGGCCGCGCCAGACCTCGGCCTCGGCTCCCGACCCCAGAACCACGGACGCGCCGCGCGGGGGCACGAGCGCGGCCTGGGCCAGGGCGGCGGACGCGTCACCGGTCACGGTCGGCTCGGCGGAGG
This sequence comes from Nocardiopsis sp. NPDC058789, assembly GCF_042745575.1. Taxonomy (NCBI): domain Bacteria; kingdom Bacillati; phylum Actinomycetota; class Actinomycetes; order Streptosporangiales; family Nocardiopsidaceae; genus Nocardiopsis; species Nocardiopsis sp. NPDC058789. The sequence goes on from NZ_JBHYOW010000001.1 coordinate 295,570, forward strand.
CGTCGGTGAAGCGCGCGGTCAGGTCCACCCTCAGGACCCCCTGCTGGTCACCCCCGAGCCCGGCCGTGGTCCACACGCACGCGGTGCCGTCACCGCCCGCCAGGGGGCCGCCGTCGTCCGACTCCAGGACCGCCCCGGGCAGCGCCTGGGCGACCGCGTCCTCGGGGACCGCTCCGCACGGGGGCGCGGCGGTGTAGGCGTCACCGCCCCCGGGCTGGTCCGGGTCGCCCCCGGCGATCCAGAGGCCGCCTCCGACTGCGGCCGCGGAGACCACCACCGCGCCCGTCACCACGATCGCCGCCCGCACCCAGGGTCGTGGTCCAGCACCCGTCGCAGAGCCCACCCGGCCACCGCCTCCCAATCAGTTGTCACGCCCAAGGTAGGGGGCGGTGGTCGCCACCGCGACCACCGCCCCGCGCGACGGATCAACCGACGACGATGTTCACCAGCTTGGGCGCGCGGACGATCACCTTGCGCACGGTCTTGTCACCGATGAAGCCCTGGGCCTTCTCCGAGGCCAGGGCCAGGCGCTCCAGCTCGGCGGGGTCGATGTCGGGGGACACCGACAACTTGTCGCGAACCTTGCTCTGCACCTGCACCACGCAGACGACGGACTCCTGGACCACCAGCGCCGGGTCGGCCTCGGGCCAGTTGCCGACGGCCACCGAGCCGCTGTGGCCCAGCTTCTCCCAGCCCTCCTCCGCGATGTAGGGCGCGAACAGGGACAGGGCGACGGCCACGAACTCGGCCGCCTCGCGCACCGCCGGGTCGGCGGCGCCGGGGCCCGAGTCGATCGCCTTGCGGGCGGCCGACACCAGCTCCATGCAGCGGGCGATGGCGACGTTGAACCGCTTGTCCTCGACCAGCGCCGTGATCTGCTCGATGGAGCGGTGCGTGAAGCGGCGCAGGTCGGTGTCGCCGGTGGCCGGGTCGGCGCCGGGGGCGCTGGCCGCTCCGGCCTCGCTCATCACGCGGTAGGCGCGGTTGAGGAACTTCTGCGCGGCGACCACGGACACGTCCGCCCAGTCGACGTCCTCCTCGGGCGGTGAGGCGAAGAGCATGGTCAGCCGGACCGCGTCCACACCGTAGGCGTCGATCTCCTTGCCCAGGTCCACACCGTTGCCGAGCGACTTGGACATCGCCCGGCCCTCGTTGATGACCTGGCCCTGGTTGGTGAGGCGGCGGAAGGGCTCGGTGAAGTCGAGCATGCCCATGTCGTACAGGACCTTGGTGAAGAAGCGCGCGTACATCAGGTGCAGCGTCGCGTGCTCCTTGCCGCCGATGTAGTGGTCGACGGGGCCCCACTTGTTGACCTCGTCGGTGTCGAAGGGGGCCGTGTCCAGGTGCGAGGAGACGTAGCGCAGGAAGTACCAGGACGAGTCCACGAAGGTGTCCATGGTGTCCGTGTCGCGCTCGGCCGGACCGCCGCAGGACGGGCAGTCCACGTGCAGCCACTCCTTGGCGGCGGCCAGCGGGGAGATTCCCTTGGGGGCCAGCTCGGCGCCCTGGAGGTCGGGCAGCGTGACCGGCAGCTGCTCGTCGGGGACGGCCACCTCACCGCACGAGGGGCAGTGGATGATCGGGATCGGGGTGCCCCAGTAGCGCTGGCGGGAGAGCAGCCAGTCGCGCAGGCGGTAGTTGACCGTGGCGTCGCCGGTGCCGCGCTCGCGCATGATGCCGATGATGCGCTCGATGGCGTCGGTCTTCGTCAGGCCGTCCAGCGGGCCGGAGTCGCGCAGCACGCCCTCACCGGCGGTGGCCACGCCGGTCTCGGCGGGGTCGGCCTCGCCGGTCTCGACCACGACCCGCACGGGCAGGTCGAACGCGAGGGCGAAGTCCAGGTCGCGCTGGTCGTGCGCGGGGACCGCCATGATCGCGCCGTGGCCGTATCCGGCCAGCACGTAGTCGGCGGCCCAGACGGGCATGCGCTCGCCGTTGACCGGGTTGATCGCGTGGCGGCCCAGGAACACGCCGGTCTTGGGGCGCTCGGTGGTCTGGCGCTCGATGTCGGAGAGCTTGGCGACGTCCGCGCGGTAGGCCTCGAAGGCCTCGCGCTGCTCGGGCGCGCACAGGTCCTCGGCCAGGTCGGCGTCGGCCGCCACCACGAAGAAGGTGGCGCCGTACAAGGTGTCCGGGCGGGTCGTGTAGACGGTGACCGGCTCGTCGCGGCCCTCGATCTCGAAGTGCACGTCGGCGCCGCTGGAGCGGCCGATCCAGTTGCGCTGCATGGCCAGGATCTCGTCCGGCCAGCGGCCGTTGTCCAGCTGGTCCATGTCGTCCAGCAGGCGCTGGGCGTAGTCCGTGATCTTGAAGTACCACTGGTTGAGGGCGCGGCGCTCGACGTCGGCGCCGCAGCGCTCGCACCTTCCCTGTACGACCTGCTCGTTGGCGAGCACGGTCTGGTCCTGCGGACACCAGTTGACCAGGCCGTCCTTGCGGTAGGCCAGCCCCCGCTCGAAGAAGCGGGTGAACAGCCACTGGTTCCACTTGTAGTACTCGGGGTCACTGGTGTGCAGGCGGTGCGACCAGTCCAGGGCCAGGCCGTAGCGGCGCATCGAGGAGGCCTGGGTCTCGATGTTGGCGTACGTCCACTTGTAGGGGTGGTCGTTGTTCTTGATGGCCGCGTTCTCGGCGGGCAGGCCGAAGGAGTCCCAGCCGACCGGGTGCAGGACGTTGTCGCCGCGCTGGAAGCGGTAGCGGCCGATCACGTCACCGATGGCGTAGGCCTCCGCGTGGCCCATGTGCAGGTCACCGGAGGGGTAGGAGAACATGTCGACGATGTAGGAGCGGGGGCGCGTGTCGCCCGGGTCCATGGTGGCCTCGAACGGAAGCTCGGCGGCCCAGCGCGCCTGCCACTTGTCCTGGAGGGCGCGGGCGTCGTAGGTGTCGCCCGTCGTCTGGTCGCCGTCTACCGCTGTCATCGCTGAGTGTTCCTTAGCCGGTTCTGGGTGTGTTGCCTTCAGGTTAGCGGCTGCGGTACCCGGCCGAAGACCGGATTTCCGCCATCCGGGACGCACCTCGAACCTGGGCGTCCTCACGGAGGGTGATCGCGACACCGGTGGTCTTTCGGACCCTCGGCCCCTCCACACCGACCGCTCGGTTTGTTACTCTGCCGTCAAAGTGGCGCAGAACACGCGATTCAGGTCACACCCTGTCTCTCGTCTCACCGGTCCGGATTCACTTGTCTGCGGAGGCCCCCATGTTCAACCTGTCCGCTCTCCTGGAGGACGGCGCCCGTTCCGCGCCCGAGAAGGAGTGCCTGGTCTTCGGTGACACCCGGCTCAACTACGCGGTCACCGACATGATCGCCAACCAGGTGGCCAACCTGCTCGTCTCCCGGGGTGTCCGTCCGGGTGACCGGGTGGCGCTGGCCAGCCCCAACCTTCCGTACTTCCCGTTCGTGTACTTCGGCGCGCTGAAGGCGGGCGCCGTTGTCGTCCCCCTGAACGTCCTGCTCACCCCACGTGAGATCGCCTACCACCTGGAGGACTCCGGCGCCAGGGCGCTCTTCGCCTTCACCGGAAGCCCCGAGCTCCCGCTGGGCCAACGCTCCTTCGAGGCGTTCAACCAGGTGGAGGGCTGCGAGATCTTCGTGGACATGCCCGCCACCGCCGGGGCCACCGAGTCCACCATCGAGGGCGCCGAGACGATCTGGGCGGCGTTGGCCGGACAGCCGGGCACGTTCGAGACCGTGCAGTCCGGGGCCGACGACACGGCCGTCATCATCTACACGAGCGGCACCACCGGCAAGCCCAAGGGCGCCGAACTGAGCCACCACAACCTGATGATGAACGCGGTGGTCGCGTCCAGCCTGGTCAACGCGCACCCCGACGGACGCGACGTGTCCCTGACCGTCCTTCCCCTCTTCCACATCTTCGGCCAGACCGTGATGCTGAACGCGTCGCTGTACCGCCACGGCACCATGGTCCTCATGCCGCGCTTCGACGGGGACCAGGCGCTGGAGCTCATGCAGAAGGAGGGCGTCACCGGGTTCGCCGGGGTCCCCACCATGTACTGGGGTCTGCTCAACGCCGCCCGGAACGCCGAGCCCGGCCGGTACGACCTGGAGGGCATCGCCGCGAACGTGGTCGACGCCGTCTCCGGTGGTTCGGCCCTGCCCGGTCAGCTGGCCGAGGACTTCACCAAGCTCTTCGGCGTGGGCATCAAGGAGGGCTACGGCCTGTCCGAGACCTCCCCCGTGGCCTCCTTCAACAACCCCGCCACCGGCGCCAAGACCGGCTCCATCGGCCGCCCGGTCTGGGGTGTGGAGATGAAGCTGATCGACCCCGAGTGGAACGAGGTGGTCGGGGAGGGTGACCGGGACCCGGTCGGGGAGATCGCGGTCCGGGGACACCTGGTGATGAAGGGCTATCACCACCGCCCCGAGGTGAACGCCGAGGTGATCAGGGACGGGTGGTTCCGCACCGGGGACATCGCCCGCCGCGACGGGGACGGCTTCTACTTCATCATCGACCGTTCCAAGGACATGATCATCCGTGGCGGCTTCAACGTGTACCCCCGCGAGGTCGAGGAGGTGCTGATGACCCACCCGGCGGTCAGCCTGGCCGCCGTGGTGGGCGTGCCGCACGAGAGCCACGGGGAGGAGGTCAAGGCGTTCGTGATCCTCCAGGAGGGCGCCGAGACCTCCGTCGAGGACCTGGTCGCGTTCGCCCGCGAGCGGCTGGCCGCGTACAAGTACCCGCGCCACGTCGAGTTTCGCACGGAGCTGCCGATGACCTCCACCGGCAAGATCCTCAAGCGCGAACTGCGCGACGCCTAGGAGACGGTGCCCCGGTCGTCCGACCGGGGCACCGCGCCCTCACGGGGCGACCATCCTCCGCGGTCCTCGCGGCTAGCCCTTGACGGCACCCTGGACCAGGCCGGAGACCATCCATCGCTGGACGAGGATGAAGAACACCATCACCGGAATGGTGATGATCGTCGAGGCCGCCATCACGTGGCCCCAGTCGTTGGCGTACTGGCCGAAGAACTGGCGCAGGCCCACGGCGACCGTGTAGTTCGTGCTCTGCGTCATGAAGGTGAACGCCAGCACGAACTCGTTCCAGGCGACGATGAACGAGAAGATCGCCGTGGCCACCAGCCCCGGGGCCACCAGCGGGAACAGCACCTTCCAGAACATCTGCGGCCAGGTCGCGCCGTCGATGTAGGCGGCCTCCTCCACCTCCTTGGGGACCGCCGCCACGAAGCCGCGCATCATCCACACCGCCAGGGGCAGGGACAGCGCCACGTAGACGATGCTCAGCCCGATCACCGTGTTGAGCATCTGGAGGTCGCGCACCTGGATGAACAGCGGGATGACCAGCGCCTCCAGGGGCACCATCTGCACGATCAGGATCATCACCAGCACGGCGGTGCGGAACCGGAAGCGGAAACGCGCCACCGCCACGGCCGCCAGCATCGACAGCACGCAGGCGAAGGCCACGGTGATCCCGGCGACGGTCAGCGAGTTGCGCAGGTACCGGCCGAAGTTGCCCTCGGTCATGACGTACACGAAGTTGTCGAGCGTGAACGAGGTCGGCAGCAGCGCACCGGTCCCGGAGGTCGTGCTGTCCGAGAACGCGCTCATCAGCATGAAGTAGACCGGGAACAGCGTGAAGAACAGGAGCACGCTCACCCCGGCGGCCTTGCCAACCGTGCGCCAGACCCGGAGCGTGCCGCCCCGGCGCCGGGAGGCCCGGACCCGTGCCTCCCACGCTCCGGAGGACGTGTCGGGGGTGTGCGTCTCCAAGGGACCTCCTCGTCCGGGCGGGATTCGCGTCATCTCAGCTCCTCTTCCCGGAACAGCGCGCGCAGGTAGACGACGGTGATCCCCAGCAGGAGCAGCGTGAGCAGGGCCGCGATGGCCGAACCCATGCCGAAGTCGTTCTGCCCGAAGGACCGCACGTAGGCCCACACACCCAGGTTGAGCATCTGGGAGCCGCCGACGTCACCCCCGGGCATCAGGTAGATCTGCGCGAACACCTTGAAGTCCCAGATGGTGGAGAGCACAGTCACCACCGCGAACACCGGACGCAGCGTCGGGAAGGTGACGTGCCAGAAGCGCTTCCACGCGCCGGCGCCGTCGATCCGGGCCGCCTCGTGCAGTTCCTTGGGGACGGTGAGCAGCCCGGCCAGGACCGTGACCGCCACGAACGGGAACCCGCTGTGCACGATGTTGAGCGTCACGATCGCGTAGAACCAGAAGCGGTCGGCGAACCAGTTGTAGCCGGAGGGTTCGATCAGGCCCAGGGATTTCAGGGCCTGCGCCACGACCCCCTGGTCCACGTCGAAGATCCAGATCCACACGTAGGTGCCGCTGACGGCGGGCATCGCCCAGGCCACCATCACGCAGGAGACCACGACGACCCGCGTCACGGGCTTCAGGTTGGCCAGCAGCAGGGCGACGAGCGTGCCCAGCACGACGGTCGTGACCACCGCGACCACGGCGAACACGACCGTGTTGACCAGGACGACGCGCCACAGGTACGGGTCGGTGAGCAGGCTGACGTAGTTGCCCAGCCCGACGAAGTCCGAGTCCCCCGAGACCAGGTTGCGCAGCTTGAAGTCCCGGAAGGACAGCCACACGATCCGGCCGATGGGGAACAGCAGCAGTACGCCGATGACCCCGAGCGGGGGCACCAGCAGGGCCCAGGGCAGGAGGGCGCGCCGCCCCCTCATACCCAGGAGCGGCGCGCGTCGGCGGCCGTCGGGCGGCCGGACCGGTGTGGCGGGTGGCAACTAGTTTCCCTCGTTGAGGATGGTCTCGATGGACTCGGCGGCGCGGTCGGTGGCCTCCTCCACGGTCGCTTCGCCGTTGAGGATGTCCTGCTGCATGCCGACGATGATCCCCTCGGCCTCCACCTGCGACCAGGCGGGGACGGCCGGGGTGCTCTTGCCCGCTTCCAGGAGCTGGACGGCGAACGGTTCGACCAGCGGGTCACCGGACTCGGCGTAGGCCTCGATCTCCGCGACACCGGCCGGGAAGAAGCCGCTCTCCTCGCCCCAGCGGTCGAAGTACTCACCCTGGGTGAGGAGGTCGACGTACTCCCAACCGGCCTCCTCGTTGCCGGTCCCCTCGAACACCGACAGCAGGGAGCCACCGGCGAAGGAGTCCATGTAGCCCTCCTCCTGGCCGGGAAGCACGAACGCGCCGAGCTTGCCCTCCAGGTCGGGGTTGGACTCGATGATGGCCTTGGGGTTGGAGCTGTTGGAGATGGCCATGACGGCGTCCTCGTCAGCGAGGGACTCCATGACGTCGATCTCGTTCCAGTTGACCGCGCCCGTGGTGGACAGGCCGTCCTCCAGGGAGAGGTTGGTGAAGAACTCGACCCCCGCGCGACCCTCCGGGGAGTTGATCGTGGAGGTCCAGGTGCCGTCGGACTCCTGGACCGCGACCTCACCGCCGCCGCCCCACACCCACGGCATGACCGAGTACTGGGCCTGGCCGGGCACCGGGAAGCCGATCATGCCGTCCTCGGCCTCGGCGAGCTCCGTGGCGGTCTCGCGCAGCTCCTCCCAGCTGGTCGGCTCCTCGTGGCCGTGCTCCTCGAAGATGTCCTTGCGGTAGATGATCGAGCGGATCGACGCGTACCAGGGCACCCCGTACGCGGCGTCGTCCACGACGCCCATCGAGTACATCTCCTGCTGGAACCGGGAGGGGTCGTCGACGTACCCCGACAGGTCGTGCAGGGCCCCGGCGTCGGCGAACTCCGGGGTGAAGGTGGTGCCCAGCTCGACGACGTCGGGCACGGTGCCACCCGCGATGGCCGTGGAGATCTTGTTCTGGGCGTCGGCCCAGGGCACGAACTCGACCTCGACGTCGATCCCGGTCTGCTCGGTGTAGGTCTCGTTGACCGCGTCGAAGAAGGCGCTGGCGTCCGGGTTGGTTCCCTCCATGATCCACACCTGGAGGGAGTCGGTGTCCCCGCCGCCGCCACCGCCCCCGCAGGCCGTCGCCGCGAGCACCAGGGTCAGTGTGGCCGCGGGAAGGGTGACGTACTCGTGTACTCGTCTGCGGGCCATCGGCTCGCCTCCCGTTTCTTTCGAGGGTCCCCTGAGGGTTGGTAGGAAACCTACGTAAAGAACGACATCTTGTGAAGTAAACCACTGCGACTTGTGTCTGACCTGTTAGGCAGGCGGTTCCGGCCGGTGTTTCCTCCCGGTCGTGCGGGTCACCGTCAGTCGCTGAGACCGGTCACCTGGCGCAGGGTCGAGACGAGTTCGGCGCGTTTGTAGACGGCGAGCCCGACCGCCGAGCAGAAGGCGGCGAGCATGTGGGCGAACACCATGCGGTCGCCCTGCGCGAGGCGCTCGGCCGTCTCCTCCTCACCGATCGAGTGGGCCTCCCACGCGGTGGACACGGCGAACTCCAGCTCCGGCGGGAGCATCTCCGCGACGGTGCGCGCCACCGCCTCCCGCGAGTCGGCGGGTTTCCACACGACTCCGGTCTCCTGGACGCGGCGGCCGAGGAAGGCCGCGATCACCCTGAGCTCGGACATGACGTCCTCGACGTCGTCCGCCGCCCGGGGGATGACCCGGTCCAGCTCCTCGCGGTTGTGGTCCGCGTAGGCGCTGATCAGCGCGATCGCGGTCTCCCTGACGTGCTCCGGCAGGTCGTGGTCGGGTGTCGGGGCGCCCTGGGGCGCGTTGTCGTCGGAGGACACGGTGTGGGTCCCTTCACGGCTGCTGGATCTGACGGCTCCATGATGCCGCGTCGACGCCGTTCCATGGCGCAGGCGGAGGCTGGGTGCGGGGGTGTCCGCGCAACGCGAACGCCCCCGCCCGGGACGGCCCATGGAGCGGCGATCCCGGTGGACGGCCGTGGTGGGCCGACGTGGGCTCGGTCAGAAGTTCGGCCGCAGCGGCATGTGCGCGTCGGTGCCGTCGAGCTTGACCCCCAGGATCTGGTGGAGCTGCACGACGTTCCGCTCGAAGCCCAGGACGCACCCGGCCATGTAGAGGCGCCACACACGGGCGGTGCCCTCCCCCACCTCGGCGACGGCCCGGTCCCAGTCGCGCTCCAGGTTGGCGCCCCAGTGGCGCAGGGTCAGCGCGTAGTGCTCGCGCAGGTTCTCCTGGTGACGGATCTCGAAGCCGGCGTCGTTCATGGCGGTCTGGATCTGCCCGGGGCCCTCCAGCTCGCCGTCGGGGAAGACGTACCTGTTGATGACGCCCTTGGTGTTCATGGGCTTGAGGTTGTTGCTGGGACGGGTGATGCAGTGGTTCAACAGCCGACCGCCGGGCACCAGCTTGGCGTTGAGCGAGGCGAAGTAGGGGTCCAGGTTCCGGGCCCCGATGTGCTCGGTCAGCCCGATCGAGCTGATCCGGTCGAAGCTGCCGTCCGGGACGTCCCGGTAGTCCATGTGCCGGATCTCGGCCAGCCCGGTCAGGCCCTCCTGAGCGATCCTCTTCGCGCCCCACTCGGCCTGTTCCTTGGACAGGGTCACGCCGACCGCCCTGACCCCGTGCTCACGAGCGGCGTGGCGCACCATGCCGCCCCATCCGCAGCCGACGTCGAGCAGCCGCATGCCCTTCTCCAGGCCCAGCTTGCGCGAGACCAGGTCGTACTTGCGGAACTGCGCGCTCTCCAGGGCCCCGTCGAAGTCGCCCACCCGGTCCAGGGCGCCGTCCTCCTCGTCGAAGACCGCACAGGTGTAGGTCATCGACGGGCCGAGGACCGTCTCGTAGAACTCGTTGGAGACGTCGTAGTGGTGGTGGATGACCTCGGCGTCGCGCTTCTTGGAATGCCGAATCCCCCGCCCGAGCAGGGTGCCCCTCCGCATCTCCTGGGGCGGCGGCGCCACCCTGTTCACGAACTTCACCCACCCCACCGAGCCCACGATGGCGAGGAGGTCCCGGGGGGTCACGTTGACGCCCTCCGCGAAGGTGAAGTCCGCCATGTGTCTCAGCGCGGTGTACATGTCGCCCTCCAGCTCCAGGTGGCCGGAGACGTAGGCACGTGTCAGCCCCACCGCGTTGGGCGACTGGGCCAGGTAGTTGACGGCCACCGGGGTCCGCACGTTCACCGTGACCTCGCTGTCCGGGTCCCCCGCCGAGCTGCCGTCGTAGGCGGTGAACCGGATGGGCGCGTCGGGTCCGACGACACGCTCGAAGATCTCTGCAAGCCGCATGCTCATGTCCTTCCCTTCCGTACGCGGCCCCTGCCCACAGGTCGCCGCCCGGTGGTGCTGTCAACTCGGCGGTGGGTTCAGCGGTTGCGTACGCACTTGGCGTACAGGTCCAGGAGACGGCCTCGCGGGTCGTAGGTCTCCTTGAGGTCCTCGTAGTCGGTGCCGTTGTAGAGGGCCCAGAAGTCCTCCTCCGAATAGAAGGAGTCCGAGTACAGGGACTTGTGGCCGCCCAGCCGGGTGACCTCCTCCTCGACCCTGCGGTTGTGGTGGGCCCCGCCCTGGCCGGGCCGGGTGTCCACCAGCCCCCAGAAGCCGAAGTTCACGTACAGGCGGTCGTTCTCCAGGGGGTAGAGCGGCCAGACGTGCTCGTCCTCGGAGAGTCCCTCGCGGCGGGGCTCACGGAGCCGGAGCGGGCACATCCACAGGGGGGTCATGCCGATCTCCGCGTGGTAGAAGTCCAGGAACTCCGCGCCGCGCTCCACCCCCACCTCGATGTCCTGGATGAGGGGCTCCTGACGCGGGCGGCCCCGGTAGTGGTTCAGGAGACGGGAGAATCCGGTGCGCCGGTCCCAGGCCACCAGCCTGCGGTAGACGTCGGAGCGCTTGAGGGAGCGCGGCCAGAACGGGCGCAGGAACCGGTTCTGGGTGCCGAAGGCGCGGGAGCACCAGAACCAGTCGGTGTCCCAGCGCCAGAGGTAGTCGTGCACGGTGAGGTAGTCGCCGGGCCCGGTGGAGCCGTCCTCGGGGTCGGCGTAGCGCGCGATCGAGCGGTAGTAGACGTCGTTTCCGGTGTAGTCGCTGGTCCAGGGCGCGTGGTCGGTGAAGCGGGCCAGGGTCACGTACAGCTCGTCGGGGCCGAACACCACCCCGTCCACGAAGTCCACGGGCCGCCCCTCGTGGGAGCCGTCGGCGCAGATCCGGGCGAGCGCGTCCATCGCCGTCGAGGAGTCGTGGAACCGCAGGTGGCGCAGGTGCACGTAGGGGGAGACGGGGTCGAGCTCCACCCGCAGGCGCAGTGCGTACCCGAGCGTGCCGTAGGAGTTGGGGAAGCCGTGGAACAGGTCGCTGTGCTCGTTGTCCCGGGTCGCCGTGACGACCTCGCCGGAGCCGGTGAGGATCTCCATCTCCTGGACCGCCTCGTGCGGGAGGCCGTTGTGGAAGGAGGAGGACTCGATCCCCAACCCGGTGACCGCCCCGCCCACGGTGATGGTGCGCAGCTGCGGCACGACCGTGGGCATGAGGCCGTGCGGGAGGGTGGCCGCCACCAGTTCCTCGTAGGTGGTCATGCCGCCGACGTCGGCCAGGCGCTCGACGGGGTCGATGGCGATGACCCCGGAGAAGGCCGACACGTCCAGGGCCGGGGCGGAGGACCGCTCACGGAACCGGAACAGGTTGGAGGTCGGTTTGGCCAGCCGCACGGGGGCGCCCTCGGGGAGGGCCCGGTAGTCGCTCCGCAGCCGTTCGACCGCCGCGACGTGGTCCGCGAGCCCCGTACCCGCCGACGGCCCCCGTGGGGACCGGGGGCCGGGATCGGATGTCGTACCGGGCTGTTTCGGAGTCATACCGGGTTCCCCTGACTGTTGACGACGCACAGCTTGGGTCGGCCAGGACCGGTGGTGGCGTGCCGGGGCAGGCCGATCCCCTCAGTTCTACCTAGCGGTATCGGTCCACGGCCACCCCATTTCGGTACGTGTCTTACCCACTCTCGGGCGGCGAAGGGTGCGGGTGGGGGCGCGGAGGCCGGGAGGCGCGGGGGGACCGGAGGCGACGACGCCGCTGTCACCTGGGGTGATGTGAGTGTTACCGGACGGTCCGCATAGGATGCGGTTCCGTGCGCATCGCTCTCGTTGACTCCGGTATCGGCATGCTGTCCACGGCCTCGGCCCTGCACGCGGCACGGCCCGACGCCGACCTGTACCTGTCCATGGACCCGGACCACATGCCGTGGGGGCCCCGTACCCCGGAACAGGTGATCGACCGGGCCCTGGCCGGGGCCCGTGCCGCCCTGGACGCGGCCGGTTCCCTGGACGCCGTGGTGGTGCCGTGCAACACGGCGTCGGTGCACGGTCTGAACCGGCTGCGCACCGAACTGGAACCGGACGTCCCGGTGATCGGGACCGTCCCGGCCATCAAACCCGCGGCCGCCGCCGGGACCCCCATCGCGGTGTGGTCCACCGAGGCCACCACCCGCAGCGACTACCAGCAGCGGCTCGTGGTGACCTTCGCCCGGGACGTGGCGGTGACCCCGGTCGCCTGCCTGGGCCTGGCCGAGGCGGTGGAGTCCGCGGACCCCGCGCGGATCGGCGCCGCCGTGGCGTACGCCGCCTCCCTCACCCCACCGGAGGTCCGGGGGGTGGTGCTGGGCTGCACGCACTACGACCTGGTGGACGAGGAGATCTCCCGGGCCCTCTCCGGCAGGGCGGAACTGTTCACCGCGGCCCGGGCTGTGGCCGCCCAGACCCTGCGCAGGGTGGGCGCGGCCGAGGGGAGCGGTCAGGAGAACGCGACCGCCCCGGCCTCCGACCGTCCCGGCCGGGTCACCGTGCTCGCCAGTGGCCGTCCGGCCGAGCTCCCCCCAGCGGCCCTCACCTACCCGGCGGGCCGTTCACTCCTGCCCCGTTGAGCACCCCTGTCCCCGGTGGCACCAGTGGGTGCGCTCAGCCGCCGGCCCCGAACCGCACGGCCCCCGCGGCCTCCCGCGTCTCCCGGACGGTCGGGTGGTCCGGGACCGGCTGGGGCTCCACCACCTGGGGTCGCACCGGAACCCACGCTGCGTCGTCCGCACGCGGGCGGTCCTGGGCCGTCTCCGGTTCCCGCAGCTCCGTGACCGGCCTCCGGTCCCCCGCCTGAGGGCGGTCCGGAACCGGCGGTGACTCCACCCGCGACGCGTGTTCGCGTACGAGCGCCCCGGCCGCCAGAGTGCGGACGAGGTCGCGCACCCCGGCCGTGTCGTTGTCGTGCAGAAGCGTCTCCAGGAGCGACAGGGCGGCGCGCTGGTCTCCCGGCTGTTCACGGACGTGGCGCCACTGGGGTTCGGTGGCCACGTCGGAGAGCATCAGGGTGCGGCCCACCTGTCCGAGCGCGCTCAGCAGCGCGGAGTCGTGCGGGCGCTCCATGAGCGCCACGTTCACCTGCTCCGCCTGCTGCTCGGGGTTGACCTCCTCGGCCTTCTGTGCCCGGAGGAAGTCGAGGATGCCGCCGGAGGGGGCCAGGGGGTGGGCGGCCTCCAACCCCCGCACCATCGATCGCACCTCCACCAGGTCACCGGTGATCTCCTCGGCGGCACCGAGCTCCCGGATGAGGCGCTCGGCGCGCTGCGCGGAGCACTCGGCCACCCACCGTGCGCCCCGACCGCTGGCCAGCCGGGAGGCGGCCAGGGCGAGCTCGGCGCCACGGCGGGGCGCCCCCACCCGCTCGAAGTAGCGGGACCAGGTGGTCACCCGGACGCCCAGCCGCCAGTCGTTGCGGACACTGCCCTGGCAGACCAGGTTCTCCACCGACTCCACCCACGCCGAACGCAGCTTGGGGTAGGTCTCGGCCTCCTCCACGGTGGGCAGGAGGCCGATGGCCTGGCGGGCGTCGCAGAGTCCCAGGCGGGCCAGCCAGGACAGCAGCCGGGCGCGCTCGAAGCGGATCATCCGCAGCAGGGCGGCGCGGCGCGGGTTGACGGCGGAACCGTCGCCGCCCCGTCCGCCCAGCTCGAGCTCGGCCTCCATCCGGTCCAGGGCGTCCAGGGCGTCGGTGTGCTTGTCCTGGTGGCGCAGGGCCCTGACGAGGGCGAAAACACCCTCCGCGCCGAGCACGGCGGGGCCGGTGGCGGTGTGGTCGTAGCGGCGCAGCTCCGCCTCGGCGCGGTCGGCCTGCCCCTCGTCGATGAGGAGGTGGACGCGGGCCAGGGTGAAGGCGGGCCAGGCCGGGGTGGCCTCCCAGCCGGACAGGCGGCGGGCGGAGAGGAGTTCGCGGCGCTGGTCGGTGGTGCCCCTGGCGTCGATGTTGGCGTGGCAGCGAACCAGTGTCTCCAGGGCGGAGACGGCCAGCGGCCCGTACTGGTTCGGCGCGGGTTCGTCCTCCACGACGGCCCTGGCCTGTTCCAGGGCGCGCCGACCCTCCGCCAGGGATCCCACGCGCACGGCGAGCGGCCAGTGCGCCAGGAAGAACAGGGTCGGCGGGCCGAACACCCCCGGGACCGAGGCCGGAACCGCCGTGGGCGCGGGGTTGTCGGACTTCCCGGCCTCGGCGACGAGGCGGCGGGCGGTGCGCATGGCCGACCTGGCCAGCGCCTCCACCTTGACCGCGTCGCCCGCTTCGCTGAGTACGGGCAGCTCGGTGACGGCTTCGGCGAGTTCGTCCTGTCCGGCGGCGCGGAGTTGACGTCCGGTCTCCCCCACCCATGTCCACATCGTCATGGTGTCTCCCCCCAGTGGCATGTGCGAACAGAACGTAGCAGCGTGGTGACAGAGCTGTCTGGAGAACGCGTGAACCCGGTGTGGGGGAGGCACTCCGGCTCGGCCTGTGGCGGATCACGGCCGATAGACTCGGAGGTGTACAGCGGACGGCTGGTACAGGGCGGCACGAGGGAGACATGAGCGCCGATGGGATGGCGAGACCGGTTCGGACTCCGTAAGGCCAACCGCAAGGGCAAGGCCCGCTTCGACCGCGCCGCCGAGGATTCGGACATCAAGGCGCTGATCGACTTCGCCAAGAGCCGGGTGGGGGTCGAGTTCTTCGTGGAGCCCGAAACCTTCGCCACACGGGCCACGGCGGTCGCCGTCGCCACGGACGGGGAGTGGATCCGGCGGCGCTGCGGCTCCCCAGACGTGATCCGCAAGGTGGCGAGCGACCTGGCCACGCCCGCGTACGACGTGCAGATCGTGGGTTATCCGCAGCGGATGCGGGACTGGACCGCGCGCAACAAGCGCGGTCTGTCCATGGACGAGTGAACCCTCGACCGGTGCGGGCGGAGCATACCGCCCCCGCGTGAGACCGGCCACGTCCACACCCCCTCTGAGCACGTCCGAAACCCGTCACTCGGTCATTTTGGGCATTGATGACGAGTCCTTGCCGCGACTTCCTTGCCGAACGGGTTCCCTAACGGCCTCCATCCGTCGCATACTCGCCTGGGAGGGGGGACTCCGATGAAGCAGGATCTCACTGCCTTGTGTTGCGAATGCGGCATGGTTCGCGAGGTGAGCGACCACCAGAGTGTCGGTGAGGCGCAGTCCGCCTACGGACTGGCCCGCTGCGTGGTCTGGCGCAAGTGCCGCCCGTGCGGCTACCGCACCTACCACGCCTACCTGCGTGCCGACGAGGACCGTGACGAGCTGGAGGACGCGCTGCGGCTCGACGGCGCCCTGGCCGCGGAGGCCCTCGACGAGGAGGTCGAGCAGCTGCGGTTGTGCGGGGTCGAGATCGGCCACGCCACCGTCCCGGCGATCTGGGACGGCCAGTCCGTGGGCATGGTGACCCAGCGGCTCACCGACCACGCCTACGCGATCGTGCTCGACCCCGAGGCCTCGGTGGTGTCCCGGCTCAAACTCATCGACATGATGTGGAACGAGCTGCTGGTGGGCGAACACGACGACCGCTGGCAGATCCAGGAGCCGGAGGACGACTCCCCCGGGTACGCGATCCGGCTCTTCGGTTACCGCACGCGGGGCTGACCCCGCGCGACACCGGGACGACACGGGCGGCGCACGGGCGCGGGCCGTCGGCCCCCGGCTCGACAGCGACCACGGCAACGGCCGGGCACCCCAGGGGCGCCCGGCCGCCGTCGTGTCACGGACACGTTCAGGCGGCGGACTCGTCCCGCGCCGCCCCGGCCTTCTCGGCCAGACGGCGCAGGGCCGAACGCGCGACCTCGGGGTCGGCCGTCCCCCAGTAGGGCGGCAGGGAAGCCCGCAGGAACCCCCCGTACCCGGCGGTGGCCAGGCGCGGGTCCAGGACGGCGATCACGCCCCGGTCGTCGGTGGAGCGCAGCAGACGCCCCGTCCCCTGGGCGAGCAGCAGCGCCGCGTGCGTGGCCGACACCGAGAGGAAGCCGTTGCCCCCGTGCGCGGAGACCGCTCTCTGGCGGGCCGAGGCGAGCGGGTCGTCGGGGCGCGGGAAGGGGATGCGGTCGACGATCACCAACTGGAGCGAGGGGCCCGGCACGTCCACCCCCTGCCAGAGGGACAGGGTCCCGAACAGGCAGGACCGCTCCTCCTCGGAGAAACGGCGGACCAGCTGCCCGGTGGAGTCCTCCCCCTGGCACAGGATCGGCTGGTCCAGGCGCTCGCGCAGTTCCTCGGCGGCCTGCTGGGCGGCGCGCATCGAGGAGAACAGGCCCAGGGCACGGCCGTCGGAGGCCTCGATGAGCTCCGCGATCTCGTCGAGGTAGGCCTCGGAGAGCCCGTCGCGACCGGGTTTGGGCAGGTGGCGGGCGACGTAGAGGATACCGCTGCGGCCGTGGTCGAAGGGCGATCCGACGTCCAGGCCGCGCCAGCGCGGTTCCCCGGCCGCCCGGTGCGGGCCGTCCTCGTCGGTGTCCGCCCCGGTTTCGGTGTCCGGGTCCGCGGGACCGGCCGGGGCCTCCTCCACCGCTCCGGCGCCGCGGGCGGCGCGTTCCGCGGCCTCCTGGGTGACCTCGCGGCCGAGCCCCCACTGCCGGGCCAGGGCGGTGAAGTCGCCGCCCAGGGTGAGCGTGGCGGAGGTGAGCACCACGGTGCGGTCACCGAAGAGCTTCTCCCTGAGCAGGCCGCCCACGCCGAGCGGCGCGACGTTGAGTGTCGGCGGACGCGCGGGGACCTTGGTGAGCCAGACGATCTCGGTGCGGTCGCGGAGCGGCGGCTCGAAGGACTCCAGGACCCGCTCGGCCGCCTCGCGGACCTCGGAGAGCGCCGCCAGGGCCAGGCGCCGGTCGGAGGCGGTGTCCGGGTCGAGTTCGCCCGGTGAGGGGCCGATCGCGGCGATACAGGCGGCGGAGGCGTCCCGTGCCGCCGCCACGGCACCGGCGAGCCCCTCGTCGATGTGGTCGAGGCGCCCCTCGGGCACCTCGGTGAACATCAGCGCCAGTCCGTCCGCGCACTCGCTGAGGCGTTCGCTGATCCCCGGCTCGACCAGGCGGGCGGCGCGTTTGGCGGCGGTGGTCACGGTGCGCTCGGTGAGGCTTCCGGTGGCCACGGAGGTGGCACGGTCCACCAGCTCGTGCGCCTCATCGATCATGATCGTGTTGTGCTCGGGCAGGATGTGGTAACCCTGCGACATGTCGATGGAGAGCATGGCGTGGTTGGTGACCACCACGTCGACCCCGGTGGTGGCCTCGCGGGCGAACTCCGCGAAGCACTCCTGACCGAAGGAGCACACGCGGGCGCCCATGCACTCGTTCCCTCCCACGGACACCTGACGCCAGGCCAGGTCGCTCACGCCGGGCACGAGTTCGTCGCGGTCCCCGGTGAGGGTCTCCTCGGCCCACTCGTGCACGCGGGCGACCTGGCGGCCCAGGGAGGAGAGCTGGCGGGCGTCGAAGAGCTCGCTGCCCTCGGCCTCCTCCTCCGACGCGGTCTGCATGCGGTTGCGGCACAGGTAGTTGCGTCGCCCCTTGAGCACCGCGAAGGTGGGTTCACGGGGCAGCAGCGGCGCCAGGGCGGCGGCCAGGCGCGGCAGGTCGCGGTCGATCAGCTGGTTCTGGAGCGCGATGGTGGCGGTGGAGACGACCACGGTGGTCCGTGTCGCCATCGCGTGTCTGATCGCGGGCACGAGGTAGGCCAGGGACTTACCGGTACCGGTACCGGCCTGGACCACCAGGTGTTCACGTTCTTCGACCGCCTCGGCGACGGCGCCGGCCATGGTCTGCTGACCCTCTCGGCTGCTGCCGCCCAGGGACTTGACGGCCGCGCCGAGCAGGGTGGGTACGTCGGGGAGATCTGCCACGGATCGACAGTACCCGCCGGTGACGACAGGTTCGGCGCCGTCCACAGGCCCGGTTCGCGGCCCGTCCGCAGGCCGGGCCCCGAGTGCCCGTGGTTCAGACCAGGGAGCGGACCAGTTCCTCCAGCTGGTCCATGGACTGCCCGGCGCCGGTCTCCATGCCGGAGGCGAGCATGCCGTCCCGGTCCTCCACGCTCTGGAAGACCGCAATGGAGGTGTACCTCGTACCTCCGTCGACCTCCTCCAGGCGGTGGGTCTCCATCAGGACGTGCCCGGGCATGCCCTCGAACTCGAAGGTCTGGGTGTAGCTCTCGGGTGCGCTGACATCGTGGATGACGCCGTGGAAGCCGTACTCCTGCCCGTCCGCGTCGCGCTCGACGATCCGCCAGTTGCCCTGGGAGCGGAAGTCGAACCGGTCGACGACCGTCTCGGTCTCCCTGAGCCCCCACCACTTCGGGAGGAGCGCGGGGTCGGTCATGGCACGGAAGACGACGTCTCGCGGGGCGTCGAAGGTGCGGGTCATCACGATGTCCTGACGACCCGGTTCGGCGACGACACTGAGGTCACTCATGGCTCTGCTCCTTCGGTGCTGCTCCGCATCCTGCGAAGTTCCTCGTCCAGGCGGGCGAAGCGCCCCTCCCAGTGGCCCCTGTAACGGTCCACCCACTCGTTGACCTGCTCCAACGGCGCGGACTCCAAACGACAGGGGCGCCACTGGGCGTCGCGTCCCCGGGTGATGAGCCCGGCCCGTTCCAGGACCTTCAGGTGCCGGGAGACCGCCTGGAGGCTGATGTCGAACGGCTCCGCCAGGGTGTTGACCGTGGCCTCGCCCTCCGCGAGCCGGGCGAGGATCGCCCGACGGGTCGGGTCCGCCAACGCGGCGAACGTCAGACTGAGCGGATCGTGCGCCATCTGCCTGTTCAACCTTCCAGTTAATCAACCAACACGTTGATTATGCGCCGAGCGCGGCCTCTCGTCAAGGGCGTGCCGCCCGTCCCTCAGGCGCGGCGGACGCCCCTGGGGTCGCTGACGGTGGCCTCGACTCCGGCGTCGGCCAGCTCGGAGAGTTCGGCGGCCAGCAGCGACCGGGCCGCGTCGCTCAGTCCGGACACCCGCTCCAGGGCCACGCTCACCGAGCTCACCCGCGCGTCGTCGATCGCCTCCTCCAGCCGGGACACGATCTGCTCGGCGGCGAGGAAGTCGATCTCGCCCCGCAGCCGCACATCGAGCCGGTTCCCCTCCCTGGTCACGCTGTGCATCGGGGATGGCGGCTCCGACGGTGTCTGGAGCATGTGCAGGTCGTAGTCGTCGGAGAGTCGCTCCAGCGCCGCCACCCCGCGCACGCTGTTGCCCGCGTCGTCCAGCGGAGGGCTGAAGACGCCCACCCCGAACGCGCCGGGGGCGGCCGCGAGGATGCCGCCGCTCACCCCGCTCTTGGCGGGGATGCCCACCCGCAGCCCCCACTCCCCCGCGCGGTCGTACATGCCGCAGCTGGACATGATCGACAGGGTGTGCCGGGCGGTGCGCTGGGAGACCACCCGCTCCTCGGTCACCGGGTTGACCCCGCCGACCGCGAGGGTCGCGGCCATGACCGCCAGGTCCCGCACGGTGACGCTGAGGGAGCACTGGCGGAAGTAGTCCTGGACCGCGTCCTCGACCCGGCCCACCAGGACGCCTCCGGCCAGGCTCAGGTATCCGAGGGCGCGGTTGCGGTGTCCGGTCTCGGCCTCGGAGTGGTACACGTCCTCGTCCACGTCCAGCTCACGCCCGGCGAAGGACGACAGCACCGACCGGACGCGCTCGAAGCGCCGAGCCGGGTCCGCGCTCTCCACCAAGGAGGTGGTCACGATGGCGCCCGCGTTGATCATCGGATTCTCGGGGCGGCCGTGCTCGTCCAGGCTGATGGCGTTGAAGGGCTCCCCGCTGGGTTCGGCGCCGACGTGTTCGTGCACCACGTCCAGGCCCAGCTGCTCCACGGCGATCGCGTACACGAAGGGCTTGGAGATCGACTGGATGGTGAAGGGAAGTTCGGACTCCCCCACGCAGTAGGAGCGGCCGTGCGCGCTGATCGCGGCGATCCCGAACAGGTCCGGGTCGACGTGCGCGAGTTCGGGGATGTAGTCGGCCACCCGGCCTCCGGTGAGCCCGGCGACCTCGGCACGGATCTTGTCCAGCACCTGGATGACGGGGCTGGTCTCATCGGCGGGGTCGTGGTCCATCCGCCCAGTCTAGGAAGGCGGGGACCCGCGACGGTCCCGGCCACGCGGCCCCCGGACGAAACGACCCGGCGAGGAGGACAAAGTCCCCCGAGCAGGATCGTTCCGGAGTGGAGTGGAGCTATGGGGATTCGAACCCCAGACCTCCTCCATGCCATGGAGGCGCGCTACCAACTGCGCCATAGCCCCGTGTGCCTTGCGGCGACGGTTCGATTCTAACGGATGTCGGGCGGTGCCGGGAACATCGTCCGTGTCAGGCGCCCCACACCGGGGAGCTCCGGCGCCGGTCGGAGTTCATCCGGCCTTCAGCCGAGGTCCCCCCATGTTGGACATGCCCGTTTCCGGGGTACCGGATGGTGGCTTGAGTCTGGACATCCCCCGAACGAGAGGCTTCCCCCGGATGCGTGTCCGTTTCCTGATCCCGACGGTGCTCACCGCACTCCTGTTGGCGCTGGGCGCCCACCCCGTGTCCGCCGCCCCGCAGGGCACCCTGAGCCCGACCGAGGGCGAGGACCTCACCTTCGCCTACACCACCCCCGATCCGCACGCCGCCAACTGGATCGGGCTGTACCGCTCCTCCGGCGGGGGTCCCGTGGACGAGGAGTACGTGGCGCCCTCCCTCGTCTGGGAGTACGCGCCCGAGGCCGAGGGGAGCGTGCGCCTGCCCGTCGACTCCCTGGAGCCGGGCACCTACACGGCCTACTTCCTGGCACGCGACGGCTACGAGTGGCTGGCCGAACCGGTCGAGGTGCGGCTGTCGGCCGACGGCCCGGTCTCCTTCCCCGTCGAGGAGGCCACACTGCACAACGCCCGCCAGGGCCAGGCCTACGAGGCGAGGCTCGGCGGCCTGGTCTCGGGCGGGGCCACCGGGTTCACCAAGGTGGGCGGTGACGGCTGGGTCGAGGTCTCCTCCGACGGGACGCTCTCGGGCACCCCGCGCGCCTCGGTTCACCGGGAGACCCCGGCGGGTGTCTCCCGCGCCGACCGTTCCTCAGCCCGCGTGACCGTGGAGGCCACCGGCGAGGACGGCTCCTCCGCGCGCCTGGACGTCATCATCCCCGTGCGCCGCCACGACCAGCCGCTGGTCGACGAGGTGGGCGTGATGAGCCTCAACACCTGGCACGGCGGTACTCGGATCAACGGGTACCACGAGAAGCAGCTGCGGTTCCTGCTGGAGAGCGGCGCCGACGTCGTCGGGCTCCAGGAGACGCAGGGCACGCACGCGGCCCGGTTGGCCGAGGCCCTCGGCTGGCACCACTGGCAGGGTTCGGGGAGCCTCGGGGTGATCAGCAGGTACCCGATCGCCGAGGAGTACGGCGAGGTCAACGCCTCCGGCGGGGTGCGGATCGCGCTCGACGGCGAGGAGTCCCAGGTCAACCTCTGGAACGTGCACCTGGGGTACACCCCCTACGGCCCCTACGACTTCTGTTTCGACGGCATGGACGTGGACCGGGTCCTGGAGCGCGAGGCGGAGTCCGGGCGCACCCCGCAGATCACCGACACCCTCGCCGCGATGTCCGACCAGGTGGAAGCGGCCGACGAAATCCCCGTGCTGCTCGTGGGTGACTTCAACGCTCCCTCGCACCTGGACTGGACGGAGGAGCTGCGGGAGAGGAACTGCGGGTACGCGGACGTGCCCTGGCCGACCTCGGTGCTGCCGACCGAGGCCGGGTTCACCGACTCCTACCGGGTGGCCCACCCGGATCCCGTGAGCGCCCCGGGGCTCACCTGGTCGCCGCTGTACCCGTTCCACGAGGGGTCCACGGGCCGCGAGGAGCCGCAGGACCGGATCGACTTCGTCTACCACGCGGGAGATCTCACGGTCCGGGACTCGCGGGACCTGGTCGTCGGGGACCCCGCCCCGGTACCGGAGCACGCCGACAACGAGTGGACCACCGACCACGCCGCGGTGCTGACCTTCTACTCGCTCCCCTCCTAAGCGGGTTCGGTCCCGCCGACGGGTGCTCGCCGGGACCCTGACGGCGCCCGGCCGGGAGTCCCGGCCGGGCGCCGTCCCGCCCGCTGCTCGGCTCTCGGGCGCGCCACCGTCGGCGGGACGGTTCGCCCCGTCTGGGAGCCGCCCTCGTACCCTGGAGGTGTCGGTGTCGTCACCTCCGGGGAGGAAGCTTCCGTGCACTCCGCAGAGAACCCGCAGGTCGCCGCCCTGCTCCGCTGGGAGGAGCACGGCGCTCTGTGGCGGGTGGTGGAACGCGGCGACGCCACGGTGACCGTGTCGATGCTCACCTGCGACGGCGGCACCGAGGTGGACCGCATCACCTCGGACGATCCGGCCCTCCTCTCCTTCATCGGCCAGCGCGGCGGCTCCGAGGAGCCGTTCAGCCCCTCTCCTCCGCGATCGACCTGATCCCCTCCAGCCTGCGGTCCCACGCGGCGGCGATGCCGCGCAGGTTGCGCCCGACCTCGTCCAGGCGGGCACCCTCCACCTCGTGAACGATCGAGCGACCACTGCGTCTGGTACGCACCAGCCCCACCGTGCGCAGGACCTCCAGGTGCTTCACGATCGCCTGTCGGGACACGGGCAGTTCCCGGGCCAGTTCCGACGCGGAGGCGGGCTCCCGTCCGAGCCGGACCAGGATGCTCCACCGGGTGTCGTCGCCCAGAGCGGCGAAGACGGGGGGCAGTGTGGTGTCCACGGCGCCTCATCTCCCCCGTGTGGCGGAGAGGTGGCCCGCGAGGGTGGTGAACCCGCTGTTCCACCCCTCGAGTTCGGCCGAGGCGTTGCCCGCGGCGTCACCGAAGCGCTCGGCCAGGGCATCGAACCCGACCTGTGTGACCGTGAGCAGGCTCCCCGCGCCCGAGGCCCTGACCTCGAAGGTCACCAGGGTGCTGTCGTCCGTGCCGGGGTCGGTCTCGGGCTCCATGGCGATCCGGTAGGCGAACCGGCGGGGGGCCTCCACCTCGACGACCCGGCCCCGGAACGTTCCGTGCTCGGCCCAGCGCAGTTCCATCGGCGCCCCCTCGCGCGCCTCGAAGTCAGCCCCGTCGAAGGCGTACCAGGCCGCGAAGTGCTCCGGTGTCGTCACCGCCGCCCAGACCCGTTCCGGGCTGGCGTCCACGTGCACGGTCCGCTCGACGGTGACCGGATCGAGCAGGCCGCGCGCGGCGGCGAGCTCGATCTCCCAGCCCTCGATCTGCCCGGCGACGTGGTCGCGCAGTTCGGCCTCGGCCAGGCCCAGCGTCTCGAATCCGCTCTCCACGACCGTGAGCGTCACCCCGCCCGGGCGCTCGCGCACCCAGATCTCCACCCGGGTGGACTGCTTGTCGTCCACCCTGCCGAGCCAGCTGAACACGGCGTGGTGCGGTGGGTCGAGCTTCTCCGTGCGCACCAGGAACTCACCGTGCGTGGGGTCGTGCACCAGGTGCACGCCATCCTCGACCTCGTCGATCCGGTGGTCGACCACGCGACCGTCGTTGATGAACCAGCCGGGCCGCGAGACGAGGTCCCAGACCCGCTCCGCGCTGGCGTCGATGTCGATCCGCCGTTCGATCCTGTCCATACGAGCCTCCCTTGTGCAACTCCAGCGTTGCACATGCGTGACCCGGAGAGCAACCCCCGGGTTGCATGATTCCCTCGCGCCCGACCCCGGACTAGAATCCGGCCACGGTCTAGGTTCGGAGTCCCCCCATGACCCCACTCCTGTGGTCCGGAGCCGCCGGTTCCTGGCTGTTCGTCGCCGTCTTCCTGCTGGACGGTCTCACACGACCCGGATACCACCCGGTCAGACACCCCGTGAGCGCACTCGCGCTGGGCCCGCGCGGGTGGGTCCAGACGGCCAACTTCCTCCTCTGCGGGCTGCTGGTCACGGCGGGGGCCCTCGCCCTGCCCGGCGCCACCGGCAGCACGGCCCTGGCCCTCGGCGTGGGAGCCCTGGGGTTGGGCCTCGTGGCCTCGGGAGCGTTTCGCATGGACCCGATGCGGGGCTACCCGCCCGGCACCCCCGACACCACGCCGGAGGAGTACTCCGCACAACACCAGACGCACGACTGGGCGGGCATGGTGGTGTTCCTGCTGCTGCCGGGGGTCCCGTTCATCGCGGTGTTCGGGCTCGACGACCCGGCCTGGAGGGTGGGGTCGGGGATCGTCGCCGCCGTGTCGGCGGTGGCCGCCGGCGCCTTCGGCCACCTGTGGGAGAGGGACGCACCCCGGACGGGCCTCGTCCAGCGAGCGGCGATCGCTGTCAGCCTGGTCTGGCTCGGCTGCCTCTTCGCCTGGGCGACTACCTGAAGTCCGCCGCGTGGTCACGCGCCCACTGTCGGCGACAGCCGAGTCGTTTCGGAGGTCGTGAGCTCGGAGCGTCCCCGGAAAAGCAGAAGGACCCGCGGGCGGGTTGCTGGGCAACCGACCACGCGGGTCCTGCTCGTGGAGCTATGGGGATTCGAACCCCAGACCTCCTCCATGCCATGGAGGCGCGCTACCAACTGCGCCATAGCCCCTGGTAGGCCGGACGGTTTCCCCGCTCGGCACACCTCAACTCTACAGGAAGTCAAGGGTGGGTGGGACCAGGGTCAAACCCGGGGTGGACGTCCGGTGTCCCGGTGCGCGGGGTCCGCTCACGGACGGGCCGAATACTCTGGGGAGGTGGCCGAATCAAAGCTTGAAATCCAGATGCTCCACGACCGCCTCCTCGTGAAGACGGTCCCGGACAAGAGTGAGCGGCGCAGCAGCGCGGGTCTGGTCATCCCGGACACGGTGAAGCTGGCGACCCGGCTGGCGTGGGGCGAGGTGCGCGGCGCCGGGACCGGCGCGCGCCACGTGAAGACCGGCGACCGCGTGCTCTTCGACCCCGAGGAGCAGGGTGAGGTCGAGCTGAACGGCGAGCGCTACGTCATCCTGCGGGAGCGGGACGTCCACGCGATCGCGAACGAGGCTCCGGACCGGGGCACCGGCCTCTACCTGTGACTCCACCGGCGGCCGGGCCCCGCCCGCCCGGTCAGCCCTGCCTCTCCCGCGAGACCGCCTTGACCAGCGACAGCACGCACATGTTGTGGGCCTCGAAGGCGGGGACCCTCGCCGAGCTCACGTACAGCCACCCCCCGTAGAGCGTGGACCACAGGAGCTGCTGCGCCCACAGCGGCGTGATCCGGGGGTCGATGGTGCCGTCCTCGTGCCCGCGCTCGACGACCTCGTAGAAGGCGAGGTCGCTGGGTCCGCACTCCTCCTCTTCCCGCTCCTGCGACGGGTCGTCTCCGCCGAAGGAGAGCATGGAGATCTTCTGGAGCGCGAAGTACTCGGACACGAGGCGGGAGAAGGCCTCGATGGCGGTGCCCTCCGTGGGGCGGGCGCGTTCGGTGGCCTCGTTGGCCAGTTCACTGGCGTAGTCGCCCAAGGCGGCGACGAGGTCGGCGCGTTCGGGGAAGTAGCGCTGGAGCGTGCTCCGGGCCACCCCGGCCCGCGTGGCCACGTGGGACAGCGGCGCGGCACGGTTCTCACCCAGCACGTCGACGGCGGCGTCGAGGATCGCCCGGCGGGTCCGTGCACGGGTTCTGGTCTCTTCCTCGGAGGGATCGCTCTTCACCATGCCCTCATAGTAGGGGCGTCGGTAATCTGTTGACAATAATCGGTCGCCTATGACCTAATTTCATCCATGACTGATCATCCACCGGCAGCACCGGCCCCACCCGACCCCAGACCCATGCCGGAGCCCCGCTTCGCCCAGCTGCGGGTGCTCTGGTCCTTCGTCCGCCCCCACCGGAACAAGCTCCTCCTGGGCCTGGTCCTCGCCCTGTTCGGCTCGGCCCTGGAGCTGGCCAACCCGATGGTGGTCAAGCTCGTGCTGGACACCATCTCCGACTCGGGCAGCCTCGCGATGCCCATCGCGATCCTGCTGAGCCTGTTCTGCGTCGGCCTGGTGACCGGTCTGTGGCACTGGATCGTGCTCGGCACCGTCGCGGAGAAGGTCGTCCTGGAGGCGCGCACCTCCCTCGTGCGCCGCTACTTCCGAGCCGCGCTGTTCCCGATGTCCAAGCGCCCCTCCGGCGAGCTCGTCACCCGGGCCACCTCGGACACCGTCCTCCTCAAGGAGGCCGCCTCCAGCAGCATCATCAGCCTGGTCAACGGCAGTGTCCTCATGGTGGGCACACTGATCATGATGGGCGTCCTGGACCTCGTCCTGCTGAGCGTCACGGTCGTCGCGGTGGTCGTCGTCACGGTCCTGTTCCTCACCCTGATGCCCGCCATCGCCAGGGCCCAGGAGAAGGCGCAGAACTCCCTCGGGCTCATGGGCGGGGTCCTCGACGGCTCCCTCCGCGCGATCCGCACAGTGAAGGTGAGCAGGGCCGAGGAGCGCCTGGGCTCGCAGATCCTCGAACACGCGGAAGACGCGACCCGGTACGGCATCCGTTCGGTCCGACGCGAGGCCGTGGCCTGGACCATCGCCTTCGGCGGGGTCCAGCTGGCGATCATCGCCATCCTCGGCGTGGGCGCGACGCGGGTGGCCTCCGGGGAGATCGCGGTCTCCACGCTGGTCGCGTTCCTGCTCTACGCCTTCACGCTGATGAATCCGGTCATGGAGCTCTCCCAGAGCGTGACCACCCTCCAGTCGGGCATCGCCGCCGCCAAGCGCATCCGGGAGGTGGAGGCCATCCCGCTCGAACCCACCGCCGAGGCCCCCTCCGGGAGCGCTCCGGCCGCCAGCAACGGTCACGGGAGCCCGCTGCTGGAGCTGCGCGGTGTCACCGCCCGCTACGCGCCCGGAGCCGCCGCCGCGCTGGAGCGGATCGACATGACCATCCCCCGGCGCGGGCACACCGCGATCGTCGGCCCCTCCGGGGCGGGCAAGACCACCGTCCTGTCCCTGCTCCTGCGGTTCCTGGAGCCGGAGGAGGGCCGGATCACCGTCAACGGCACGCCGTACCGGGAACTGTCCCCCCAGCAGGTGCGCGGGCACTTCGCCTACGTCGAGCAGGACACCCCGGTGGTGCCCGGGACCATCCGCGAGAACCTGCTGTTCACCAACCCGGAGGCGTCGGAGGAGGACGTTCGGCGGGTTCTGGACGAGGTGCTGCTGACCGACAAGGTCGCCGCTCTGGAGGAGGGGTTGGACACCCCGTTGGACGCCGGTTCGATCTCCGGAGGCCAGCGCCAGCGCATCGCCCTGGCCCGCGCCCTGCTCGGGTCCCCGGACGTGCTGCTCCTCGACGAGGCCACCTCACAGGTGGACGCGATCACCGAGGCGGCCATCACCCGCAGCGTGCGCGGGCACGCCGACCGTGCCGCGGTGGTGACCATCGCGCACCGGCTGTCCACGGTGATCCATGCCGACCGCATCCTGCTGCTGGAGGACGGGGGCATCCGCGCGCAGGGCACGCACGCGCGGCTCCTGGAGGAGGACGAGCTGTACCGGGACCTCGTCTCCGCGCTGCACATCGCGGACGTGGAGGGCCGCGACGAGGAGGTGGCCTCGGCCTGATCCCGTGGGAGACCGCCCCGCCGGGCGGTCTCCCGGGAATCCCCTGAAGGCGTTGACTTCCCGACCCTCCGGCCTAGCATGACCAGATAGACGAATCTGGTCATCAAGGCTGGACGGACCATGGTCCGACCACGGCATGGGCGAACTGGTCGCGCGCGGCGGACGCCGAGACCACCGACACCACGCCCGGCAAGGTGTGCTTCGCGCGCCTCGCCGACGACCTCGAAGCCCTCTGGAGCCGACCATGACCCTCCTCCCGCACGGTGCCCGTTCCGAGTACCTCGACCTCGACGGCGGCCGGGTCCGTGTCCTCCGCGGGGGATCGGCCGACGCCCCGCCCCTCCTGCTGGTCCACGGCGGCAGCAACGACAACGCGGCGATCTCCTGGTACCGGATGTTCACGGAGTTCGGCTCCGACCACAGCGTGATCGCGCCGGATCTGCCCGGGTTCGGCGGCACCGTGGGAATCGAGCCGCTGGGCGGACCGGCGGCGCAGGCCGACTTCCTGTCCCGGCTCCTGAGCGGGCTCGGAGTGGAGAGGGCCGTGGTCGCGGGCGTCTCGATGGGAGGTGACGTGGCCCTGAACCTGGCCCGGCGTCACCCGGACCGGGTCCGGGCGCTGGTCCTGATCGCCCCGGGCGGGCTGGGGGACCGTGTCGGGAACCGGTTCACACACAGAGCCGCCTGGTGGGCCGCACGGATGCCCGACCCGCTCCTGTTCCGGTTCTCGGCCCTGGCCAACCGGTTCGTCGGCCTGGCCCTGCGCGCGGTGGTCCACGACGTGTCGACGATGCCGCCCGAGGTCGTGGCGGAGTTCCGCCGCGAGGGGCGCCGTCCCGGCGCCTCGCTGGGATACCTCCGCTACAACCAGGCCAACCTCGGCCCCCACGGGATGCGCAACGACCTCCTGCCCGTGGTCGGGGAGATCAGCACCCCCACGCTCTTCTTCCACGGCGAGAGGGACCCGATCGTGCCGCTCCGGGGTTCCCGGCGGGCCGCCGAGCTGATGCCGGACGCCCGGCTCGTCACGGTCCCGGAGTGCGGGCACTGGGCGCAGCTGGAGGCACACGACCGGTTCGTCGAGGAGACCCGGGCCTTCCTGGACACCGTCGGGGGCTGAGCCCCCGAGTTCCGGGGAGGCCCGCGTCGGCGGTTCGGTGCGCAGCCACGACATGATCGGGCCCACGGGAACGACGAAGGCGGCCCTGCTCGCGCGTGATCGCGTGAGCAGGGCCGCCCTGATACGAGTGGAGCTATGGGGATTCGAACCCCAGACCTCCTCCATGCCATGGAGGCGCGCTACCAACTGCGCCATAGCCCCGTGTGGGAGTCGTGGAGGCGTGTGCCCCTCCGACTCCCTGAACCTTAGCGGAAGATGCGCGGTTCGTCTAAACGGATCAGGCGTCGTCGCTGAGCACCACGGGCTCGGGAAGGCTGGCGGCGTTGTGTTCCATGAGGCGCCAGGTGTCCCCCCGGGTCTGGAGCACGGACCAGCAGGCGTTGCTGAGCGGGCCGAGGATCTCGCGCTGCTCGTCGGGGACGCCGAGCATACGGGTGATGCCGATCCTCAGGGCCGCCCCGTGGCTGACGATGACCAGCAGCCCCCCGGGCGGGGTCCGGTCGATGCCCCGGTGGATGGCCGCGTGCATGCGGTCCCCCACGTCGGAGATGTGCTCCCCGTCGGGGATGTCCATCCGGGGGTGTTCCACGGGCCAGCGCGCGGCGAGCTCGGAGGACGTCTGCCCCTCCCAGGAACCGCCGAAGCGCTCCCGAAGCCCCTTGTCGTACTCCACGGGGAGTCCGGAGGAGCGGGAGAGGTACCCGGCGGTGTCCGCCGCGCGCCTGAGGTCGGACGCGACGATGAGGTCGGGCGTCAGTGTGGCGAGCAGCCGACCGGCCCGCTCGGCCTGTGCGTGGCCGACCGGGTCGAGGTCGATGTCGGTCTGTCCCTGGAAGCGCTTCTCGACGTTCCAGGCGGTGCGTCCGTGCCGCCAGAACAGCACACGAGGGGCGTCACTCACGTGGTGTGTCTCTCTAGTTCGACGTCTGGGCGGCCTCGGAGGTCACAGCTCGTCCAGCGGGGTGCGCTCGGCGCCCCGGGCGCTCTCCGGGAGTTCGATCTCCGGGCAGTCCTTCCAGAGGCGTTCGAGACCGTAGTAGCCGCGCTCCTCCTCGTGCTGGACGTGGACGACGATGTCGGCGTAGTCCAGGAGGACCCAGCGGCCGTCGCGCTCGCCCTCGCGGCGGACCGGCTTGGCGCCGGACTGGATGCGGAGCTGGTCCTCGATCTCGTCGACGATGGCGCGGACCTGACGGTCGTTGGGCGCCGAGCACAGGACGAAGGCCTCGGTGATGACGAGCTGTTCGCTGACGTCGTAGGCGATGATCTCCTGGGCGAGCTTGTCGGAGGCGGCCTCTGCGGCGACCTTGACGAGTTCCAGGGCCCTGTCGGTGGCTGTCACGTTGTGCCTGCTGCCTTACTTGTTCGGGGTGCGGGTCCGCGTGGCGCGGTCAGGACTCCAGGTAGAGCCCGGTCTTGTGGATGTAGCGGACGATGCCGTCGGGCACGAGGTACCAGATGGGTTCGCCCTTGCGTACGCGTTCGCGGCACTCAGTGGACGAGATGGCGAGCGCGGGGACCTCCACCAGGGAGACCTTGCCCTCGGGCAGGCCGGTGTCGCTGAGGTGGTGTCCGGGCCGGTTACAGCCTACGAAATGTGCGAGGTCGAAGAGTTCGTCGACGTTGTGCCAGCTCAGAATGGCGCCCAGCGCGTCGGCCCCGGTGATGAAGAAGAGCTCCACGTCGGGGCCGTAGGCGGCGCGCATCTGGCGGAGGGTGTCGAGGGTGTAGGTGGGGCCGGAACGGTCGATCTCGACGCGGTCGACCCTGAACTGGGGGTTCTCGGCGGTCGCGATGACCGTCATGAGGTAGCGGTCCTCGGAGGGCGTGACCTTGTCGAGGTCCTTCTGCCAGGGTTGCCCGGTGGGCACGAAGACGACCTCGTCGAGGCCGAAGAGGTGGGCGACCTCACTCGCGGCGACGAGGTGCCCGTGGTGGATGGGGTCGAAGGTGCCGCCCATGATGCCGACCCGGGTCGGCGCGGAGCCGTCCCGTCTCACGGGTGGGCTCCCTCCCTGGGAGCCGCCGGTGGCCTGGTGTGTCACTGTGCGCTCCGTTCGCTGCCGTCTTGCCGGTTTCGGCCAACCGAGATTAACCGACCCCGACGGATCGCGGGCGTGAAGGTCCTGGCAACACCAGGAACAAGGAGCGGGGCGCCCTGCTTCCCTCGGGGTTCGTGAAACACTCGCGAATCACGTCATATCTCGATGGCTCCGAACCGTGGCCAACGGGCATCGTGCCGCATAGCATGCCGTTATGGCCAACTCACCAGACCGCGTACGCGTCCGGCTCACCGATATCTCCCCGCGTGCCTACGAGCACCCCGCCGACCGCGGCGCCCTGGTAGCGCTGCGTTCGCTGTCCGGCTTCGACACCCTCGTCAAGTCACTGTTCGGGCGGATCAACGAGCGCTCGCTCCGCCTGATGTTCCTCTCCAGCGCGGTGCGGGTCAGCCCCACCCAGTTCCCGGAGCTGCACGACTACCTCCGCGACGCCGCCTACGTCCTGGACCTGGACGAGGTGCCCGAGCTCTACGTGAAGATGGACCCCCAGCCCAACGCCATGGCGATCGGCCGCAAGAAGCCGTTCATCGTCATGACGACCGGTCTGTTCGACCTCTTCAACGCCGAGGAGAAGCGGTTCGTCATCGGCCACGAGGTCGGTCACGTGCTGAGCGGACACTCCGTGTACCGCACCATCCTCCTCCTGCTGGTGTGGCTCTCCACCAAGATCATGTGGATTCCGCTGGGCGCCATCGCGATCCAGGCGATCCTCGCGGGCCTGCGGGAGTGGCAGCGCAAGTCGGAGCTCTCCAGCGACCGCGCCGGGCTTCTGACCTGCCAGAACCCCGAGGCCGCCAAGAGTGCCCTGATGAAGCTGGCCGGTGGGTCGAACCTGTCCCAGATGAACCCCGACGCGTTCATGGAGCAGGCTCGCGAGTACGAGGGCGGCGGCGACGCCGTGGACAGCGTGCTCAAGCTGATGACCACCCTTCCGCAGAGCCACCCGTTCGCGGTGGTCCGGGTGGCCGAGCTCCACCGGTGGACCGAGAGCGGTGAGTACCAGCGGATCCTGGACGGCCAGTACCCGCGCCGCGCCTCCGACAAGGACGCCAGTGTCTCCAAGGAGGCGAGCGGCGCGGCCAACTCCTACCGGGAGGGCTGGAGCCGTTCCTCCGACCCGCTGGTGAAGACCATCCGTGACGTGGCGGGCGGCGCGGGGCGCGCCGGCGGGCAGATCTTCGACACGGTGGCCGACCGCTGGCGGGGTGGCCAGAGCGGCGGCACCGAGGGCGACAGCACCAGGAACTAGCTTCCCTGACACGGGGCGGCGTCCGGTTCCGGCCGGGCGCCGCCCTCCGTCGTGCCCGGGGGTGCGGCGGTCAGCCCCAGCCGTGCGCGAGCGCGTCGCGCACCTGGCGCCAGGCGGCGCGTTCGGGGTCGATGACGGCGAAGTGGTCGATGCCCGGGACCTCCCGGTAGTCAACGGTCTCCCCGGCGGCGCGGGCCGCGGCCACGTAGTCCCGGCTGTGCTCGACCGGCACCCGCTGGTCCGCGTCGCCGTGGACCAACAGCTGCGGCACTCCGAACGGAACCCGGTACCGGGGAGAGGACTCGGCGTAGAGCGCGGGCCCGGGGTCGGGTCCGAGGAAGGGAGCGACGGCGCCCTCCCCCAGCTCGGCCTCGGCGCAGCGGCGCAGGTCGGTGATGGGCGCGATGGGCACCACGGAGGTCACCGGCGAGTCGGCGGCCGTCATCAGGGCGAGGTGTCCCCCGGCGGAGTGGCCGATCGACACCACCCGGGAGGTGTCCAACCCCGGGTCGTGTTCCGCCGTCTCCGCGAGGAGGTCGAGGGCGCGGGCGACGTCGTCGCGGGTCTGCGGCCAGCCGCCTCCGTCCGCGCCGGTGCGCCGGTACTCGACGTTCCACACCGCCCACCCGGAGTCGGCGAGGTCGCGGGCGATCGGGTCCATCAGGTGGGCGTCGTGCAGGTCGCGCCACCAGCCGCCGTGCAGGAGCACCGCCACGGGGGCGGGACCCTCGGTGCGGCGCGGGTCCCAGCGGTGGACGATCTGGCTGGGGTGCTCACCGTAGGGCGTCGTCGTCACCGTGGTCCTCCGTCGTTCGGGGCCGGGTCCGTCCCGGGGGCGTCCGGGCGCCACCGCCGGTGCCGGGTGGTCGTTGTCTCGGAGGAACGTAGCAGGTCGAGTCGGGGGCGGGGCCCGTCGGTCCGGCCGGTGGGCGGCCTGCGGCTGCCCGCTCTGAAGGGGACGGGCCAGGTGGCCCCCGGTCCGGAGTAGCCCTGATCAGCGGCGGCGTGCAGGGTCCACTGGGGGTCGTACAGGTGGGGGCGGGCCAGGGCGCAGAGGTCGGCCCGGCCCGCGAGGACCGTGGAGTTGACGTCGTCGTGGGAGGAGAGGGCGCCGACCGCGATGACCGGCACACCGAGTTCGCGGCGGATGCGTTCGGCGAAGGGCACCTGGTAGCTGCGGCCGAAGGCGGGGCGCTCGTCCGGGGTGACCTGGCCCGTGGAGACGTCGATGGCGTCCGCGCCCGCCTCGACCAGGGCTCGGGCGATACGGACGGAGTCGTCGGCGGTGGTGCCGTCCCCGACCCAGTCGGTGGCGGAGATCCGGACGGTGAGGGCCTTGTGGTCGGGCCACGCGGCGCGGACCGCGGCCAGGACCTCCAGGGGGTAGCGGAGCCGTCCGGTCAGGTCTCCCCCGTAGTGGTCGGCGCGGTGGTTGGTGACCGGGGACAGGAAGGAGGAGAGCAGGTAGCCGTGGGCGCAGTGGAGTTCGAGGAGGTCGAACCCGGCGCGGTCGGCGGAGCGGGCGGCGGAGACGAAGTCGTCGCGGATCGCGGCCATGGCGGCGGGGTCGAGTTCCCGCGGGACCTGGTTCACCCCGTCCCGGTAGGGCAGCGGTGAGGGGGCGACCAGGGGCCAGTTCCCGGCGTGCAGGGGTTGGTCGATGCCCTCCCACATGAGGCGGGTGGAGCCCTTGCGTCCGGCGTGGCCGAGCTGCACGCCGATCCTGGCCGCGCTGTGGGTGTGCACGAACTCGGTGACGCGGCGCCAGGCGGCCTCGTGCGCGGGCGTGTACAGGCCCGCGCAGCCGGGGGTGATGCGGGCGTCGGCGGACACGCAGACCATCTCGGTCATGACCAGCCCGGCCCCGCCCAGGGCCTTGCCGCCCAGGTGGACGAGGTGGAAGTCGCCGGGAAGGCCGTCCGTGGCGGAGTACATGTCCATGGCCGAGACGACCACCCGGTTGTCCAGTTCCAGGGGCCCCAGCCGGAAGGGATGGAACATGGGCGGTCGTGGCGCGGGTTCGGCGGGGATGGTCTCCGCTGTCGCCGCGCCGCCCTCCGGAGCGCGTTCCGCCGCGACCTCACCGGCGAACCACCGGTCCACGCGCGCGACGAACCCGGGGTCGCGCAGGCGCAGGTTGTCGTAGGTGACGCGACGGCTGCGGGTGAGCAGGTCGAAGGCGAACTGGAGCGGTTCCGCGTCGACGTGCCGGGCGATGTCCTCGAACCACTCCAGGCTGGCCCGGGCGGCGCGCTGGGTACTGGCCACGACGGGACGGCGCTCGTCCTCGTAGGCACCGAGTGCCGCCTCGACGGTGGGCTGTTCCCTCAGGCACGCGGCGAGGGCGAGCGCGTCCTCCATGGCCAGTTTGGTGCCGGAACCGATGGAGAAGTGGGCGGTGTGCGCGGCGTCCCCGACAAGGACGATGTTGCCATGGCGCCAGGTGCGGTTGCGCACGGTGGTGAATCGCTGCCAGCGGGAGTGGTGGGGACGGAGGCGGTGCCCGCGCAGCACCTCGGCGAAGAGGTCCTCGCACCGGGCGATCGCCGCGAGGTCGCTTTCCCCCGGCGCCAGGTCGCGGTCGAGGAACCCGGCCCCGCGCCACACGTCCTCGGCCATCTCGACGATGAAGGTGCTGGAGTCGGTGGAGTACGGGTAGCAGTGCAGCTGCATGACCCCGTGCGGCGTCTCCAGGACGTGGAAGTTGAAGGCGTCGAAGACGAGGTCGGTGCCGAGCCACATGAAGCGGTTGCGGTGCCGTTGGAGCTCGGTGCCGAAGGCGGTGGGGCGGGCGGACCGGGTGTGGCTGTTGACTCCGTCGGCGGCGACGACCAGGTCGTGGGTGGCTGCCAGCTCGGCGGCGGGTGGGGCCTCGGTGCGGCCGAGGACCCGGACCCCGAGTTCGGCGCAACGGGCGCGCAGGATCCCGAGGAGTCGGCGGCGGCCGATGGCGGCGAAGCCGTGCCCGCCGGAGGTGGTGACGGTGCCGCGGTGGTGGACGTCGATGTCGTCCCAGCGGGCGAACTCGGAGGCCATGGCCTCATAGACGGCCGGGTCGGCGTGTTCGATCCCGCCGAGGGTCTCGTCGGAGAGCACCACCCCGAACCCGAAGGCGTCGTCGAGGGCGTTGCGTTCGTAGACGGTGATGTCGTGGGTGTGGTCCAGCTGTCGGGCCAGGGCCGCGAAGTAGAGCCCGGCCGGGCCCGCCCCGATACACGCGATACGCATCGTCTGCCTTCCTGTTCGCCGGGCTTCCGTGTCCGTTCGCCGGGGTGGGAACGCGCCCCGGGTGCCCGGACGGCGCCCTCCCGGGGACGCTCCTCACTCCTCGTCGGCGGCGCCCTCCCGGAGCCGGAAGCGCTGGAGTTTGCCGGTGGCGGTGCGGGGCAGCGCGGTGCGGAAGACGACGGCGCGCGGGGTCTTGTAGGGCGCGATGCGTGCGCGCACGTGTTCCTTGAGCCGGTCGGCCAGGGCGGCGTCCGGGGTGCTCCCCCGGCGCGGGACCACGTGGGCGTGGACCACCAGGCCCCGGTCCGGGTCGCGGGCGCCGACCACGGCCGCCTCCTCGACCTCGGGCGAGGTCAGCAGGGCCTCCTCCACCTCGGCGGGAGCGATGTTGTACCCGGCGGAGACGATCATGTCGTCGCTGCGGGCCCGGTACCAGAAGTAGCCGTCCTCGTCCCGCACGTACGTGTCCCCCGTGTGGTTCCAGCCGTGGCGGACGTACTCGCGCTGGCGGTCGTCGGCCAGGTAGCGGCAGCCGACCGGGCCCCGGACCGCGAGGTGCCCGGGCTCCCCGTCGGGGACGGGCCGCCCCTGGTCGTCGAGGATCCGGGCCTCGAATCCGGGTACGGGGCGCCCGGTGGAGCCGGGGCGCATGTGTTCATCCGTGGCGGAGACGAAGATGTGCAGCATCTCCGTCGCGCCGATGCCGTCGAGCATCCGGATACCGGTGGCCTCGTACCAGGCCCGCCACGTGGCGGCGGGCAGGTGTTCCCCTGCGGAGACGCACCGGCGCAGCGAGGACAGGTCACGGTCACCGATCCGCGTGAGCATGGTGCGGTAGGCGGTGGGTGCGGTGAACACGATCGTGGCGCCCCGTTCGCTGACGGCGTCCAGGAGGGCCTCGGGGCGCGGGCGTTCGAGGAGGATCGTGGCGGCCCCGGCCCGCAGCGGGAAGATCAGGAGTCCGCCGAGGCCGAAGGTGAACGCGAAGGGCGGGCTGCCGACGAAGAGGTCGTCCGGCACGGGCCGGAGGATGTGGGCGGAGTAGGTGTCCGCGACGGCGAGGACGTCCCGGTGGAAGTGGACGCAGCCCTTGGGGTCGCCGGTCGTGCCGGAGGTGTAGGCGATCATGCAGGCGTCGTCTGCGGCGGTGGGCACCGCGGTGAAGTCCGCGGGCGTCCCGTCGGCCCGGGGTCCGGCGATCCGCGCGGCGAGGTCGTCGGGACCGTCGCCGCCGTACACCAGGAGGTCCGGGGCCTGGTCTCCGAGGTTCGCGGAGGCCTCGGTGAGGTCGTCGAGGAACCGGGCGTCGCAGACCGCGTGGGAGACCTCGGCGGAGCGGAGGAGAGTGGTGAGCTCCCCGGCGCGCAGGACCGGCAGGACGGTGACCACCACTCCCCCGGCCTTGAGGATCGCCAGCCAGCAGGCGGCCAGCCAGGGGGAGTTGGGCCCGCGCAGCAGGACCCGTCGCCCCGGGCGCAGGCCGTGTTCGTCGACGAGCACGTGGGCGATCCGGTCCACCCGCTCGCGGAGCTGGCCGTAGGTGAGGCTCTCGTGGTCACCGATGACGCAGGGGCGGTCCGCGCCGAGGCGCGCGATCGTGCCGTCGAGCAGTTCCGCCGCGCAGTTGAGGAGCTCGGGGTGGTCCAGCGGCCGGATCAGCGGCCACTCCTCGGGCGGGGGCAGGTGGTCCCGGGTGAAGGTGTCCTCGTGTGCCGTGGGTGTGAGGGTCACGGCCGCGTGTTTCGGGGTCGCGGAAGGGTCGTCGGAGTGGTCGGGGCGGTCGGCCGGGTTCTGGTTCGACATGCTGGACCTCCGAGGTGCGGGGGACTTCGGCCGGCTACAGGTGGCGGGCGATGATCTGGCGCTGGACCTCCGACGCCCCTTCGTAGATCCGCGGGGCGCGCACCTCCCGGTAGAGGTGTTCGAGCAGGTGCCCCCGGCGCAGGGCGCGGGCTCCGTGCAGCTGCACGGCGGCGTCCACCACGTACTGGGCCGTCTCGGTGGCGAAGAGCTTGGCCATGGCGGCCCTGAGGGTGACGTCCGGGCCGCCGGTGTCGTACTCGGCGGCGGCCGCGTGGACGAGGAGCCGGGCCGCCTCGGTCCGGGTGGCCATCTCCGCGAGCGTGTGCGCGACCGTCTGGAGGGAGCCCAGCGGGCCGCCGAAGGCCTGGCGGTGCGCCGTGTGCTCCCGTGTCGCGGCGAGGGCGGCGTCGGCCATGCCGACGGCGAAGGCCCCGACGCTGGGACGGAACAGGTCGAGGGTGCGCATGGCCACCGCGAACCCCTGGTCGGGCGGGCCCACGACGTCGTCGGGGCCCACCTCGACCCCGTCGAACACCAGGTGGCCCAGAGCGTGCGGGGAGAGCATCTCCAGCGGGGATCCGGAGAGTCCGGGCCGGTCGGCCGGGACGCAGAAGGCGGTGACCCCTCGGGAGCGGGTGCCGGGGGTGGTGCGGGCGAACACGGTGTAGAAGTCGGCGTCGGGAGCGTTGGAGATCCAGGTCTTCTCGCCGTGCAGTCGCCAACCCGTGCCCGAGGGTTCGGCCCGGAGCGCGAGCGCGGCGGCGTCGGAGCCCGCGTCGGGTTCGGTGAGGGCGAAGGCCGCGACGGCCCGGCCCGAGGCGGCCTCGGGGACCCAGCGTCGGCGCTGGTCGTCGGTGCCCGACTGGAGGAGCGGATAGGTGCCCAGCCCCTGGAGTGCGAGGGCGGTCTCGGCGTGGGTGTCGACACGGGCGAGGTGCTCCCGTAGCTGGCACAGGCGGGCGGCGGGCGCCTCCCGGAGGGGACCGCCCTCCGCCGTACCGGGGAAGAGCGCCGGGAGGAGGCCCGACTCCCCGAGGCGGAGGAGCAGGGGGCGGTCCACCCGGCCCGTGGGCGGGGAGGCGGTGGCGGTGGCGGTGGCGGCCGTGGACGGTCTCGGGGCGAAGTCGGCGGCGCGCTCCCGGACCCAGCGCGCGAAGTGGTGGTCGGTGTCGACGCGGGGCAGCTCCATGGGTGACCTCGGCTCTCGTCAGTACGTGATCCACCCCACACCGCAAATGTACAATAACCGTGACGATCGTCAAGAGGCCGATATGGAGTCTCTTTCACAGTGCTCCGAACCGCCGGTGACGACGGGGATCGTCCCAGGACCGCGCGCGGCGGCCGCTATCGTGTCCGCGTGACGTCCAACACCGACCGGCCAGCCGGAAGCGCCGATCCCCCTCCGGACACCCCCGTCGCCTCCGCGACGGACACGGAGCGACGGCGGCCGAGGGCCCTGATCGTCTCCTTCTTCGGCTCCTACGCCCGTGACGTGGGCGGCTGGATCGGGGTCTCCGACCTCATCGCGCTGATGTCCGGGCTCGACGTGGACGGGCCCGCCGTCCGCTCGGCCGTGTCCCGGCTCAAGCGGCGGGGACTCCTGACCTCCGAACGTCTCGGCGGGGTGGCCGGGTACCGCCTCTCCGACCAGGGACGACGCATTCTCGCGGAGGGCGACCAGCGCATCTTCGGCCATCGGGTCGCCCGTGTCCAGGACGGTTGGGTACTCGTGGTGTTCTCGGTGCCCGAGTCCGAGCGGCACCGCCGCCACGCCCTGCGCACCCAGCTCACCCGGCTCGGCTTCGGCACCACCGCGGCCGGGGTGTGGATCGCCCCGGCCCACCTGACGGAGCAGGCCCGCGCCGTGCTCCGGGACCTCGGTTTGGAGGAGCACGCGGAGCTCTTCCACGCCTCCTACCTGGACTTCCGCGATCTCACCGCGTCCGTGGCGCGCTGGTGGGACCTGCCCGAGCTCCAGGCGATGTACGAGGGGTTCCTCGATGAGCACGAACCCGTGGCGGCGGCCTGGCGCCGCCGGGGCGCCCGTGCCCTCCGCTCCCCAGAGGAGCGTGCGACGGCCTTCGCGGACCACCTGCGGGCGGTGGACGCCTGGCGGCGGATGCCGTTCCTCGACCCGGGTCTGCCGCCGGAGCTGCTCCCCGACCGCTGGGCGGGCAGCCGTGCGGCACGGGTCTTCTTCGAGCTGCACGCCCTGCTCCACGGTCCGGGCCTGGAGCACGTCCGCGCCGCCGCCACCCTGGGGCCGGACGACTCGTGGCGGTGACCGCCCGGCTCACCGGTCCGGCGTCAGTGGGCGGGCCCGGGGATCACGGCGAGGCCGACCAGCTCGACCAGCGCACCGGGTTCGAAGAGCTCGACCACCCCCAGCAACGCCATCGCCGGGTAGTGACGGCCCAGGTGGGAACGGTAGGCACGGCCGATGTCACGCGCGGCGGCCCGGTATCCGGGGACGTCGGTGGTGTAGATGGTCAGGCTCACGAGGTGTTCGGGCGCTCCCCCACAGGCACGGAGGGCGGTGACGACGTTGCCGAGGGCCACCCCGAACTGCTCCGGCAGGGTACGGGCCGCCAGCGCGCCGTCCGGCCCCGAGGCGATCTGCCCGGCCAGGTGGAC
Organism: Nocardiopsis sp. NPDC058789; assembly: GCF_042745575.1. Classification (NCBI taxonomy): domain Bacteria; kingdom Bacillati; phylum Actinomycetota; class Actinomycetes; order Streptosporangiales; family Nocardiopsidaceae; genus Nocardiopsis; species Nocardiopsis sp. NPDC058789. The sequence continues at coordinate 335,348 of NZ_JBHYOW010000001.1, forward strand.
CGTGCGTCCGGGGGCGGGCAGTACCGCGTGGGAGAAGCCCGAGGCGGGGCCGAGCTCGGGCGGGTTGACCGGTGTGTGCGGACTCGGGGGATGTCCGGGTTCCACGCGCTCCTCCTCCACTAGCGCCCCTTCCACGAGGGTTCGCGGCGGCCGGTGAAGGCCGCGTGGAACTCGGCGTAGTCGGCGCTCTTCATCAGCAGCGCCTGGGTCACGGCCTCCAGCTCGATCGCCCCGGACAGGCCCATGTCCAGTTCGCGGGAGAGCAGCGCCTTGGTCTGCGCGTAGCCGAAGGCGGGCCCCTCGGAGAGCCGGGTGGCCAGCCGGGTGACGGCCTCGTCCAGCGCGTCGTCCTCGACCAACTCGCTGACCAGCCCGTAGCGGTCGGCCTCCGTGGAGTCGAGGGTGTCCCCGAGCATGAGGATCTTCGTGGCGTTGCCCAGGCCCACCATGCGCGGGAGCAGGTAGGCGGCGCCCATGTCGGCGCCGGACAGGCCCACCTTGGTGAACAGGAAGGCGAAGCGGGCGGAGCGGGTGACGACGCGGAAGTCGGCGGCCAGGGCCAGGACCGAGCCCGCACCGGCCGCGATCCCGTGCACGCCCGCGATCACGGGGACGGGGCACTCGCGCATGGCCCGGACCACCTCGCCGGTCATCCGGGTGAAGGCGAGCAGGTCGTCGGGGTCCATCTCCAGGGTCCGGCCGATGATCTCGTCGACGTCCCCGCCCGAGCAGAACCCCCGGCCGCCCCCGCGCAGCACGAGGACGCGGGTGTCACCCCGGTGCGGGAGTTCGGTGAGCAGGTCGCGCAGGTCGGCGTAGGCATCGAAGGTCAGGGCGTTGAGTCGGTCCGGCCGGTCGAGGGTCAGGGTGGCCACCCCGTCCGCCCGGTGGAGGTCGAAGTTGCGCCAGTGCTCGGTCAGGGGCGCGGACGCCCGGAAGGGGCTCATCGGTGGGTTCCTCCGCCGTCGATGGTCAGCGACTGGCCGTTGACGGCTCCGGCCAGGGGGCTCGCGAGGTAGGTGACGGCGGCCGCCACCTCGTCGGGTTCGATGAGTCGGCCGAGCGGGCCGGACGTGGCCAGGACCTCCTCGGCCTGTTCGAGGCCACGCCCCGTGCGTTCGGCTATGCGGGCCACGGAGCGCTCGGTCATGGGAGTGCGGACGAAGGAGGGGCACACGGCGTTGCTGGTGACGCCGGTGCCCACGACCTCGGCCGCCACCGCTCGCGCCAGGCCGAGCATCGCGTGTTTGGAGGCGGTGTAGGCGGCGGTGTAGCGGGAGCCGGTGTGCGCGGCGGTGGAGGCGATGAAGACGATTCGCCCCTGGTCGCGGGCGAGCATGCCCGGCAGGAGCGCCCGGGTGAGCAGGAAGGCGGAGGTGGTGTTGGTGCGCAGGTGGGTGTCCCACAGGTCGAGGTTGGTGCCGCGCAGGGGGGCGCTCCGTGCCGTGCCCGCGTTGTTGACCAGGACGGACACCTCTCCGAGGTGGTCCGCCAGGGACTCCACCGCCTGTTCGTCGGTGATGTCGCAGATCCGGGTGGTGACGTTGAGGCCGTGTGCGCGGGCCCGGCGCTCCAGGGCGGCGAGCCGACCGGAGTCGCGCCCGAGGGCGACCACCTCGTCGCCCTCACTCGCCAGGGCGAACACGATGGCCCGCCCGATCCCGCCGGAGCCACCGGAGACCACGACACGCCGTTCGGAGTCAGCCATGCCCGGAATGTATCACCGGACCATGACCGTCGTCACTGCTACGACATAACTGTGGTGATTGTGGGACAGATGGGGGTGAAGGGGGAACCGTGGAGGGTCGGGCCACACGAGAACAGCGCCGACGGCAGGGGCCGTCGGCGCTGCGGAGGGGTACCGGACCTGAGCGGCCGGATCGACCGGAAGGCGGGACCTCCTAGAAGGCGGGACCGGCTTCGAGGGCGTCCGCGATGGTCTGGGCGCGGAGCTCCTCCACCGTCTCCTCCAGGTCGGCCTCGTGCGCCTCGAACTCGGCGGTCACCTCGGCGGCCAGCGCCCGCAGCGCGACCTCCTGGGTGACGATGCCGCCGCGCACGCGGTTGTTGTCGCCGACCTGCGCGGTCGGGCTGTTGTCGGAGGTGGTCAGGTCGCCGCCCACGATGTTGTTGTCGACGTACACGCCACCGGAGACGCCGGTGACCGTCAGGTCGCCGTCGATGTAGTTGAGCGAGCTGGCGAAGCCCGCCTCCGCGCCGGCGCCCACGGCCACCGGGCCGTTGCCGCCGGTGTAGGTCGCGTCACCGATGACCTCGCTGTCGGCGAGGATGCCACCGGCCGCGGCGTCGGTGACGGAGAGGTCTCCGCGCACCACGCTGTCGAAGATGTCCACGTACTCCACGCCCTCGGCGGTCACGCCGCCCAGGCGGGAGTCGGTCACGTAGACCTCACCGACGCTGGCGTCGACGGAGGAGGCGGAGGAACCGACCACGAAGACGAAGCCGTCGTTGTCGGCGCCCTCGGCGGGCACGGCGCTCAGACCGGCGACCGAGGTGCCCTTCTCCAGGTAGGTCCCGTAGGAGCCCGTGTTGACGACGTCACCGGCGACCTCGGTGTCGGAGGCGTCGAAGTAGCCACCCTTGGAGACGGTCACGCCGCCGTCGATCTGGCCACCGACGACGTGCAGGTTGGCGTCGCCCTCGACGGTGACCTTGCCCTGGATGACGGTGCCGTCAAGGAAGCAGCTCGCACCGGCCGGGACCTTGAGATCAGTGGGCAGGGTGACCGCGCCACCGTGCCCCGAGCAGAGAGTGATCAGGTCCGCCTGGGCGGGGGCTGCCATGAGGGTGACGCCGCCGATGGCCAGGGCCGCGGTGGCGGTGGACGCAGCGATCTTGCTCCCGAACTTCATGCGGGGGAATTCCTTTCGTCGTGACCGGTGGGGTCCGACGCTCCTGATGAGGGTGCGGGAAGAGCGCCTGGGGACACCACAGAGAAAGTACCGACCCCGCAGCGCTTTGGGAATACTTGCAGGAGAAGATTCGCTTCTGTCCAGGTTTCGGGAAGAAGAACATACCTGGTGACGTGTGTTACCCGAGGAGCGGCGGACCAGTCCTGGTGGGCCCGCGCCTGGCCGGAACCGCGAGACGGGAATGGCCGCCCGGACGTCCGGGCGGCCATTCCCGGTCCCGTCGACGGTCACCCGACTACTTCAGGTGACCGTCCCCGGTGACCACGTACTTGGTCGAGGTCATTTCGGTGAGCCCCATCGGGCCCCTGGCATGCAGTTTCTGGGTGGAAATGCCGATCTCCGCGCCGAAGCCGAACTCCCCGCCGTCGGTGAAGCGCGTGGACGCGTTCACCATCACCGCCGCCGAGTCCACCCGGGCCACGAAGTACCGGGAGGTGCGGAGCGAGTCGGTGACGATCGCCTCGGTGTGCCGGGTGGAGTACCGCCTGATGTGCGCGATCGCCGCGTCCACGTCCGGGACCACCCGGACGGCCAGGTCCAGGGACAGGTACTCCGTGGCCCAGTCCTCCTCCGTGGCCTCGACCACCGTGGCGCCGGTCGGGTGGGCGGCGGCGACGGCGAGGACGCGTTCGTCACCGTGCACGGTCACCCCGGCCTCGGCCAGGGACGAGAGCACGCGCGGCAGGAAGTCCGCCGCGACCGCCTGGTGTACCAGCAGGGTCTCGGCGGAGTTGCACACCGAGCAGCGCTGGGCCTTGGCGTTGGTCGCGATGGCCACCGCCTTGTCGAGGTCGGCGTCGGCGTCCACGTACACGTGGCACAGACCCTCGCCGGTCTCGATGACGGGGACGGTGGAGTCGCGGACCACGGCCTGGATGAGCGAGCCGCCGCCGCGCGGGATGAGCACGTCCACGAGTCCACGGGCCCGCATCAGCGCGGTGGAGGACTCCCGGGTGCGGCCGGGGACCATCTGGACCGCGTCGACCGGGACCCCCGTGCCCTCCAGGGCGTCGCGCAGCACCGTCACGATGGCGGTGTTGGAGTCGTAGGCGGAGGAGGAACCGCGCAGCAGGGCCGCGTTGCCGCTCTTGAGGCAGAGGGCGGCGGCGTCCGCGGTGACGTTGGGACGCCCCTCGTAGATGATGCCGACCACCCCGAGCGGAACCCTGATCTGACGCAGGTCGAGGCCGTTGGGCAGGACGCCGCCGCGCACGGACTCACCGACGGGGTCCGGGAGCTCGACGATCTCGCGAACCGCCTCCGCGATCGCCTCGATCCGGGCCGGGTTCAGGGTGAGGCGGTCGATCATGGCCGGGCTGGTTCCGTCCAGGCGGGCCCGCTCGACGTCCGCCGCGTTGGCGGCCGTGATCTCGTCCGCCCGCTTGACCAGGGCGTCCGCGATGGCCAGCAGGGCACGGTCCTTCACCGACCGGCTGAGCGGGGCGAGCTCGGCCGCCGCGTCCTGGGCACGTTCGGCTACCGCGTGGACCACGCGCTCGATGTCACTCATGGCAGTCATCCTTGTCGGGGCTTCCTTGCTCGGGAGGCCGCCCGGCCGGTGAACCCACCCCTTCGTAGGGCACCGGACCAGGGGGATCTCCCTCAGCGTATAGCGCCGCGCACCCGGACACACGGAGTTATCCACAGGGTGAGACGGCGGCGCGACCCGCGACCGCTCAGCTCCAGCCGTAGCGCTCCCGCAGGACCGCGGCGACCTTCCAGAACAGGTCCTCGTCCATGACGGCGGCCTCCCTGCGGATGGCCGCCTCGTCGAACTCGAAGAGGCGGTCCACCCGAACGAAGGAGTCGCGGCCCTCCCGGTCCCAGGCGCCCGCGCCGATCGGCAGCCAGTCCTGGCGTTCGTGCTCGTCGGGGACCTGCGTGGAGAGCATGAGTCCGTGCAGGTCGCGCCCCCGCCGCCCCACCACGAGCAGGGGTCGGTCCTTGCCCTGGGTGGCGTCCTCCTCGTAGGGCACCCAGGTCCAGACGATCTCGCCCGCGTCGGCGAGACCGTCCTTCTCCGGTGAGTAGACGAGTCGGGTGGCGTTGCGCCCGGTGGGGACCTCGCGGACCGCGCCCTCCTGCGGGTGGGACTCGGTGCCCTGCTGGAGTCCGCCCCGTTGCTGGGTGTCACCGTCGCGCCGGGTGCCGTCGTTCCGTCGGGGGCCGCCCTGCGGCGGGTTTCCGTGCTGTGTCGTGTGTTGGCTCACGCACCGCATCCTAGGACCCGCAACGCGTCGGCGCACGGGGCGCCCGGGGCGGTCGTCCGCCCGATCAGTCCAGGTCCAGCAGTGCTCCCAGGGCCCGGACGCAGTGGTCGGCCTCCTCGACCGGGCCGGTGGTGCGCCGGTCGGCGGGGACGGCGGACCAGCGCAGGGCTCGGGCCTCCAGGTAGGCGGTCCAGGCGTCGGTGACCGGGGCCACCGTCTCGGGGGCGTCCAGCAGGGCACGCACGCGGGCACCCATGGTCTCGCGCAGGTCCTCCACGCGGGCGCCCTCCAGGGTCACCGCTCCCCCGCCGAACACCAGCGCCGCGTACGAGGCCCGGCGCCGGTCCACCTGCTCGAAGTAGCGTTCCGCGAACTGGGCCACCGCGTCCCAGCCGGAGCGGTCACCGTCGGGCGCGGTGTTGCGGAGCACGCGCCGTCCGGCGGCGGCCACCACGGCGTCGTGGAAGGCGGTCTTGTTGGGGAAGTAGTGGAAGAGCAGCCCTCGGGAGATGCCGGCCTCACGGGCCACCTCGTCCACCGCCAGCTCCTGGATGGGGCGTTCCACCAGCATGCGCAGGCCGATCCCGACCAGTTGGCGCCTGCGCTCGTCCTGGGTCATCCGCGTCCGTCGCGGGGCTGCCTCGCTCACCCTGTTGAGCATTGCTCAACAAGACCGTAGTGTCAACGACATGGACTTCGCACCCTCCCCCCGCGTCGCCGCGCACGAACCCGCGACCCACGGGGTCCGACGATGACCGCCCCCGGGCGGGGCGCCCCTCCCGGCGGCTCCGGCCGCCGCGTCCTGGTCACCGGAGGCGCCTCCGGGCTCGGCGCCGCCCTGGTCTCCGCGTTCGCCGCACGCGGGGACCGGGTGATCGCCACCGACCTGGCCGCGGACGCGCCCGACACCCTTCCGGACGGGGTCGGCTACCTGTGTCTGGACGTGACCTCCGACGACGACTGGGCGTCCGCCCTCGCCCACGTCGAGGAGCGGTGGCGCGGGCTCGACGTGCTGGTCAACAACGCGGGGATCGCCGCCGGCGGACGGATCGACGTCCTCACCGTCGAGGACTGGCGGCGGATCACCGAGATCAACCTGTTCGGCGTGGTTCGGGGCTGCCGCGTGTTCACCCCGCTGTTCAAGCGCCAGGGCTCGGGGCACCTCGTCAACGTCGCCTCCATGGCGGGGCTCGTGCACCCGCCGGTGATGAGCTCCTACAACGCGGTCAAGGCGGCGGTCGTCGCGCTCAGCGAGACCCTCCAGCACGAGCTCGCCCCCTACGGCGTCACCACCTCGGTGGTGTGCCCGTCGTTCTTCCGCACCAACCTGGCCTCCTCCCTCAGCGGCAGCGACCCCGAGGTGGAGGCCTCCGCCGTTCGGCTGATCGACGGGTCGCGCCTGTCCGCCGACGAGGTCGCCGCCCGGGTGCTCCGTGGGGTGGACCGGAGAAGACCCGTCATCCTCACCGACCGGGCCGGACGGACGGCGGTCCGCGCCAAACGGTGGCTGCGGCCCCTCTACGACCGCGCGATGCGCGGGGTGGCCGAGGGTGTGCGCCGCCGCGTCGATCCCACCTCCACCGCACCCGACCACACCACGGAGAAGGCATGAGCAGGGGAACCGTCGTGATCACCGGGGCCTCGGCGGGACTGGGCGCGGAGATGGCCCGCCAGTTCGCCGCCCTCGGCTACGACCTCGGACTGTGCGCCCGTCGGACCGCGCCGATGACCGCCCTCCGGGACGAGATCGCGCGGTCCCACCCCGACCGCCGCGTGGAGCTGCGGGCCCTGGACGTCACCGACGACGAGGCGGTCCACCGGGTCTTCGGGGAGTTCACGACCGAGTTCGGCACCGTGGACCGGGTCATCGTCAACGCCGGGCTGGGCAAGGGTGCCGCGCTCGGCACCGGTCGCCACGACGCCAACCGCCAGACGGCCATGACCAACTTCGTGGGCGCCCTCGCCCAGGCGGACGCCGCCATGGAGATCTTCCGCGCGCAGGAGCGCGGTCACCTCGTGCTGGTCTCGTCCATGTCGGCCCTGCGCGGCATGCGCAGGGCCATGACCGTCTACGCCGCCACCAAGGCCGGGGTCGCCGCCATCGCGGAGGGACTGCGTTCGGAGGGCGTGCCCGGCCTGGACGTCTCGGTGATCTATCCCGGCTACATCCGCTCGGAGATGAACGAGCACGTCACCCAGCGGACCCGGTTCATGGTCGAGACCGAGGTGGGCGTCCGGGCGATGGTCGCGGCCATCGAGAGGCGCCGGGTGCGGGCGTACGTCCCCGCCTGGCCCTGGGTACCCATCGGCTTCCTGATGAGGCGGCTGCCGCTGTCCGTGGTCAGGAGGCTGACGTGAGCCGAGCGGCAGCTGGCAGGGCGGCCGTCCCGGAGGCGTCACCGCGCCCGGTCCGCCTCACAGCTCCCGGACCGTCCTCATGATCCGCTCGCGCGCGTCGCCGCCCTCGGGGACCGGGACCAGGGGGTGGATGTGGAAGGCGCCCTCCTCCACGAAGAGCTCGGCCACGCCCCCGGCCTCGGTCACCCTCTCGTGCAGGCGCCGTGTGTCCGGCAGGAGCAGGTCCCGGGTGCCGATGTACAGGTCCATGGGCGGCAGCCCCGCCACCGGCCCGTACAGCGGGCTGAGCCGTGGTTCGGCCAGGTCGTCCCCGCCCGCCCACTCACCCGCGGCCTCCAGCAGACCCACCGGAGCCAGCCAGGGGTCCGCGTCCTCCACTTCCGCGATCTCCGGGTTCGACATCGTGAGGTCCGTCCACGGGGAGATCAGCACCAGCCGCGCGGGCGGCGGGAGCTCCTCCCCCGCCAGGGTCTGGGTGAGGGCCAGCGCGAGCCCGCCACCGGCGGAGTCGCCCGCGATCAGCGTGCGCGAGGGCGAGGCGTCCTCCAGCAGCTCCCGGTACACGGCGGTGACGAACGGGAAGGCCTCGCGGTAGGTGTGGTCGGGGGCAAGACCGTAGATCGGCACCTCCACCCGGCAGCCCGCGTCGGCCATCCGTGAGACCAGCACCCAGTGCCAGGCGGCGATCTCGCTGACGTAGGTACCCCCGTGCAGGTACAGCACGGCCCTCCCGGGTTCGGTGACCGCGCGGGGGCGCACCGTGTAGACGCGGAAGCCGCCGACCTCCCGGCGGGTGATCCAGTGCCGGGCGGCCAGCCAGTGCGGCGGGTCCGCGTGCTCCTTGGGCTCCCGGAGCCACTCCCGGGTGTCCTCCACCGATTCCAGGGTCGGTTTGCGCAGGACCCGGAGGGCCAGCGCGGCCAGGTGCGTCGTCAGGCTGGACACGGTGGGCGCTCCTCGGGTCGTCCTGTCACGGAGCCCTCCACGCGCGGACGACGGCGCCGGGCGGCTCTTTGGTCAGAGCACCACGAGGTCGTCGCGGTGCACGAGCTCGCGCTCGTAGGAGGGGCCCATCTCCCGGGCCAGCCACCGGGTGGACCGGCCCATCAGGTCCGGGACCTCGGTGGCGTCGTAGTTCACCAGTCCCCGCGCGACCACCGTGCCCTGCTCGTCGCGCAGGTCCACGGGGTCACCCGCGCTGAAGTCGCCCCGGACCCGGACCACCCCGGCGGGCAGCAGCGACGCCTTCTCCCGCACCACCGCGTTGACCGCTCCCGGGTCCAGGACGAGGCTGCCCCGGCCCGCGGTGGCGTGCGCCAGCCACAGCTGGCGCGCCGAGGGGCGGCGCCCGCCGGCCGCCGCGAAGAAGGTGCCCACCCGCTCACCGGACAGGGCGGCGCGGGCGTTGGCGGCCGAGGTCAACAGGGTGGGCACGCCCGCCTCGGTGGCGATGCGCGCGGAGTCCACCTTGGTGACCATCCCGCCGGTGCCCACGCCCCGCCTGCCCGAGCTCCCGATGTCGATCCCGTCCAGGTCGGCCCGACCGCGCACCAGGTGCACGACCGAGGTTCCCTCGTCGGCCGGGTTGCCGTCGTAGAGCGCGTCCACGTCGGAGAGCAGCACGAGGGCGTCCGCCCGCATCAGGTGCGCCACTAGCGCGGCGAGGCGGTCGTTGTCACCGAACCGGATCTCGTGCGTGGCCACGGTGTCGTTCTCGTTGACGATCGGCAGGGCGCCGATGTCCAGGAGACGGCGCAGGGTGCGCTGGGCGTTGCGGTGCTGCACCCGTCGCATCATGTCCTCCACCGTGAGGAGGACCTGGGCGGCGGTCAGCCCGTGTCCGGCCAGCTCGGCCGCGTAGGAGGCCACGAGCAGCCCCTGGCCCACACTGGCGGCGGCCTGCTGCGAGGCGAGGTCGTGCGGGCGGCGAGCCATGCCCAGCGGCGTCATCCCGGCCGCCACCGCGCCGGACGAGACCAGGATCACCTCCTGCCCGCGGGCCCTGCGGTCCGCGAGGACCTCGACCAGGTCCCGGATCCGACCGGAGTCGATCAGCCCGTCGGGGGTGGTCAGTGAGGAGGACCCCACCTTGACCACGACCCGGCGGGCCCCGGCGACCGCCGTCCGCCCGGCCGACTCCAGGGCGTCGACGTCACTCCGACCGGCCCGCTGGCCGGTGTGCTGCTGGGTGTCTGCGCTGTGCACCACGAGGGGCTTTCCGTCCGTGGCACGGCGCCCTGCCCGAGCGCCGTGCTCGTACCTTGTCTGGGTCAGGCTGGAGTGGAGCGGCGGTCCCCGCGCGGGTCAGCCCAGCCGGGCGTCGGATCCGCGCGGGCCGGACGGGACGGCCTCGGCGTCCATGGAGTTGTCCCAGTCGAAGACCACGGCGTCCTCGTCCGTGCCGATCTGCACCTCGGCGCCCTGGGTGGCCCCGGCCTTGGCCAGCGCCTCCTCGATGCCGAGGCGGTTGAGGCGCTCGGCCAGGTAGCCGACGGCCTCGTCGTTGGAGAAGTCGGTCTGGCGCACCCACCGGGCGGGCTTGTCGCCGCGCACCTGGAAGGAGTTGTTCCCGAGCGGCACGACGTCGAAGGGGACGTCCCCGATCATCTTCGGCCGCAGCACGATGCGGGTGGGCTCCTCCACCGGCGCTGCCTGACGGGCCGCCGTGATCTGCTCGGCCAGGGCGAAGGAGAGCTCACGCAGGCCCTCACGGGAGGCAGCGGAGACCTCCATCACCTTGTAGCCGCGCTCCTCCAGCATGGGGGTGACCATGTCGGCGAGGTCACGGGCCTCGGGCACGTCCACCTTGTTCAGGGCGACGATGCGCGGACGGTCGGACAGGTCCACCCCGGCCTGCTCGCCGTAGGCGGACAGCTCGGCCTCCAGGGCGTCGAGGTCGCTGACCGGGTCGCGGCCCGGCTCGTAGGTGGCGCAGTCCAGGACGTGCAGCAGCGTGGAGCAGCGCTCGATGTGGCGCAGGAACTCCAGGCCCAGCCCCTTGCCCGCGCTCGCGCCGGGGATCAGGCCGGGAACGTCCGCGATGACGTACTGGGTGGTACCCGCCTCCACCACGCCCAGGTTGGGGATGAGGGTGGTGAAGGGGTAGTCCGCGATCTTGGGTCGGGCCGCCGACATCGCGGCGATCAGCGACGACTTGCCGGCGCTGGGGAAGCCCACCAGGCCGACGTCCGCGATGGTCTTCATCTCCAGGCGGACGTCGAAGGCCTCGCCCTCCTCGCCCTTGAGGGCGAAGCCGGGGGCCTTGCGCTTCTTGGAGGCCAGCGCGGCGTTGCCCAGGCCGCCGTGGCCGCCCTGGGCCAGGACCAGGCGGGTGCCGTGGCCGACCAGGTCGGCGACGACCTCACCGTCGGCCTTGGTGACCACGGTGCCGTCGGGGACGGTCAGGACCAGGTCCTGCCCCTTGGCCCCGGCGCGGTGACCGCCCTGGCCGGGGGTGCCGTTCTGGGCGTTGCGGTGCGGACGGCGCTGGTAGTCCAGCAGCGTCGCGGTCTGGGCGTCGACCTCCAGGACGATGTCACCGCCCTGGCCGCCGTTGCCGCCGTCCGGGCCGCCCAGCGGCTTGAACTTCTCACGGTGCACGGAGGCACAGCCATGCCCGCCGTTCCCGGCCTTGACGTGCAAGACCGCCTCGTCGACGAAGTCAGGCATAGCTCTCCCCGTTACTCATGCGGCCCCCACCACCTGGCGGGGACCGGTACTCCTCACGCGTCACCAGTGACAACGCGAGGGGCGGGCCAGTGTTCCCTGGCCCGCCCCCGAAGAACCGCTGTTGCCGGCGCAGCCTACTCGGCGGCGACCGGAACGATGTTGACGGCCTTGCGACCGCGGTGGTTGGCGAACTTGACCTCGCCATCGACCAGCGCGAACAGCGTGTCGTCGCCGCCACGGCCAACGTTGGCACCGGGGTGGAACTTGGTGCCGCGCTGACGGATCAGGATCTCACCGGCCGAGACGGACTGACCGCCGAAGCGCTTCACGCCGAGGCGCTTGGCGTTCGAGTCACGACCGTTACGGCTGGACGAAGCGCCCTTCTTATGTGCCATTTCTCCAGGCCTCCTACTTCGCCGCGATGCCGGTGACGCGCACCTGGGTGTGCTTCTGGCGGTGACCCTGGCGCTTCTTGTAACCGGTCTTGTTCTTGTACTTCAGGATGTTGATCTTGGGGCCCTTGGTCTCGCCGAGAACCTCGGCGGTGACCGTGTAGCCGCTCAGCTTGTCGGCCTCGCTGATGACGTTGTCACCGTCGACCACAAGGATGGGCTGCCACGTAAGGGTGGCGCCGGTCTCGTCGGAGACCCTGTCGATGTTCAGGACGTCATCGACAGACACCTTCTCCTGTCGGCCGCCCGCTCGCACGATCGCGTACACCGGGTAACTCTCTTCCTGCTCGCTCAACGAATAATGCGCTCACTCATGACCGTGATGCCACGATCCACGAATCGCCTGTAGCGGGGCGCGGGGATCTGAGGGAAACAAACCCACCTTGGTGGAGAGCACTGCGGTCTCGGGGCGCGCGAACATTTGGGGCGCGCCGACGCACCGTCCATCAGATTACCACCGACCCGACACAGGCCCGCACACGTACTCCTGGTCCGGACCCGTGGGAAACCGGGTCCGGACCAGGCTGCTGTCCCGCCTCGACCGCTGGTCAGCCGGCGTCGACCGCGGTGGACTCACTGGTCTGTGAGCTCACCGCCGCCTTGGTCCGCCGGGTACGGCGGCGCTTGGGCCGCTCGCTGGCGCCCTCGGCGTCACCGTCAGAGGTGGCGGGTGTCTCGGTGGCGTCGGTGTCCGAGACCTGCTCGGTACCGCTCGCCCGCGTCTGCTCACCCTCACCGCTGTCGGCCGGGGCCGCCTTGCGGGTGGTGCGCCGACGGGTCTTCCTGGCCGGGGCCTCCTCGGCCACGGGGGCCTCCGAGGGCTCCTCAGACGGCTTGTCCTCCGACGCGGACCCCTCGGCCGACTCCGTGGGCTCGGCGGCCTTCTTCGCGCGTGAGGAGCGCTTACGCGTCTTCTTCACGGGAGCGGCCTCCTCGGCCGCGGGGGCCTCGGCCTCCGCGGGAGCGGACTCGGTCTCGGCGCCCGGGGCGGCCTCGGCCTGGTCGGTGTCGGCGGCCACCGGCTCCGCGGCCTTGCGGCCGCGCTTCCTCGTGGTCCTCTCCGCCTTCGCGGCCTTGCCGGGCTTCTCCGCCTGCTCGACCGCCTGGTCGGCGGTCTCCTCGCCGCCAGCGGGGCGGTCGTCGCCGTCCTGCTGGTCCGCCTTGTCGGAGGCGTCGGAGGACGCCTTGTCCCCGGACGACTCGGCGTCGCCCTTGCCCTTCTTCTTCTTGCGCCCGCCGGTGCCGCCACCGCCGCCGCCCTTGTTCTCCACCGGGTCGCTGGAGAGCAGCAGGCCGCGACCGTTGCAGTGGTCACAGGTGTGCGAGAAGGCCTCGAGCAGGCCCTGGCCGACCCTCTTGCGGGTCATCTGGACCAGTCCGAGCGAGGTGACCTCGGCCACCTGGTGCTTGGTCCGGTCCCGGGACAGGCACTCCAGCATCCGGCGCAGCACCAGGTCGCGGTTGGACTCCAGCACCATGTCGATGAAGTCGATGACGATGATGCCGCCGATGTCGCGCAGGCGGAGCTGGCGGACGATCTCCTCGGCCGCCTCCAGGTTGTTCTTGGTGACCGTCTCTTCGAGGTTGCCGCCCTGGCCGGTGAACTTGCCGGTGTTGACGTCGACCACGGTCATGGCCTCGGTGCGGTCGATGATGAGCGAACCGCCGCTGGGCAGCCAGACCTTGCGCTCCAGGGCCTTGTTGATCTGCTCGTCGATCCGGTACGCGGAGAAGACGTCGCGGTCCTCGCCCCAGTGCGACAGCCGCTCGGAGAGGTTGGGCGCCACGTAGTCCACGTACTCGTGGACGGTGGTCCAGGCCTCGTCGCCGGAGACGACCAGGCTGGAGAAGTCCTCGTTGAAGACGTCCCGCACCACGCGCACCGTCAGGTCCGGCTCGCTGTTGAGCAGGGACGGGGCGTTGGCCGACTTGGACTTGCGCTTGATCGAGTCCCACTGCTTGGCCAGACGCGTGATGTCGCGCTCCAGCTCCTCCTCGCTGGCTCCCTCGGCGGCCGTGCGCACGATCACGCCGGCGCCGGAGGGCATCACCTTCTTGAGGATGGTCTTGAGACGCGCGCGCTCCTTGTCGGGGAGCTTGCGGCTGATGCCGGTCATCGAACCGCCGGGCACGTACACGAGGTAGCGGCCGGGCAGGCTGATCTGGCTGGTCAGCCGGGCACCCTTGTGACCGACCGGGTCCTTGGTGACCTGCACCAGGACCGACTGGCCGGACTTGAGCACGGATTCGATGCGCTTGGGCTGGCCGTCCAGGCCGAACGAGTCCCAGTTGACCTCGCCCGCGTACAGCACGGCGTTGCGGCCCTTGCCGATGTCGACGAAGGCGGCCTCCATCGACGGCAGGACGTTCTGCACCCGGCCCAGGTACACGTTGCCCACGTAGGAGCGGTGGGTGGCGCGGTCCACGTAGTGCTCGACCAGGACGTCGTCCTCGAGGACGGCGATCTGGGTACGGTCACCCGTCCGGCGCACGACCAGGTCGCGCTTGACCGCCTCGCGGCGGGCCAGGAACTCGGACTCGGTGACGATGGGCGCGCGGCGGCGGCCCTGCTCGCGCCCCTCACGGCGGCGCTGCTTCTTGGCCTCCAGCCGGGTGGAGCCCCGGACCGCCTGGACCTCGTTCTCGATGGGCCGTTCCTGGCGCGGCTCGCGCACCTTGACCACGGTGTTCGGCGGGTCGTCGTTGGTGGAGTCGCCACCGGAGCCCGAACGCCGACGACGGCGGCGACGGCGACGGCTGCTGCCGCGCTCGCCGTCGGCGGAGTCGTCACCGGACTCGTCCTCGGAGTCGTCCTCCTCGGCGGCGGCCCGGTCGTCCCCGCGCTGGCCCTTGGCGTTGTCCTCGGACGCGCCGGCCTCACCCTGGGCGTCGTCGTGGTCGGCGTCCTCGGCGCCGCGCGAGCGGCCGCGCCCGCGTCCGCCGCGACGGCGGCGGCGACGGCTGGGGCGCTCGTCCGAGCCGGTCTCCTCGGCGGGGGCCTCGGCGGACTCGTCCTCGGTGTCGTCCTCGTCCTCGTCGGTGTCGTCCTCGACGACCGGCTCGGCCTTGGGCTTGGGCTTGGTCTGCACGGGCGCGCTGGCGACCGGGGGCTGGAAGAGCATGCCGCCGGGCGGCTGGAAAACGGCGCCGCCGGTCTCGGCGGGGGTCTCCTCAGGCTCCTCGACGACCTCCGGGGCCGGGGCCTCGGCGGTCCTGGTGGAACGGGCGCGCGTGCGGCCGCGCGTACGACCGCGACCGGTCTCCTTCTCCCCGCCCTCCTTGGCGTCGCCCTCGGGCTCGGCGGGCCGGTCGGCCGAGGCCGTCTCGACGGCCTCGGGGACCGGCTCGCTCGCCTTCGCCGAGGTGGCGCGACCACGGCTCCGGCGCTGCGAGGCGGCCGGGGCGTCGTCGGGGCGGCCCGCCGCGCGCACGGTGCGCTTGCGGGAAGCGGCGGACACGGAGGTGTTGACCGTGCCGACCTCACCGGAGCCAGCCAGCTTGGTGACCGGCGCGGAGGGAGCGGAGAAGACGTCGTCCGGTTCGGGGGGTGGTCCTGCCGCGCGGCGAGCGCCCTTGGCGGGGGCGGGTGTGGTCACCCGCACCGCGCCGTCCCCCGCGGGGGGCGCCGCCGCCGTGTTCTCGGTTGTTTCAGTTGTACCCGCGGCGCCTTCGGCGCCGTTGTTGGGCTCGTTCTCGAGCATCCGGGCGGTCTCCCGTCAAAGCGCTCGGGCGCACCGCGACCTCATCGGTCGGTGGCGCGGCTCACGAGAGCTGTCGTCTGTGTCAGCGCCGACGACACTGGTGTGCCGTCGGGGCAAAGTCCTGTGGTTCGCCCATGTTTCCCCGCCTTGGGGCCCTTCATGACGAAGGTCCCGTCATGGGCGATGACGTCCGTGGTGAGCGGGTGCGTCGATCGTTCTTCTGGTCGTGCGCGGCCCCGGTGCGCCCAGTCACGGGAGCTTCGGGTCGGTCCGCGTCGAACGGATCAGCGATCACACCTGTCGCCTCGTCCAGTGGCCCCTGCGCCAGCCTGGTCATCGTCGGTGATGACGGCGGCGCGAGGTCGGCCAGTTGGCGGAGGCCGGTCAGCACGTCGTCCGGTCGTACAGCAGGTGTCGTGTGCCGTATGACCATTCGAAGTATGGCATATGTCGCGTGTCGGTCCCGTGGGACGCGCCCATGGGATCGGTGAGACACGTCGATGTCGAGGACGGCCGGTCGGGTGTCGAAGCGGCGCCGGCCCTTCTTCGTCATCCGTTCCACCTCGACGCTCTCGGCGGCCAGGTAGGTGGCCACCGCCCTGGCGGCGTCGTCGGGGTCGACGTCCGCCATCTCCACGCGCCACTGGGAGGCCTCGAGCCGGTCGGCCAGGCCCTGAGTCCGGGCCTCGACGACCTCGACCACGTCGATCCCGTCGGGCATCGCCGCGTCGATCGCGGTCCTGACCTGTTCGGGTCGGCGTGCCTCGGCCAGGGTCAGCTCAAGATACTCCGCCTCGCTGGCGACCCCGGTCGGGGCCGCGCCCGTGTAGGAGATCTTGGGGTGCGGTGAGAAGCCAGCGGAGAAGGCCACGGGAACCGAGGCCCTGCGCAGGGCTCTCTCCAGTGCCCGGGCGATGTCGCGGTGGCTCGCGAAGCGCATGCGCCCGCGTTTGGCGTAGCGGACGCGCAGCCTTTGGCCGGGGTTGGCGGTGGAGGGTGAGGTGGTGCCCTCGTGTGCGGGGGGCAGCTCAACTCCTTTCCTCAGTGCCCCCTGGGTTCCGGGCCGTCTGTGGCGGCCCTCAGGGGCTGTTCCTCGTCCTGTTCAGCGTACGGTGCGCCGAAGTGCACACGCGCCAACGGGACACGCATACCGGTACCTCCCCCAACGGCCCCCGATCGAAAAGTCCCGACCGGGTCCGAGCGGGTGCCGAACCGGCGTTCACCACGAGAACACAGGGGCCCGGAAAAAAAATCCAAAGAAATCCCGCAACCATGGCAACCCCCGGTATCCCCCGCGAGTCTTACTTCACGTACGGCCCGGCGCGAGCGGGGCGCCGGGCCGTACACCTTCCTCCCCGGACACTCCCCCGGTGCCAGTGGCGCACGACGGGGTCGAGGCACACGGCGGAGAGCGCCCGGAGCGCGCATCCTACTCTCTTTCCCCCCATCGCACGCGGATCGCCCCCCTTCCCGGGCGCGACTCCGGTGCCCACCAGAACTCCCCCGCCCCTCCCGGGGCCGGTCCCACCCCCGGCGGGACCGGCCCCGTCCTCTGTTCAGACCACGGTCAGCGGCAGCATGGGGCGGCCCCCGGCCTGGTCGTTGATCTGGATCTCGGTCCCCATCGTCGGGCACACCCCGCAGTCGTAGCAGGGGTTCCAGCGGCAGTCGTCGATCTCCAGGGACTCCTCGCCGTGCAGCGAGTCCTGCCAGTCCTGCCAGAGCCAGGAGCGGTCCAGCCCGGCGTCCAGGTGGTCCCAGGGCAGGACCTCGTCCTCGTCACGCTCGCGGGTGGTGAACCAGTCCACATCCACCCCGGTCCCGGCCAGACCGGCCTCCGCGGCCCTCATCCAACGGTCGTAGGAGAAGTGCTCGCTCCAGCCGTCGAACCGGCCACCCGCCAGCCAGGCCTCCTCGACGATCCGGCCGACCCTGCGGTCGCCCCGGGACAGCAGGCCCTCCATGATCGACGGGCGCCCCTCGTGGTAGCGCAGCCCGATGGATTTGCCGTACCTGCGGTCCCCGCGCAGGCGGTCGCGCAGCTTGCGCAGCCGGGCGTCCACCTCCTCGTGGGAGGTCTGGGCCGCCCACTGGAACGGGGTCTGGGGCTTGGGGACGAACCCGCCGATGGAGACCGTGCAGCGGATGTCCTTGCGCCCGGTCACCTCACGGCCGGTCCGGATCACCTCGGTGGCGAGGTCGGCGATCGCCAGAACGTCCTCGTCCTCCTCGGTGGGCAGCCCGCACATGAAGTACAGCTTCACCTGACGCCACCCGGCCGCGTAGGCGGCGGTGACGGTGCGGATGAGGTCCTCCTCGGTGACCATCTTGTTGATCACCCGGCGCATGCGTTCGCTGCCGCCCTCGGGGGCGAAGGTCAGCCCGGAACGGCGGCCGTTGCGGGTGAGCTCGTTGGCGAGGTCGATGTTGAAGGCGTCCACGCGGGTGGAGGGCAGGGACAGGCCCGTGTTGGTGCCCTCGTAGTGGTCGGCGAGGTTCTTCGCGATGTCACCGATCTCACTGTGGTCGGCGCTGGAGAGCGAGAGCAGGCCGACCTCCTGGAATCCGGAGGCCTTCACCCCCTCCTCCACCATCTTCTGGACGGTCTCCTGGTTGCGTTCGCGTACCGGCCGGGTGATCATCCCGGCCTGGCAGAACCGGCAGCCGCGGGTGCAGCCCCGGAAGATCTCCACGCTGTACCGCTCGTGCACGGACTCCGCGGTGGGGACGATGGGGCGCTTGGGGTACGGCCACCGGTCCAGGTCCATCACGGTGTGCTTCTGCACGGTGTCCGGGACGCCGGGGCGGTTGGGCAGGTACCCGCCGATCCGTCCGTCGTCGAGGTAGGCCACGTCGTAGAAGCGCGGCACGTACACGCCGCCGGTGGCGGCCAGGCGCAGCAGGAGGCCGTCCCGCCCGCCGGGCGCGCCCTCCTCCTTGAACTCGCGGATGATCTCGGTGATGGCCAGGGTGATCTCCTCGCCGTCCCCGAGCACCACGGCGTCCAGGAAGTCGGCGATGGGCTCGGGGTTGAACGCGGAGTGGCCCCCGGCCAGGACCACCGGGTCCTCCTCCGTGCGGTCGGCGGAGCGGCGCGGGATCCCGGCCAGGTCCAGCGCGGTGAGCATGTTGGTGTAGCCCATCTCGCTGGCGAAGCTCAGACCGAGCACGTCGAAGGCGCGGATCGGCCGGTGGGAGTCCACCGTGAAGTGGGGGACGCCGTGCTCACGCATCAGCCGTTCCATGTCCGGCCAGACCGCGTAGGCGCGCTCGGCCAGCACGCCCTCGCGTTCGTTGAGGACCTCGTAGAGGATCTGCACGCCCTGGTTGGGCACGCCCACCTCGTAGGCGTCCGGGTACATCAGTGCCCAGCGCACCCGCGCGGAGTCCCAGGGCTTGACCACGGAGTTGAGCTCACCGCCCACGTACTGGATCGGCTTGCTCACCTGGGGGAGCAGGGCTTCGAGGCGCGGGAAGAGGCTTGCGACGGACATGGTGTGGGCCCTCGGTCGGCGGACATCGTGTCTGGCTGGACCACCAGGTTAGCCCTCCGAAGGGCCCCGGACCGGTGTGTACACAGGACCGGTCCGGGGCGGGTCCCGGATCAGAACTCGAAGCCGCGGTCCCGGGAGTTGACGCCGAGCACCAGGCCCAGGGCCAGCATGTTGGCCAGGATCGCCGTGCCTCCGTACGACACGAACGGCAGCGGAAGCCCGGTCACCGGCAGGATGCCCAGGCCCATCCCGATGTTGATGAAGGCCTGGAAGCCGAACCAGGAGGCCACACCCACGCAGAGCAGGCGCGGATAGGGCTGGTCGCATCCCCGCGCGATGCGCAGGATCCGCCAGATCACCACGGCGAAGAGCACGATGATCGCCCCGGAGCCGAGGAACCCCAACTCCTCCCCCGCCACCGTGAAGATGAAGTCCGTGTGCTGCTCGGGGACGAACCGGCCGTGGGTCTGCTCCCCCTGGAACAGCCCGGTGCCGTCGAAGCCGCCCGACCCCACGGCGATCAGCGCCTGCGCCGAGTTGTAGCCCGCGCCCTGCGGGTCGGCCGCCGGGTCCACCAGGGTGGCGATCCGGTCGAGCTGGTAGGGCTCCAGCAGCTCGAACCACCACACGGCCAGCACGGCCAGCGCGCCGCAGGCGAGCATGCCCGCCACCCACATGACCGGGGCCCCGGACAGCGTGAGCATGCCGAGGAAGATCGCGCACAGGACCAGGCTCGTCCCGAGGTCGGGCTGGAGCATGACGAGCCCGAGCGGGACCGCCATCACCAGCAGGCAGAACAGCACGTCCCTCGTCATCGGGCGGGTCTCGCCGTCCCGGGGCTCGCCGAGCAGCGTCGCCAGGACCAGGATCAGTCCGACCTTGGCCAGCTCACTGGGCTGGAACTGGAAACCGCCGACCACGATCCAGCCGCGAGAACCGTTGATCACGGCGCCGAGCGGGGTCAGCACCAGGACGAGCGAGACCACACTGAACGCGTAGGCGATCGGCGCGTAGGCACGGACGGTGCGGTAGTCCACCGCCGCGACGACCAGGCACACGACCACGGCCACCCCGAGGTGGAGCAGATGGCGCACGAGGTGGTCCACGGACTCCAGCGGGTCGCCCCCGTCGCCCGGCAGCGTCGCGGACCACACCAGCAGGGACCCGAGCCCGGCGAGCACCAGCACGGCGCCGATCAGGATCCAGTCGAGGCGGCGCGCGCCACCCGCCGCCGAGCTGAGGGTCCGCCCCAGGTCACGCTGGCGCCGGGGCGGACCGCCCATGTTCGTGATCATCAGGGCTCCAGCGTCTCGATGGAACCGTCCTGGCGGACGACCGGCAGTTCGGTGTGCGGCTTGCCTCCGGGCAGCAGCGGCTTGCCCTCCTTCACGTCCTCGGTGTCACCGGTGGACGAGAAGCCGTACAGACCCTCGTAGATCTCACGGGCGATGGGCGCGGCGGTCTCACCACCGGTACCGCCCTGGGAGACCAGGACGACGATGGCGTACTGCGGGTCGTCCACCGGCGCGTAGGAGGCGAACCAGGACGACACCTGGCGGCCCTGCGCGTCGGCGCTGCCGGTCTTGCCCGCGACGGCGACCTGGTCCTGCGGGAAGTCGGAGAAGGCGCCGCCACCGGTACCGGACGTGGTCACCTCGGCCAGGGCCTCCTGGAGGTACTTGATCGTCTCGTCGCTGACCGGCACCTCGTTCTTGACCGTCGGCTCGATCTCCTGGACCTTGGAGCCGTCGGCGGCGACCATGGCCTTGGCCACGCGCGGCTCGTACAGAGTCCCGCCGTTGGCGATGGAGGCGTAGGCGCTGGCCAGCTGGAGCGGGCTGACGAGGACGTCGCCCTGGCCGATCGAGAAGTTGATCGCCTCACTGGCCCGCCACTCGAAGCCCTCCACGCAGTGTTCGTGCGCGAGCTGCTTGAGGTAGGCGGCCTGGGACGGGTCGTTCTCCGCGATGTCCGGGTAGCCGGACTCGGCCCGCTCGCAGTTGACCTCCCGGGTCTCCTCCCAGAAGGTGCGCTTCCACTCGCGGTCCGGGATACGGCCACCGGTCTCGTACGGCAGGTCCACGCCGGTGGGCGAGCCGAACCCGTAGCCGCGGGCCATCTCGGCCATGGCCTCCTCGGGCTCGCCGTCCGGGTGGAGTCCGCCGTCCTTGGACCACATCTGGTAGCCGAAGTTGTAGAACACGGTGTTGCAGGAGGCGATGATCGCCTGCTTCAGGGTGATGCTGCCCTGACCCGCGCCCGCGTAGTTCTCGTAGTTCTGGCCGGCGAGGTTGACCGAGCCGGGGCACGCGTAGGAACTGCGCAGCGAGTACCCGTTCTCGACGGCCGCCGACAGCGACGACACCTTGAAGGTGGAGCCGGGCGGGTACGTGCCCTGGACGGCGCGGGAGAGCAGGGGCTCCCCGGCCTCCTCGCTGAGCATGGCGTCGAAGGTCTCCTGGTCGATCCCGCCGTCCCAGATGGCCGGGTCGTAGGTGGGCATGCTGGCCATGGCGACGACCCCGCCGTTGGTGACGTCCAGGACCACGGCGGCGCCGGAGTCCGCCTTGTACTTGGGCCGGGCGCCCTCCATCCCCCGGGCCAGGGCCTCCTCGGCGACCTTCTGGACGTTCATGTCCATGTGGGTGACCAGGTGCATGCCCGCCTCGGGGAGGCGTTCGGAGATGACGTCCATGATCTCGCCGTGGTTGTTCACGCCCAGGGTGCGCAGGCCCGCGACGCCGCGCAGCTCCTTGTCATAGACGGCCTCCAGGCCGTCACGGCCCACCATGTCGATCCCGGTGAACCCGGTGCGCAGCTCCTCGCGCGCCTCCAGTTCCTCCTGGGTGACGGGCTGGAGGTAGCCGAGCATCTGACCCGCGTGTTCGCCGTAGGGATACTCGCGCACGGCCTGGGCCTGTGCGGTGATCCCGGGGAAGTCGTCGGCGCTCTCCATGATCTGGAGCGCGACCGGGCCCTCCACGTCCTCCGCGAGGGTGACGGGCTGGTAGGGCGAACCGGGCCAGCAGGGACGCTGGACCTCGGGGCCGCACAGACGCATGCGCTGCTGGAGTTCCTCCAGGGGGATGTCCAGCACGCCGGAGAGGTCGCTGAGGACCTTCTCCCCGCCGTCCTTCATTCCCTGGAGTTCGTGGTAGTCGGCCGAGACCAGGAGCTGGGTCTTGTTGTTGACCACGACGCGGCCGCTGGAGTCGAGGATCTGCCCCCGGGTGGCGGGGACGACCAGCTCCTGGTGGTGGTTGGAGACGGCCAGTTCACGGTAGTGGTCGGCCATGGGCACCTGGAGGTACCAGAGCCGGGCGACCAGCACCGCGAACAGGGCCAGGACCAGGAACTGCGCGAGGAACAGCCCGAACCAGCCGAGTCTGCGCCCCGGCAGGGACGGGTTGGTGGGTGGCTTGTGCACCGGTTCACCACCCTCGCAGGGAGGTCGGGCCCTGGATCGTGGCGAAGTCGCTCTCCGCGAGCGCGGCGCGTGTCCACAGGATCGGTAGGACGACCAGCGCCCCGATCAGGGTGGTCAGCAGGGCGCCGACGCCGACCCGGACGCTCACCGCGGCGAGGGTGACGTTGCCGTCGCCCAGCATGAAGCCGACCAGGGCGTAGCTCAGGCCCACCCCCACGGCCGTGACGGCGGTGATCCCCAGCGCGGTCCAGGGCGAGACCGTGTTGCCCACGGCGCCGCCGAGGCCGGTGTTGGCGCGCAGCAGCGAGACGAGGTAGGCGGCCACGCACAGCACCAGCGCGTAGCGGCCCATCGGGTGCTCGGCCGGGGGCAGGACGTCCATGGCCAGCCCGGCGGCGAACCCGCATCCGGCGGCAGCCGCCGGGTTGGTGGTCAGCGCCACGGCGACGACGGCCGCGAGGACGAGGTCCGGTCCCCATTCGAAGGGCAGCCGGTTGACGATGGCGGCCTGGGCGAGCACCGCGACGGTCACCATGAGCAGGGTCGCTGCGGCCCTCATTGGTCCCCCTTGGGATCGGGTTTGGGCGGGAGCACGGAGTCACGCGGGTCCTCGGCGGGACCGGAGACGACCACGCCCACCATGTCCAGGGACGCGAAGTCCACGGCCGGGGTGATGCGGGCGATCCGGCTCAGCGCCCCCGGCGCCACGTGGACCTCGTCGACGGTGCCGATCGGCACTCCCGGGACGAACGGCGCGCCGTCGTGCGAGCCGAGCGTGACGACGCGGTCGCCCTCCTCGATGGGCGCCTCCATGTCGAACAGTTCCAGGGTGAGGTCGGCCTCGGGCCCGCCCGGGACGCTGCCGCCGCTGATCGCGCCGATCTTGCGCGTCTGTTCGAGCCGCGCGCCGACCGTGGAGTTGACGTCGGTGGCGAGCTTGACGGTGGCGAGCCTGGGACCGGCCTCGATCACCCGTCCGACCAGTCCGGCACCGCTGACCACCGTCATGTCGGGACGGATCCCGGAGTCGGTGCCCGCGTCGATGGTGACGGTGTGCGCGTATCCCTGCGCGGTGGTGCGGGTGACGGCCTGGGCCGGGACGATCTCGTAGCCGCCCCGTCCGGACAGGTGCAGGAGCTCGTCCAGCTGGTCCACGCGGCCGTCGTCGAGCCGAGCCGACTGGAGGTCCGCCTCCAGTTCGGCGTTGGCGGCCTCCAGCTCGGCGATCCGGGCGGCCGCCTTGGGTCCCTGGCTCACGCCCTCGTAGAGCGTGGCGGCGGGGCCGGCGATGAGGCCGACCCCGGCGGCGGCCGGGGCGAAGGCCAGTTCGCCGCCGCCCCGGGCGACCGAGGTGACGGGGTTGCCCCCCGCCCGCGTGTCCAGGACCATCAGGGCCACGGCCGCCACGACGAGCACGGCGAGGAACAGCCGGGACCGCGAGGAGTCGCGGAGCATGTCAGCGCCGCCGTTCCGGAACGAGGACCTGGTGGAGTCGCTCGTAGTTCTCCACGCAGGTGCCCGAACCCACCGCGACCGAGTCGAGCGCGTTGTCGGCCACGTGGATGGGCATGCCGGTCTCGTGCAGGAGCCGGTCGTCGAGGCCGCGCAGCAGGGCGCCGCCGCCGGTCACCGCCACGCCCCGGTCCATGATGTCGCCGGACAGCTCGGGCGGGCACTTGTCGAGGCTGGTGCGGACCGCGTCGATGATCGCGGTGACCGGTTCCTCGATGGCCTGGCGCACGTCGGACTCGGACAGGACGATGGTCTTGGGCAGGCCGCTGATGAGGTCGCGTCCGCGGACCTCGGCGTGCAGCTCCTCCGCTCCCGTGGGGTAGGCGGAGCCGATGGCGAGCTTGAGCTCCTCGGCGGTGCGCTCCCCGATCATCAGGGAGTACTCCTTCTTGATGAAGGTCATGATCGCCTGGTCGAGTTCGTCGCCGCCCACCCGGATGGACTGGGAGGTGACGATGCCGCCCATGGAGATGACGGCGACCTCGGTGGTGCCGCCGCCGATGTCGACCACCATGTTGCCGGTGGGCTCGTGGACCGGGAGCCCGGCGCCGATCGCCGCCGCCATGGGCTCCTCGATGATGTACACGCGGCGCGCCCCGGCCTGGTAGCCCGCCTCCTTGACCGCGCGGTGCTCGACCGAGGTGATGCCGCTCGGGACCGCGACGATGATGCGGGGCTTGGCGAAGTGGCGGCGGCGGTGGATCTTCTGGATGAAGTACCGCAGCATCCGCTCGGTGACCTCGAAGTCGGCGATGACGCCGTCCTTGAGGGGGCGGATGGCGGTGATGTTGGTCGGCGTGCGGCCGATCATCTGCTTGGCCTCGATGCCGACCGCCACGATCTTGCCGGTCGAGGTGTTGAGCGCGACCACCGACGGCTCGTTCAGGACGATGCCGCGTCCGCGTACGTACACGAGTGTGTTGGCGGTACCAAGGTCTACGGCCATGTCCCGGCCGAGAAATGCAAGGTTGTTGGGCATGTAACGTCCTCAGAGGCGCCGTGTCGGGCGGGGACGTGCGTCACGACCATACGTGGTCGTTCCGGCACGTTAGGTATCCAGTCCCCCGCATCGTAACGGTCAGCACTTAGTCCGTTACGCAAACACACCGATTTGTTGCCTCGTCACCGGACAAGGGTGAGAAAAGAGAGGTGCCCTGGGGCGCGTACGCACCCCAGGGCATCAAGACTAGGCCTCACGGGCCCGATTCCCCTACAGGTCGGGGAAGAACAGCTTGATCTCGCGCTCCGCCGAGTAGGTGGAGTCCGAGCCGTGGACGATGTTCTTCTGCACCTCGAGGGCGAAGTCGCCCCGGATGGTCCCGGGCGTGGCGGTCACCGGGTCGGTGGCACCGGCCAGGGCGCGGAAGGCCTCGATGGCGCGCTCGCCCTCGACCACCATGGCGACCAGAGGACCACCGGTGATGAACTCCACCAGCGAGTCGAAGAACGGACGCGAGGCGTGCTCCTCGTAGTGCGTCTTCGCGGTGTCCGCGTCGAGCGTGCGCAGCTCCATCGCGACCAGGTTCAGGCCCTTGCGCTCGATGCGCGAGATGACCTCACCGACGATGTTGCGGCGGACACCGTCGGGCTTGATGAGAACGAGAGTGCGCTCCACGTGCGTTTCAACTCCTCACTGGGGACCCCCGCGCGGCACGCGGGGGCCTGGGCCCGCGGTGGCGAGCGCACGCGGTGGGGTGAACGGATGTGTGCCCGGGGCTCGGGGACGAGACAGGGGGACGGCGGTGCCGTTCGTCTGCCCGGACGTGCGTCACACTATCGCGTTTGCCCCTGGGGCGCGGTGGGAGAGGCGGAAGGGCCTAGGCCCCGCCGACCTCGGCGCCCTCCTGCTCGGCCCGCTCCTCGTGGGCGGCGCGGATCGCGTCGACCCTGCGGCCCATGATCACGCCGACGACCCACAGGGACACGAAGACGATCGCCACCAGGGGCGCGCCCGTGACCATGAAGGAACTGAACAGGAAACCGGCCTGGAGCACCCACGCCGCGTAGTGCGCCCAGGTGTGCTTCTGGAGCCCGGACAGCAGCAGAGCGGCCAGGGCCATGCCGCCCCAGAGACCGCCCGCCACGGCGGGGTCGGCGCCCTCCAGGTTGATGGCGATGGGGATCGCCAGGCCGATCACGATGGCCTCGAACACGAGGACTACGGCGCAGAGTGTGCGCACGGCGTTCTCCCTTCGTCTGGTTACTGGTCGCCGGAACCGCGCAGCAGGTGGACGGCGTCACCCGAGGTGACCACCGACCCGGTGACCAGCACACCGGTTCCGCCGAACTCGCCGCCCGACTCGGCCAGGCCCACGGCCTGGTCGATGGCGTCGTCGAGCCGTGCGGCCACGTGCACGCGGTCCTCACCGAAGATCTGCCGGGCGATGTCGGCCAGCTGCGCCGGGTCGAGGGACCGGGGCGAGGAGTTGCGGGTGACCACGATCTCGTCGAGCAGCGGTTCCAGGGGCTCCAGGACGCCCTCGACGTCCTTGTCGGCCATGATGGCGACCACGCCGACCAGCCGGGAGAAGGAGAAGGCCTCCTCCACTGCCGCCACCGTGGCGATCATCCCGGCCGGGTTGTGCGCGGCGTCCGCGATGACCGTCGGGCTGGTGCGTACGACCTCCATGCGGCCCGGGGAGTCGATCCCGGCCAGCGCCTCCCCGACGATCACGGGGTCGAGTCCGGCCGCGTCCTCGGAGGCCGAGAAGGCCTCGACGGCCGCGATGGCGACCGCGGCGTTGCTGGCCTGGTGCTCCCCGAACAGCGGCACGAAGAGGTTCTCGTAGTTGCCCGTGAGGCCCTTGACGGCGACCTGCTGGCCGCCGACGGCGACCTCGCGGGAGGTCACCCCGAACTCCAGCCCCTCCCTGGCCACCGTGGACCCGACCTCGGCGGCGTGCCGGAGCAGGACCTCGGCGGCGGGCAGCGGCTGCTGCGCCATGACGGTGACCGACCCGGGCTTGATGATTCCGGCCTTCTCCTCGGCGATGCCGTCGAGGGTGTCGGGCAGGTACTCGGTGTGGTCGATGCCGATCGGAGTGACCACGGCCACGTCCCCGTCGACGACGTTGGTGGCGTCCCAGCTGCCGCCCATGCCGACCTCCACCACGGCGACGTCCACGGGGGCGTCCGCGAACACGGCGTAGGCCATCACGGTGAGGATCTCGAAGAACGACAGCCGGACGTCGCTCATCGCGTCGGCCATCTCCAGGAAGGGACGGATGTCGTCGTAGGCCTCGACGAACCGCTCCTGAGAGATCGGCTCCCCGTCCACGACGATGCGCTCCCGCACCGTCCGCAGGTGGGGGCTGGTGTAGCGGCCGACCCGGAGGCCTCGGCCGCGCACCAGCGCGTCGATCATCCGGGCGGTGGACGTCTTGCCGTTGGTCCCGGTGACGTGGACGACCCGGAAGTTGCGGTGCGGGTCACCCAAC
The DNA here is from genome assembly GCF_042745575.1 of Nocardiopsis sp. NPDC058789. Taxonomy (NCBI): domain Bacteria; kingdom Bacillati; phylum Actinomycetota; class Actinomycetes; order Streptosporangiales; family Nocardiopsidaceae; genus Nocardiopsis; species Nocardiopsis sp. NPDC058789. The sequence continues at coordinate 362,541 of NZ_JBHYOW010000001.1, forward strand.
AGGTCCAGGACCGTGCGGACGCGGTCCAGGGTGGGGTCGATGTCGGATTCGGGCGCGCGGGAGAGAATCTCCGCGGTGACCTCGGCGTAGCGCTCATGGGCGCCCGCGCCACTCACGGCGTCTCGGTGGTCGGGGTGTACACCCGCGCCAGTGTACGCGGCCCCACCTGGGCTCGGATGCGGGGTGGCGCGTACGGGGACCATACTTGGGGGCATGCCCAGCCCTGACCCGATCGTCGAACCGTTCTTCTCCGAGTGGGCGCACCGCCGTCCCGGACGGACACGCAGCCTCGACCGTGCGGCCGCGCTCCTGGCCGCGCTGGACCCGGCACCGCTTCCCGTGCTCGGGGTGGTCGGGTCCAAGGGCAAGGGCAGCACGGCCACCTACGCGGCGGCGACGCTGTCCGCCGCCGGGCTGCGGACCGTCCTGGTGACCGGCCCGAGTTTCCGGGGGTACCGCGAACGGGTCCGGGTGGACGGCGTGTCCGTGACCGACGACGAACTCCGCGCCCTCGGCCGCACCGTGGAGGCCGCCCGGCGGACCCTGCCCGAGGAGGAGGGCTACCTGGCGCCGAGCGGACTGTTCCTGATCGCCGGGTTGCTGCACGCCCAGGCGGTCGGCGCCGACGTCTGCGTCCTGGAGGCGGGGATGGGAGGGCACCGCGACGAGCTCCGCCTCCTGGGGCCGCGGGTGGTGGCGCTGGGCATGGTCTTCGCGGAGCACGTGGGGGTCCTCGGTGACACCGTGGCGGAGATCGCACGTGAGAAGACCCGCGTGGTCCACCCTGAACGCACCCGGGCCCTGGTGACGCTGCCCCAGAGCGCCGAGGTGGCCCCCGTCGTGGACCGCACCCTCACCGAGGTCACCCGGGGACGGCTTGCCCCCGAGGTGGTGGACCCCGCCGCCGCGACCGAACCGCCCGCGCACCTGCGCCCCCGGGGCCTGTCGGCCGCCAACGGCGTGCTGGGCACCGCCGCCGCGACCCGCGTGCTGGACCTGATGGAGGCGCCGCCCGCGCCGCCCGCCCGGCTCCACCGGGTCCTGGAGACCGTGAACCTGCCCGCGCGGCTCTCGCGGCACGCTGTGCCGGGCGCGACCACCGAGGTCGTGGTGGACTCCGCCATCGACCGGGTCGGTGTGGCCGCCGCGCTGTCGCACGCCCGCGACCTGTGGGGCGGCGTGGACCACGTCCTGCTGTGCCTGCCCGACCACAAGGACGTGTCCGGGGCGGTCGACGCCCTCCGGGAGGTCCCGGTCACCGCGGTGCGCCTGCCAGAGGAGCACCTGCGCTTCGATCACGCCCTGCCCGCACACTGGGACAGCGTCCGCGCCGAGGACCTCTCCCCCGCCTCCGTGGCCGCTCTGGGCCAGCGCGTCCTGGCCTTGGGCACGGTCTACTTCACCGGCCGCGTGCTGGAGGTCCTCGACGCCCCCACCGACCGCCTCTTCGACCCGCATACCGCATAACCCCCACGCATAACCCGACATCACGGCAGCATCGTCCTTGGTCACCCCTGGTCGTCCCATGCCGTGATTCGTCACGCGCTTCGGACCCCCGACTCCGAGGAGCCCTATGCCCACACGAGAGCACGAGATCCCCCTGCGGCTCGTGCAGAACCAACCCGCGCTGGCGCCCGTACTGGTGCGGGCCCTGGGTTTCGAGATCCCCCGCCACACCGAGGTGGTCAATACCAACACGGCCCTGACCAACTGCGACCCCAGGGAGCTCAACGCCGACGGCGCGGTCCTCCTGCGTGACGGGCCCCGGAACGTCATGGCGGTGGTGGTCGAGCGCCAGAACGGCCGTGACAAGGAGAAGCGCCTGACCTGGCCCGCCTACCTGGTCAACCTCCACACGCGACTGGAGTGCCCGACGCTGCTGGTGGTGCTCTGTCCCACGGACTCCCTGGCGAGCTGGTGCGCCGCCCCGATCCGCACCGGGCACCCCGGATTCGACCTCGCCCCGCTGACCATCGGTCCGAGCAGGATGCCGGTGATCGCGCGTGACGAACAGGCTCGTGAGCTTCCGGAGCTGGCCGTCCTGTCCGCCCACGCGCACGGGAACTCGGATCCGCGCACCCTGCGTGCCGTGGTCGAGGCCCTGGATTCCACGCCCGAGCGAAATCGGGCGTTCTACTATGACTATGTGCTGTCCGGCCTCAACGAGGCCGCTCGGGAGGAGTTGGAGGGCTTGATGGCTGTGGAGACCTACGAGTGGCAGAGCGACTTCGCCCGCAAGTACGTCGGCATCGGCCGCGAGGAAGGCCGGGAAGAAGGCCGGGAGGAGGGCCGCGAGGAAGGCCGCGCGGCTGAGGCGGCGCGCAGCGTCCTCTCCGTTCTTGAGGCACGGGGGTTCACCGTCTCGGACGAGGTCCGGCGACGCGTGGAGGGCTGCGCCGACCTGGCGACCCTGGAGAAGTGGGTCCCCGCCGCCGTCACCGTGGACCGACCGGAGGACCTCCTCGACTGAGGCGAAACAACGCTGAGGGGCCGGGGAACATGTTCCCCGGCCCCTCACCACGTCACCGCCCGGCTACCGGCCGGGGCGGTAGACCGGCTGGGTCTGCGGGTTGAACTCCTCGTAGGTGACGCGCTCCGCCGCGCGCAGGCGCGGGTCGGTCAGCTTGAGGACGTCCAGACCCCGGTCGATGTCGGACGAGTACACGTAGCCGTTGTAGTAGTACGTCGACCATGTGTCGTTGTTCTGGACGTCCGGGTCGATCCGGTCGTCGGCGTCGAAGTAGCCGATCTCCCGGGGGTTGGTCGGGTCGTTGAAGTCGATCACCGAGACGCCGCCCTGGTACCACGACTGCACGAAGAAGTCCTGGCCCGGGACCGGGATCAGCGAGCCGTTGTGCGCCACGCACACCTGGTCGCCCTGGTGGCGGTCGATCTTGAAGTAGCTCGCGAACTCCAGCGTCGTGTCGGCGCCCTCACCGTCGAGGGCGTAGATCGCGTTGGCGCCGCGCTCGGGACCGATCTCCTCGGTGCAGGTGGGCGCTCCGCCACCGCCGAGCTCGTCGGTGAACAGCACCGTCCGGGCGTCGTTGGTGAAGGTCGCGGAGTGCCAGAACGCGAAGTTCTCGTCCTGGACCACCTCGGTGACCACCGGGTCGACCGGGTCCGAGATGTCCATGATGATGCCGTCACCCATGCAGGCGCCCGCGGCGATGTCCTTGGACGGGAAGACCGTGATGTCGTGGCAGCCGGTGGTCGTGCGGTGGCCACCGTCCGGGAACAGCACCGGCTCGTTGACCAGGGACGCCTCCGAAGGAGCGTCCAGCGGCACCTCGATGATCCCGATCTTGTCGTGCGGCGGCTGGCAGTTGGGGAAGCTGGCCGAGGGCGAGTACGAGGACACGTACACGTACTCGCGCTCCGCGTCACCCGGCACGAGGGTCAGGGTGTGCGAGCCGCAGTCGGTGCGCACGGCCGAGACGTACTGCGGGTTGGCCTTGTCCGAGATGTCGAAGATCCGGACGCCCTCGAACCCGTTCGGGTCGGTGACCGGGACGGAGGGGGCGCCGCACTCGTCGTTCGCGCGGGGGTAGTCCACAGCGAAGTACAGGAGGTCACCGCTGACCGCCACGTCGCCCTGGCCACCGGGGCACAGGACCTCCGAGACGATCGTCGGGGACTCGGGCTCGGAGATGTCGTAGATCACGAAGCCGTCGTAGTTGCCGCCGATGGCGTAGTCGCCGGTGAAGGCCAGGTCCGAGTTGGTGTTGCTGATCGCGTCGGGCTTGGGGACGTTCGCGACGTGCTCGACGTTGTCGCTGGAGATCTGGTCCGAGGGCGGGGTGTCCGCGTACGCGGCCGCCGGGCCGAGGAGCCCGGCGAACAGCGTCGCGGCCGCGGCGGTCGCGAGTGCGGCGACACGGCGCGAGGAGGAGCGCATGGGTCGGCCTTTCCTGGTGGGGGTTCGGGGATGGGTGACAGCACGCGGGGGTGCCGCGCGTGGCCCGCGCGGCACCCCGGTGCGTCGTGGCCGGTTACCGCCCGGGACGGTAGGCCGGCTGGGTCTGCGGGTTGAACTCCTCGTAGGTCACCCGTTCCGCCGCGCGCAGGCGCGGGTCGGTGAGCTTGAGGACGTCCAGGCCGCGACGCATGTCCGAGGAGTAGACGTGGCCGTTGTAGTAGTACGCGGACCAGGTACTGCCGTTGTCGATGTCCGGGTCGATCCGGTCGTCGGGGTCGAAGTAGCCGATCTCGCGGGGGTTGCTGAGGTCGTTGAAGTCGATGATCGAGACGCCGCCCTGGTACCAGGACTGCACGAAGTAGTTCTTCCCCGGAACGGGGATGAGCGACCCGTTGTGCGCGACGCAGGTCTGCTGGTCGCCCTGGTGACGGTCGATCTTGAAGTAGCTCGCGAACTCGAGGCTGTGCCCGCCGTCGGCGGTCTCGTCCAGGGCGTAGATCGCGTTGGCGCCGCGCTCGGGACCGATCTCCTCGGTGCAGGTGGCCGCGCCGCCGCCGCCGAGCTCGTCGGTGAACAGGACGGCCTCGGCGTCGTTGGTGAAGGTCGCGGAGTGCCAGAACGCGAAGTTCTCGTCCTGGACCACCTCGGTGACCACCGGCTCGATCGGGTCGGAGATGTCCATGATGATGCCGTCACCCATGCAGGCCCCGGCGGCGAGGTCCTTGGACGGGTAGACCGTGATGTCGTGGCAGCCCTCGGTGGGACGGAGCAGACCGGGCTGGTCGTGGTTGCCGCCGTCCGGGAACAGCACCGGCTCGTTGACGATCGCGGCCGACCCCGGGTCGTCCAGCGGGACCTCGATGATGGCGATCTTGTCGTGCGGCGGCTGGCAGTTCGGGAACGCGGCCGAGGGCGCGTAGGACGAGACGTAGACCAGCTCGGTCGAGGGGTCCGCGCCGGGCACGAGGGTCAGGGTGTGCGAGCCGCAGTCGGTGCGCACGGCCGCGACGTACTGGGGATTGGCCTTGTCCGAGATGTCGAAGATCCGGACGCCCTCGAACCCGTTCGGGTCGGTGACGGGCACCGCGGGGGCGCCGCACTCGTCGTTCGCGCGGGGGGAGTCCACCGCGAAGTACAGGAGGTCGCCGCTGACGGAGACGTCGCCCTGGCCGCCGGGGCACACCACCTCGGTGACGATCGTCGGGTCCGCGGGGTCCGCGACGTCGTAGATCACGAAGCCGTCGTAGTTGCCGCCGATGACGTAGTCACCGGTGAAGGCCAGGTCCGAGTTGGTGTTGCTGACCGCCGCCGGCTTGGGGACGTTGGCCAGGTGCTCGACGTTGTCGCTGGTGACGCTGTCGGAGGGCGGGGTGTCGGCGTACGCTGCCGCCGGGCCGAGGAGCCCGGCGAACAGGGTCGCCGCCGCGGTCAGCGCGACGGCCGTCGCACCGCGCCGGACGCGACCGGCCCGTGACGGGGGAGGTGCGGGCATGGTTTCTCCAGATCGGTTGGGGGACGGGGAGTGGAGGGGGCGGGACGCGGCGGGGCCGTGGCCGTCGAGCCACGGCCCCGTTCTCTCCCGTTTGCCCTGACTCCCCAGGAGGAGCCACCGGGAGAGGTCGTGGCCCGCGTCAGCGGCCCGGTCGGTAGCTCGGCTGCGACTGCGGGTTGAACTCGTCGTAGGTGACGCGAGCGGCGGAGCGCAGGCGGGGGTCGTCGAGTCGGATCACGTCGAGGCCGCGCGTGATGTCGGAGGAGTAGACGTAGCCGTTGTAGTAGTACGCCGACCACGAGCCGCCCAGGACGAGGTTGTCCTCGTCGATCGGGGCCCGGTCGAAGTAGCCGATCTCGCGGGGGTCGGTCGGGTCGTTGAAGTCGATCACCGAGACGCCGCCCTGGTACCACGACTGCACGAAGAAGTCCTGGCCCGGGACCGGGATCAGCGAACCGTTGTGCGCGACGCAGTTCTCGGTGTCGCTCTGGGTGCGCGGGATCTTGTAGTAGCTCTCGAAGTCGAGCTCGGGCGCGCCGTCCTCGCCGCCGATGGTGTAGATGGCGTTGGCGCCGCGCTCGACGCCGTAGTCCTCGGTGCAGATGGCGCCGCCACCGCCGCCGAGCTCGTCGGTGAAGATCACGGTGCCCGCGTCGTTGGTGAAGGTCGCGGAGTGCCAGAACGCGAAGTTGTCGTCCCGGACCACGTCGGTGACCTCGGGGTGCGCCGGGTCGGAGATGTCCATCAGGATGCCGTCACCCATGCAGGCTCCGGCGGCGAGGTCGATCTCCGGGTAGGCGGTGATGTCGTGGCAGCCCGTCGTGTTGCGGTTGCCGCCGTCCGGGAACAGCACCGGTTCGTTGACCAGCGCGGCCTCGGAGGGGTTGTCCACGGGGATCTCGATCACGGAGATCTTGTCGTGCGGCGGCTGGCAGTTGGGGAAGTTGGCCGAGGGCGAGTACGAGGACACGTACACGTAGTCGTGCTCGCCGTCCTTGCCGGGCACCAGGGTGTTGGTGTGCGAGCCGCAGTCGGTGGCCACGGCCGCGACGTAGGCGGGGTTGGCCTTGTCCGAGATGTCGAAGACGCGGATGCCCTCGAACCCGTTCGGGTCGGTGGTGGGGACCGAGGGGGCGCCGCACTCGTCGTTGGCGCGGGGGTAGTCCACGGAGAAGTACAGGAGGTCGCCGCTGACGGAGACGTCACCCTGGCCGCCGGGGCACAGGACCTCGGAGACGACCGTCGGGGACTCGGGCTCGGAGATGTCGTAGACGACGAAACCGTTGTAGTTGCCGCCGATCGCGTAGTCACCGGTGAAGGCCAGGTCGGTGTTGTAGTCACCCATGGCCTCGGACTTCGGGACGTTGGTCACGTGAGTGACGTTCGCGCTGGTCTCGGCGTCGCTCTCGAAGGGGATCTGGTCCGCCGAGGCGGCGGCCGGGCCGAGGAGGCCCAGGGTCAGGGCTGTGGCACCGACGAGAGCGAGGGCCGTGGAGCCACGACGGAACCGCGGGCGTCCTGAACGGGAGGGGACGGGGGACGACGCCATGCGTACTCCTGATTCCTAATGGAGCGAAACAGGAAGAACGTACACAGTTCAACATCAATATGTATAGAGGGAAACAAAAGAAACATGGTTGTTTACAGGGTGTCGAGCCGACCCGATCCCCCTACGCACCGTGTCGAGACCGGCCCGGTTCCGGGTGCGGCGGCCACCGCCGCCGCACCCGTCCGGTCAGCCGTTCGGGAGCTCCGGCTGCGACTGCGGGTTGAACTCGTCCAGCACCGCGGACTCCGCCCCCTCGAACCGGGGGTCGGTGAGCTTGAGGACGTCCAGACCGCGCTGCATGTCGGACGAGTAGACGTGCCCGTTGTAGTAGTACGCGGACCAGGATCCGGCGGTGACCAGCTGCCCGGGGTCGAGCGGGCCACGGTCGAAGTGCCCCACCTCGACCGGCGCGTCGGGGTCGGTGAGGTCGATGACCGAGACCCCGCCCTGGTACCAGGACTGCACGAAGTAGTCCTCGCCGGGGACCGGGATCAGCGAACCGTTGTGGGCCACACAGTTCTCGGTATCGGTCTGGTGGCGAGGCAATTTGTAGTAACTCCGAAATTCCAGTTCAGGGCTCTCCCCCGACGTGTCCAACGAGTGGACGGCGTTGGCCCCGCGCTCGGGACCGATCCTCTCGTTGCAGGTCGCGGCGGAACCCGAGCCGAGTTCGTCGGTGAAGACCACGTTCCGCGCGTCGTTGGTGAAGGTCGCGGAGTGCCAGAAGGCGAAGTTCTCGTCCTGGACGCGCTCCACCACCTCCGGCCGGAGCGGGTCCGTGATGTCGAGCAGCAGGCCGTCGCCCAGGCAGGCCGCGGCGGCCAGGCCGCGCGCGGGGTAGGCGGTGATGTCGTGGCAGCCCGTGGTGCTGGTGTGGCCCCCGTCCGGGAACAGCACCGGCTCGCTGACCAGTGCGGCCTTCTCGGGGGCGTCGTGCGGCACCTCGATGACGCCGATTTTGTCGTGCGGCGGCTGGCAGTTCGGGAAGGCCTCCGACGGCGAGTACGAGGACACGTACACCACGTCGCTGCGCCCGTCCGCCCCCGGCACCAGGGTGTTGGTGTGCGAGCCGCAGTCGGTGGCCACAGCCGCGACGTACCTCGGGTTCGCCTTGTCCGAGATGTCGAAGATCCGTAGTCCCTCGAAGCCGCTTGGGTCCGTGGCCGGAACGGACGGCGCCCCGCACTCGTCGCTCGCGCGCGGGTAGTCCACCGAGAAGTACAGGAGGTCGCCGCTGACGGAGACGTCGCCCTGGCCGCCCGGACACACCACCTCGGAGACGATCGTGGGCGACGCCGGTTCGGAGATGTCGTAGACGACGAAGCCGTCGTAGTTGCCGCCGATCAGGTAGTCACCGGTGAAGGCCAGGTCGGAGTTGGGCGACCCGTCCAGCGCCTCGGGCTTGGGCACGTTGGCCAGGTGCACCACTCCCCCGCCGGTGCTCACGCCGTCGTCGGCGCTGGCGCCCGGAACCGTCATCCCGGCCGCCGCGACCACGGCGAGCGCGACCGCCCCGTGACGCCGTCCCGTTGCCGAAGCCATGCGGCCACCCCCCAAAACAACCCAAAGAAGTCATCTGACTACAATGGGTTGTACTATCCGCAGAGTGCACAAGCCAGGCGAAACGCCGAGAACGGACGCCTCGGGGAACCCGGCGTACGGACACGGCGCCGACGACACACCCGCGACACTGGACAAAACACCCTTCGAGTGAGTAGAAAACCCGCAGGACGTCGGGTCAGCCGACACCGGTGGGCGACCGCTCCACCGACCCCCACCCCTGGAGGAGACCTCGTGCGCCGCCTGGCACTCGCAGCCGGAACCGCCCTCGTGCTGCTCGGAGTCTCGGCCTGTTCCGGTGACGAGGGACAGCAGTCCGCCAACGTCATCGCCCCGGGCGCGCCCGGCGAGGCCTCGACGCCCGCCACGGCCGACCAGATCGCCGCACTGGCCGAGGAGCAGGGCCACAACGAAGCGGACGTGACCTATCTGGTGAAGATGATCGAGCACCACCGGCAGGCCCTGGAGATGACCGACCTGGTCGCGGACCGCTACGAGCGCGACGGCATCGAGCGCATCGCGGACCGCATCGCCGCCGCGCAGGGCCCCGAGATCACCGCCATGGAGAGCTGGCTGGAGGTGAACGTCTTCGGCCCCGCCCGGGAGAACCCCGCCCACCAGAACTTCTGCGGCCTGGAGGGTGACGGCACCCACCACTCCACCGACGACGACGTGGTCGCCTGCGACCTCCAGGTCGACCACGACGACATGGAGGGCATGGTCTCCGACGAGGACATGGAACGCCTGGCCGACGCCGACGGCGACGCGTTCGACCAGCTCTTCGTGGAGCTCATGACCGCCCACCACGAGGGCGCGGTCACCATGGCCGAGGAGGCCATGGCGGAGGGCAAGGACCAGGAGGTCCTGCGGATGGCCAACGACCTCATCGCCGAGCAGAACACCGAGATCGCCCGCATGGAGGGGGTCCTCGAAGGCGGAGGGTGACCGGTCCGCGCCGGACACGAGAAGGGGCGCCCTTCCCGCGGGAAGGGCGCCCCTGAGCTCACGGCGGCCGCGCCGCGCGGTCCCAGCCGCTCACGGCGGCGCGGACCCGCCGGTCAGGCCGACTTCTCCTGGCGGCCGTCCTCGTCCGCCTCCAGCTGGGCGCGCGGCACGATCGTCGGGTTCACGTGCTGCTCCACCGACTCACGGGTGATGATCACCTGGCCGACGTCCTCCCGGCTGGGCACCTCGTACATCACCGAGAGCAGGACCTCCTCGATGATGGCGCGCAGACCACGGGCACCGGTCCCCCGGATGATGCCCTGCTCCGCGATGGCCTCCAGGGCGTCCTGGGTGAACTCCAGCTCGACGTTGTCCAGCTCGAACAGCCGCTGGTACTGCTTGACCAGGGCGTTCCGGGGCTCGGTGAGGATCTGGATCAGCGCGGCCTTGTCCAGGTTGTGCACGCTGGTGATCACCGGCAGACGGCCGATGAACTCCGGGATCATCCCGAACTTGAGCAGGTCCTCCGGCATGACCTCGCCGAACAGCGCGGTCCCGGCCATCTCGCTCTTGGGCCGCAGCACGGCGTTGAAGCCCATGCCCTGCTGCCCCGTGCGGGACTCGATGATCTTCTCCAGCCCCGCGAAGGCGCCACCACAGATGAACAGCACGTTCGTGGTGTCGATCTGGATGAACTCCTGGTGCGGGTGCTTGCGGCCGCCCTGCGGGGGCACGCTCGCGGTGGTCCCCTCCAGGATCTTCAGCAGCGCCTGCTGGACGCCCTCACCGGAGACGTCGCGCGTGATCGACGGGTTCTCGCTCTTGCGGGCGACCTTGTCGACCTCGTCGATGTAGATGATGCCGGTCTCGGCCTTCTTGACGTCGTAGTCAGCGGCCTGGATCAGCTTCAGCAGGATGTTCTCGACGTCCTCGCCCACGTAGCCCGCCTCGGTGAGGGCGGTGGCGTCCGCGATGGCGAAGGGGACGTTGAGGATCTTCGCCAGGGTCTGCGCCAGCAGGGTCTTGCCCGAACCGGTGGGACCCAGCAGGAGGATGTTCGACTTGGCGATCTCGACGTCCTCGTCACCGGGACGGTCGGTCTCCGAACGCACTCTCTTGTAGTGGTTGTACACCGCCACGGAGAGGGCCTTCTTCGCCTGCTCCTGACCGATCACGTACGAGTCCAGGAAGTCGAAGATCTCCCGGGGCTTGGGAAGGGAGTCCCACGTGAGCTCGGTGGCGTCGGCGAGTTCCTCTTCGATGATCTCGTTGCACAGATCGATGCACTCATCGCAGATGTAGACGCCGGGGCCAGCGATGAGCTTCTTCACCTGCTTCTGGCTCTTACCGCAGAATGAGCACTTCAGCAGGTCCCCGCCGTCGCCGATGCGTGCCACCCAGCCACTCCTCAAAACTAAGGCCGCCCCGTTCCGGGCGTACTCGGCGCCGAACGGACGGAAGGACTCGACTCCCGTGTTCGTTCGCGACCGGCCAGCCACGAACGGGGCGATCTGTGCGTCGCTCTCCGCCAGACTAAGCGAAAAACCGGACCGGCTTCACCACCGGGCTGTCCCAGGCGGGTCAGAAACCGGACCGGTGAGTACTTCGTGGCGCCGGATTCCCCCCGGTGGGGCGCCGTTCGCTCTCGCGAGACGCCCCGGCCGGGAGGGAACGGCCGCCGTGGTCCCCGTTACTTCAGGGAGGCCTTGCGGTAGGGCAGGACGAAGTCGATGAGACCGTACTCCACGGCCTCCTCGGCGGTGAGGATCTTGTCCCGCTCGATGTCCTTCGAGACCTGCTCGTGGGAGCGACCCGTGTGCTTGGCCAGAGTGGTCTCCAGCTGCGTACGGATACGGGTGATCTCGTTGGCCTGGATCTCGATGTCGCTGGCCTGACCGTGCATACCCTCGGTCGCGGGCTGGTGGATCATCATCCGGGCGTTGGGCAGGGCACCACGCTTGCCCTTGGTGCCGCCCGCCAGCAGGATCGCGGCGGCCGACGCGGCCTGTCCGATGCACACCGTCTGGATGTCGGGGCGCACGAACTGCATGGTGTCGTAGATCGCCATGAGGGAGGTGAAGGAACCCCCCGGCGAGTTGATGTACATCTGGATGTCCCGCTCGGAGTCGAGCTGCTCAAGGGTGATGAGCTGGGCCATCAGATCGTTGGCCGAAGTGTCGTCGATCTGGACGCCGACGAAGATGATCCGCTCTTCGAAGAGCTTGTTGTACGGATTCATCTCCTTGACGCCGTACGACGTACGCTCCACGTAGGACGGCAGGACGTAGCGGCTCTGAGGAGCCATCGAGGCCGCGCCGCCGATGAGACTGGGGTTGAACTCGGTCATTTCACGCCTTCCACGCACTGCGCCGATTCATGGACTGGGCCAGGTCAGCTCAGGACTGTCAGCTGGTCACGTCGAGCGTGCCCTCGAGCACCTCGTCGATGAAGCCGTACTCCTTGGCCTCCTGAGCCGTGAACCAGCGGTCCCGGTCGGCGTCCTTCTCGATCTGTTCGACCGACTGCCCGGTGTGCTCGGAGATCTTCTGGATGAACATCTTCTTCACGTAGAGCAGCTGGTCAGCCAGGATCCGGATGTCGGAGGCGGTGCCCCCGATGCCACCGGACGGCTGGTGCATCATGACGCGGGTGTGCGGCAGCGCGTAACGCTTGCCGGGCGCACCGGCGCACAGGAGCATCTGGCCCATCGACGCGGCCATACCGATACCCACGGTGCGCACGTCGTTGGGGATGTACTGCATGACGTCGTAGATCGCCATACCCGCCGTCACGGAACCACCCGGCGAGTTGATGTACATCGTGATGTCCCGCTGGCGGTCCTCCGCGGACAGCAGCAGGAGCTCACCGACGAGGCGGTTGGCGATGTCATCGTCGACCTGCTGGCCGAGGAACACGATTCGCTGGCGCAACAGGCGCTGAGGCGTCTGCTCAATAAAAGGGGAAAGCTGCTGATCCGACGTACGAGCGTCGAATCGCTGGGACTCATCAAAGGTCGGCGGCACTCTCGTCACCTGCTCCGGAATCGAAACGGTTGCGATACAGCGACACTAACGCCGACAGACGCCAGGCTCGTCCGGATACCGTCCCTGTTCGCTTTGAGCGCAGGGTGGGGCCGGTCGGGAACACACCCTTTCTCCTGACAGCGAACACCGTGCCGGGAGCGGAAGGGAAAGGGCCCCGACCGTCCCGTAACGGGTCGGCCAGGGCCCCTGGGAGCCATGGTGCCTCGCGGCGCCGTGAAGCCTCGGACTACTTGGAGTCGGCCTTGTCGGCGTCCTCGTCGGCCTCGGCCTTCTCCTCGGCCTGGTCGGCCTCGGTGACCTCGGCGGAGGCAGCGGCGGCGGCCCTGACGGCCTCGGCCAGGGCCTGGTCGTCGGTGGCCTCGACGATCTCCTGCTCGACGACGTTGCCGTCCTCGTCGGTCACCTTGGCACCGGCCAGGACGACGTCCATGGCCTTGCCGCGGACGACCTCGGTGAAGGCGACGCGGATCTGGTTCGACTCGACCAGGTGCTGGGCCAGCTGGTCCGGGCTGACGCCCATGCGCTGGGCCTGCTCGAACACGTACTGGCTGAGCTCACCCTGGTCGGCGCTGAGGTCCTCCTGGAGGGCCAGCTGGTCGAGGATGAAACCGGCCTTGACCGCCGAGTTGGCGCCGGTCTTCAGCTCCTCCTCGAACTCCTCCTCGGTCTTCTCCTGCGACTCGAGGTAGGCCTCCTTGGTCAGACCGCTCTGGGCGAGCTGCTGCTCGAGGCTCTGGCGACGGCGGGTGATCTCCTCGTCGACGACCGCGTCGGGCAGCGGGATCTCGACGGACTCGATCAGCTTCTCCAGCGCCTTGTCACGGGCGGCGGACAGCTGCTGCATCCGACGGACGTCGGCCATGCGCTTGCGCACGTCCTCACGCAGCTCGTCGATGGTGTCGAACTCGGAGGCCAGCTGGGCGAACTCGTCGTCCAGCTCGGGCAGCTCCTTCACCTTCACCGAGTGCACGGTGACGGTGACGTCCGCCTCCTTGCCCTCGTGCTCACCACCGACGAGGGTGGTCTTGAAGGTGGCCTCGCCACCGGACTCCATGCCGCGCAGGGTCTCGTCGAGGCCCTCCAGCATGGTGTTGGTGCCGACCTCGTAGGAGTAGCCGCTGACGGCGACGTCCTCGAGCTTCTCACCGTCGATGGCGGCGACCAGGTCGATGGAGAGGTGGTCACCGTCCTCGACGGGACGGTCGGCGCCAACGAGGGTGGAGAAGCGCTCGCGCAGGGTGCCGATCTGCTCGTCGACCTGCTCGTCGGTGACGGTCGCGTTGTCGACGGTCACCTCGATGCCCTTGTAGTCCTTCACCTCGAACTTGGGTCGGATGTCGACCTCGGCGGTGAAGGCGAGCTCGTCGTTGTCCTCCAGCTTGGTGACCTCCACGTCGGGCTGGCCGAGCGCGAAGATCTCCTCCTTCTGGATGGCTTCGTTGTAGAGCTCCGGAACGGCGTGGTTGACCGCTTCGCTGATCACCGCGCCACGGCCGACGTAGCGGTCGATCAGACGCGCCGGTGCCTTGCCCGGGCGGAAGCCCTTGATCCGAACCTGCTTGGCGAGCGACTTGTAGGTCACGTCGAAAGCGTGCTCGAGCTCCTCGAAGGGCACCTCGATGGTCAGCTTGACCCGGGTCGGGCTGAGCTCCTCGACATCGGTCTTCACGGGGCGGTACTCCTAGGTTTGCCGGCTGGTGTCCGCGTCGGCCCGCAGGCGCACCACACGAACGGCGAATGCACGCGCGCACCCCCGGTCGGTGATGACCACGTTCCTCGGGGTGCCCTGCGACGGGCTGGGACTTACAGTTTCCTGCTGATCGCACCAAGTCTAGGGCAGACAGACAGGGGGCCACGGCGCTCGGCCCGGAGGCCGAACCGCCGTGGACGGTTTCGTCGGGGTGGCGGGATTCGAACCCGCGGCCTCATGCTCCCAAAGCATGCGCGCTAACCAAGCTGCGCTACACCCCGTCACCCGGCGCGGACACACCTCACCGAAAACGGGTGTGCGACCAACGCCCCAGAGACTGTACTCTTGTCTCCGTCGGCTCCACGAGTCTAGAGGAAACTCAGGGGCTCCGATGCCACGCGGGCGTAGTTCAATGGTAGAACCCCAGCCTTCCAAGCTGGTCATGCGAGTTCGATTCTCGTCGCCCGCTCCACTCGAAGCGAGCTGCGTGCCTGACGGCACCAGCTCGTTTCGCCGTCCCACCCGGGGAGCGACCCCCGAAACCCCCGCACCACTCGAAGCGAGCTGCGTGCCTGACGGCACCAGCTCGTTTCGCCGTCCCACCCGGGGAGCGACCCCCGCACCACCCGAAACGAACCGTGCGCCTGACAGCACCCGTTCGCTTCGCCGTCTCACCCCGGAACGATCCGCTCGGCCACGGTGAGGCGGAAGTGGAAGTCGCTCGTGGCCCCGTCCACGTTCACCAGGTACTCGTCGGGCGAGATCCGGTAGGCCTGTCGGTCCCGCTCCGACCACGGATGCCCCGGAGCGTGCGCCGAGGTCAGACACAGCGCCTCCGCCCTGGCCTCCTCCCCGGTCGCGAACTCGGTGTCACGTCGCCCGTCGAACGACGGCGGGACCAGGCCCCAGCGCTGGCGGTCACCGCTCCCCCGGATCTCCTCGATCAGCACCACCCAGGACATGGACACCTCTTCCTCTCGACGCGGATTCCGGTGATGGGACTCACCTCCGCCCCCGGGGGTTCCCGGTGACGTGGCGCACACCGTCAGAACTCGGTTCGGTTTCACCGGCCCACGAGGCGGAATACCGAGCTTGAACGGGTACGTTGACCTTTCGGGCGGACCCGTCGGCGCGACCTGGAACGGGCGCCACTCGGGTTCGGTGGAACGGGGGCCAGATGACGGACACGGACGGCACGGGCGAGCAGGCGACGCCGCTCCGCCTGCTGTGGTTCCAACGACCGGAGCCGCCGGAGCGGCCGGTCGTCGTGACCGGTGTCTTCGACGTCCTGCACGTCGGGCACGTGCGCTTCCTCCAGTCCATCGCCGCCCGCGGCCTCCCCCTCGTCGTGGGGATCGAGTCCGACGAGCGCGTCCGGGCCTGGAAGGGCCCCGGACGCCCGGTCAATCCCGACGCGGAACGGTCCGAGACCATCGCCGCCCTGGGCTGTGTGGCCGGATCGTTCGTGATCGAGGGCCCGCCCTCCGTGGCGGACTGGGCTGCCTACGCCGAACTGCTGCGCCCCCTCTCCCCCGCCGCCCTGGCCTTCACCGCCGGAGACCGCTACACCCAGGCCAAGATCCGGGGCGCCGACGCCCTGGGCGCGCAGACCTGGGAACTGCCGTTCACCCCCGGCCGGTCCACGACCGCCGCGCTCGGCCGCCTCGCCTCGTCCCTCTGACCGCCCCGCATTCCCGCGGACTCCCTCGGTCATCCCACACCGGACCAGGGAAGCAGCGCCCTCCCTCCGGCGTTGAGGCTTGGGTGGCGAGTGGCGAACGGAAACGAGGCTGCGGATGATGTCAGGGAGGCCCTCCTACAGGGCACTGGTCAACGACGGAAGCGCGCGGGGGCAGGAACTGCCCCCGGGGCTCACCAGGCGCGTGATGTCCTACGCGACACCGCACTGGCGGCAGATCCTGCTCTTCCTCGCGGTGACCGCGGTGGGCGCGGCCGTGGTGGTGGCCAACCCGCTGCTGCTGCGGGCCATCATCGACCAGGGCATCCTCCCGGGGAACACCTCCGTGGTGGTCTGGTTGGCGGTGGCGGCGGCGGTTCTGGCGCTCGTGGAGGGCGTCATCACCCTGACCGGCCGGTGGCTGTCCTCCAGGATCGGTGAGGGCGTCATCTACCTGCTGCGTACCCAGGTGTTCTCACACGTGCAGCGGATGCCGATCTCCTTCTTCACCCGGACCCAGACGGGCTCGCTGATCAGCCGCCTGAACACGGACGTGGTCGGCGCGCAGCGCGCCATCACCTCGGTGCTCCAGTCGGTGGTGTCCAACCTGATCAGCGTGGTGGCGGTGCTCATCACGATGCTGGCGCTCTCCTGGCAGGTGACCCTGCTGGCGCTGGTCCTGGTACCGCTGTTCATCGTCCCCGCGAAGCTGCTGGGCCGCAGGCTCGCGAACATCTCCCGTGACGCGATGGACAACAACGCGTCGATGAGCTCGCTGATGACCGAGCGCTTCAACGTGGGCGGCGCCATGCTGGTCAAGCTCTACGGCCGCCCCGACGAGGAGTCCCGCGCCTTCTCCGACCGGGCGGCGCGCGTGCGCGACCTCGGGGTGCGCCAGTCGGTGATCGGCGGTCTGCTGTTCACGATGCTGGCCACCATCACGGCGCTGGCCATGGCGATGGTCTACGGCGTGGGCGGAGTGCTCGCGGTGGACGGTTCGTTCGAAGTGGGCACCCTGGTGGCGCTGACCACCCTCCTGGCCAGGCTCTACGGTCCGATCACCACGCTGTCCAACGTGCACGTGGAGATCATGACGGCCCTGGTCTCCTTCGACCGGGTCTTCGAGGTGCTGGACCTGGAGCCGCAGATCAAGGAGAGCCCGGACGCGGAGCCGCTGCCCTCGGGGCCGCTGAGCGTCGAGTTCGACCGGGTGTCCTTCCGCTACCCGGGCGCCTCGGAGACGTCGGTGGCGTCCCTGGAACTGACCCCCCAGGCCGAGGCGGCCGACGACACCCAGGTGCTGAGCGAGGTGTCCTTCCGCGCCGAACCCGGCCAGATGGTGGCCCTGGTGGGCCCGTCCGGGGCGGGCAAGTCGACCCTGACGCACCTGGTCTCGCGCCTGTACGACCCGAGCGAGGGCGCGGTGCGGATCGGGGGGCTCGACCTCCGGGAGACCACCGGCGACTCCCTCAGGGAAGCCGTGGGAGTGGTGACGCAGGACGCGCAGCTCTTCCACGACACCGTGGGCGCCAACCTGCGCTACGCCCGGCCGGAGGCGACCGACGCGGAGCTGGAGGAGGCGCTGCGGATGGCGCGGTTGGGCGTGCTCCTGGAGCAGCTGCCCAACGGGCTCGACACGATGGTCGGGGACCGGGGGTACCGCCTCTCCGGCGGGGAGAAGCAGCGTCTGGCGATCGCTCGGCTGCTCTTGAAGGCGCCGTCCGTGGTGGTCCTGGACGAGGCCACCGCCCACCTGGACTCCGAGTCGGAGGCGGCTGTGCAGGAGGCGCTGGCGGTGGCTCTGGAGGGGCGCACCTCGCTGGTGATCGCGCACCGGCTGGCCACCGTCCGTGAGGCGGACCAGATCCTGGTGCTGGAGGACGGTCGCGTCCTGGAGCGCGGGACACACGAGGAGCTGCTGGAGGCGGGGGGCCTGTACACGGCGCTGTACCGCACCCAGTTCGCGTCCCAGTCGGGCTAGGGGTCGAGGGGCGGCTGCCATCGGGAGGAGTGCGTAGCCGCCCCCTCAGGCCTTCCCGGCCTTCTTCCCGGCCTTCTCCTTCTTTTTCTTTTCGGCCTTCTTCGCCCGCTTCTTGTCCTTCTTGGCCTTCTTGCTCTTCTTCTCCTTCTGGACGGATCCGGGACCGGGCTCCCCCGACTTCGCCCGCTTCTTCGCCTTCTTCGATTTCTTCGGCTTCTTGGCGTCCTTGGAGGTGACGTGCTCCTCCAGCGCGGCGGGGAGCGGGGCGATTCCGGGACCGCCGTCGAAGATCCAGTCGTCGAGCTCCTCCAGGAGGCGGTCCTCGGTCATCCGCCCCAGCCAGACCGGTCGCCCACCGGCGGCGCGGCCCTCATGCGAGGGCTGGACCACGACGACGTTGGCCTCGAAGCAGATGTCGAGGCACTTGCTGGTGCGGACCGGGACACGGCGGGCGGCATGGTCGTCGATGGCGCTGAGGCGGGCGAGCTGCGCCTTGTGGTCGACACCGGGCACCTTCTTGCGCGTGCCGCAGCAGCAGCCCCGGCAGACCGTGAGCTTGCAGGGCGCACCGTCGATCGCGCTCACCACACCTCCTCGTTAGGCTTGCCTTACCTCAGTCCAGGATATTCCGCCGCGGCACCGACCCGACCAGGTGGTACGTGCTCGGGACCGGCCACCTCCACCGGCCGCCAGGTCTCCGGAAGCCCCTCGAACTCCGGGTCCCCCGCTTTCCAGCCGCGCCGCCAGACCATGGGCAGCCCGGCCGCGAAGAGCGGGTGCGACAGGTCCATCAACTGCACCCGTACCTGCGGTTCGGTGCAGGCGCCCGAGTTCCCGCACGCGGCGATCGGCTGGCCGGACGCCACCCTCTCCCCCGGGGCCACCGTGACGGAGCCCCGCCGCAGATGACCGAGGAGCACGTGAGCGTCCCCGACGTCGATGACCACGTGGTTGCCGATCAACCCCGAGGGGCCGCGTAGCTCGCGCAGGGTGTTCTCGACGACGGAGCCGAGCAGCCACGGCCAGGAGTTGCGGCTGCGGTGGTCCCGCTGGCGGTCGTGCACCCGGACGACGGTGCCCCCGGCAGGCGCGTAGACGGGCGCGCCGAAGGCCGGAAACTCCTCCGGGGGGCGGCTGAGCGGTCGCCACCCGATGTCCGGCCGTGTGCCGTCCTCGGCCACGAGGCCGAGCGCGTGGGTCTGCCCGTAGGCGTGTGTGCCCTGGCTCGGGACGGCGTCCACGGGGCTGGTCAGCGGCATCCAGCGGCCGCGCACCGGTGGGTCCAGCACGCGCGGGGCGCACTTCGGGGTGCCCAGCCGCAGGTGCACGGCGAGAGCCACCACCAGCAGCGTCCCGCCGACCCACCACGACAGGCCGAGGTACCCGGCCAGGAGCGCGGCCATCGCCGCCCACATCAGGGGCATGCGGATCCGGGCGAGCAGGACGGGGAGGGGGCGCGGAGCGGAGGAGGCCATGCCCCATTGTGGGGCAGCCGTCCCCGCTCCGTGCCACGGGTCGGAGCTCCCCCGCTACTCCTGGCCCTTGTCCCTCTTGTTCTCCTGTGCGCGCTTGCGCAGGTAGTCGGTGGCGGCCCCGGCTCCCTTGTCGATCTTGTCGTCGTGGGACCCGCCGGTCGCCTTCTTCGCGGCGTCCGCCACCTTCCCGACGACCCCCTCGGCCTTGTCGGCGTGGTCGTTGACGGCCTTCTTGAGCCGGTCGAACGTTCCTCCGGTATCGGACATGGAATCCCCCTAGAGCGTTCTGCCTGGTGGTGCGATACCCGTTTCACGTGGACTTCAAGCGAAACGTCCGCACCGGGTCACAGCCCCAGCACCATACGCGCCACCGAGAAGTAGATGAGGAGTCCGGTGGCGTCCACGAGCGTCGCGACCATCGGTGAGGAGACCACGGCGGGGTCCACCCCCACCTTGCGGGCGAGCAGGGGCATGGCGGAGCCGATGATCGCCGCCCAGGTACAGATGGCGATCACCGAGAGGGC
This sequence comes from Nocardiopsis sp. NPDC058789, assembly GCF_042745575.1. Taxonomy (NCBI): domain Bacteria; kingdom Bacillati; phylum Actinomycetota; class Actinomycetes; order Streptosporangiales; family Nocardiopsidaceae; genus Nocardiopsis; species Nocardiopsis sp. NPDC058789. The sequence continues at coordinate 382,398 of NZ_JBHYOW010000001.1, forward strand.
GACCACCACGGCGACGTCGAACCCGACCAGGAGCGACCCGATGGCCAGGGCGATCCCCGCGAGCATGACGCCCAGGAGCAGCCCGACCCTGCCCTCCTTCCAGATCACCGCCGGGAGGTCGCGCACCCGCACCTCACCGACCGCGAGGGCGCGCACGATCGCCGTCGCGGACTGGGCGCCCACGTTCCCGCCCGTGCCGATGAGCATCGGCACGAAGATCGCCAGGGCCGTGACCTCCTCCAGGGTGGCCTCGTAGGCCTGCATGACGTTGACGGTCAGGGTCGCGGCGACGATGAGCAGCATCAGCCACACCGAGCGGGCGCCGACCAGGCGCAGCACCCCGACGGACACGTAGTGGTCGTCGATGGGGCTGGCACCGGACTGGCGGGCCATGTCCTCGGAGTCGGCCGCCTCGATGACCTCCAGGGCGTCGTCGAAGGTGAAGAGGCCGACGAAGCGGTCCTCGGAGTCCACCACCGGGAGGGAGACCAGGTTGGCCTCCTGGATGAGCCGGGCGGCGTCCTCGACCGGTTCGCTCACGCCCACCCGGGGGGCCAGGACGTCCACCAGGTCCTTGAGGAGGCGGTCGTCGTCGCTGACGACGAGGTCGCTCAGGGTGATGGTGCCGACCAGTCGGCGGCCGTCGCTGACCACCGGCAGGGTGTAGATCGTCTCGGCGTCGGCTCCTTTGGCACGCACCACCTCCAGGGCGCGGCCCACGGTGAGGTCCCGGTGCAGGATGACCGTCTCCGGTGTCATGTACCGGCCGACCGAGTCCTCGGGGTAGCCCAGGAGCGCGGCGGTCATCTTGCGTTCGGCGGGGCTCAGCCCGGCGAGGGCCCGGGTGGCGATCTTGGCCGGGGCCTCCCCGATCAGACGGGCCCGGTCGTCCGGGTCCATCTCCTCCAGGATGTCGTGGAAGTCCGTGCCGCGCAGGCCGAGGAGGATGGCCTGCTGTTGGCCCGGGTCCAGTTCCTCGAAGACCTCCAGTTCCCGGTCCTTGTCCAGGAGGCGGAAGGGGATGATCGCCTCTCCGCTGGACATGCGGGCCAGTTCGTCCGCGATCTCGTGGGGCCGGTGTTCGGCCAACCAGAGCCTGATCCCGGTCAGGTCGTTGTTCTCGACCAGATCGATGAGTTCTTCAGCGCGCTCGTCCATGCGAAGCACCCCCTTGCGTCTCCATCGCCCGGCGGGCACGCCCGCGGGGCCGCGAAAATCCGGTGAGTCCGGGTCCTGGGGACCGGTCCGGCCCCTCGTCACTGGTGTGGTGGTCCGTGCGGGCGTCGGCGCCCAGGGGGCGGAGAGGGGCGGGCACGGAGGTCCGTGAACGGGTACGAAGACCTCGTACCGGGGTCGGGGAACATGTCGACCCTACCGTCAGGAACGGCTCGTACGGCTCACACCCTGCCGGTGCCGGAGCCGGTTCGGGTCAGGTGCGCCAGAGGACCACGAGCGCGCAGTCGTCGTTCTTGTCCTTGCTGAGGGTGTCCACGACCTCGCTCGCGCCGGTGGCGAAACCCTGCGTGACCAGCGTGTCGGCGGCTCCCAGGAGACGGTCGATGCCCGCGTCGAGATCCTCTCCGGGGGTCTCGATGAGACCGTCGGTGCACAGCATGATCGCGTCCCCGGGACGGAGCTTGCCCGGGACTGAGGTGTACGTCATCTCGGGGATGACGCCCAGGACCACGCCCTTGGCCTCCGTCGTGCTCCACACACCGCCCCCGCTGTCGAAGTGCAGGGCGGGCGGGTGTCCGGCGGAGGTGACCTGGTACTCGCCGGTCTCGGTGTCCACACTGAGGTGGACGGCGGTCACGAACCCCTCACCGCCGCTGTTGCGCATGAGGTAGTCGTTGCAGTGGGCGAGGAAGTCGCCCGCGGGAACGGCGCCGATGAGTCCGCTGAACGCACCGGAGAGCATCAGGGCGCGGGTGCCGGCGTCCACGCCCTTGCCGGAGACGTCGACGACGGCGATGTCGAGCCGGTGCTCGCGGCGGATGGAGACGACGAAGTCACCGCCGAACGAGGAGCCGCCCGCCTGGCGCAGGACGGCGGTGCGCCCCCAACCCGAGGGGACCTGCGGGAGTTTGCCCTGGTCGCGCAGGCGGTCGCGGAGGTCCAGCAGCATCATCTCGCCGCTGAGGCCCTGGACGCCCAGGCGTTCGCGCACGCCGGACAGCAGGTAGGACATGACCGCGGTGACGCCGATGGTGACCACCAGGCCCGGGCCGACCTGGCCGAAGTCGAGCATGAAGGCCACGAACAGCAGGACGGCCACGACGACCCCGAGCAGGAAGGCGAGGCTCTTGCGCTTGAGCAGCAGCCCGCCGGCCAGGACGGTGAGGATGGTGGAGCTGGGCGGGAACCAGCCGGTGGGGCCCCAGACGGCGCCCACGCCGATGCCCACGGCGATGGCGACCAGGGTGATGAGGACGAGGCGATAGCGGAAGAGCACCTTGCGCCTGAGCACCGCGACGATGCGCTGCACGGTGGATCGCAGCAGTCGGGTGGCCCTGGCGGTCGGTGTGGGGTTCATTGATCCTCTAGGCTCGGCACGCCCGCTCACCGCGGGGGTCACTCCTGGTCGTGGTACGGCACACCGGTGCGTTCACGGTCGCGTCGGGGGCCGGGTCTGGGGTCGGCGGAGGGGGCGCTGTGTGGGGGCACGGCCCGGTTCGCGGAGGCTGGTTCCGCCGAGGGGCGGGCACCGATGGACGCGGACAACACGGTGTCTCGGACTACGATGGCCCGCCGCTGTGCACGAACTGTAGCGCTTGGGGTGCTGGCCTGGCACGTACGACCAGCGGCGATCCGCCCCATAACCCCGGGTTTGGGTTCCGCCTAAACCCGTGTGCGCGGGGTCGGACTCACGCACCCGTAGGGGAACTTCCCGGTGATTTCGGGAACTCACCCCTCTCTCGGACACGACTCGCGGGCCGGGTGTGTCCCGGACGCGGTCGCGCGCTTCACGAAGAACCCACACCGGACGGAGCGGGCCACTCCCGGACAAGGATCCCACAACGCCCCGACCAAGGACAGGTCCTCTGTCCCGAACCGGACACGGCCCCGGGGCTCCCGAGACAGGTCCGCCCCCGCGTGCCGGGCACGCGGGGGCGGGCTGGCGGCCCCGCACGGAGGCGGGACCACGGACGGGTTACGGAAGCGGGGGCAGCTCGCCGGTGTGCTCGTAGTCGCTCAGCATGGCGATGCGACGGGTGTGCCGCTCCTCGTCGCTGTACGGCGTGGCGAGGAAGAGCTCCACGAACCGGGTCGCCTCCTCCAGGGAGTGCATCCGGCCACCGATGCCGAGCACGTTCGCGTCGTTGTGCTCACGCGCCAGCTTGGCGGTGTCCTCACTCCAGGCCAGGGCGGCGCGGACGCCGGTGACCTTGTTGGCCGCGATCTGCTCTCCGTTGCCGGAGCCGCCGATCACGATGCCCAGGGACCCCGGGTCCTTGGCGACGCCCTCGGCGGCGCGCAGGACGAACGGGGGGTAGTCGTCCACCGCGTCGTAGACGGCCGGACCGGCGTCGACGACCTCGTGGCCGTTCTCCTTCAACCAGGAGACGAGGTGTTCTTTGAGCTCGAAGCCCGCATGATCTGATCCAAGGTAAACACGCACGTCACCAGTGTGACACCTCCCGGGAACGAACGGCGCCGCGCCCCCGGACCGGTCGGAGTGACCGTCGGGGGCGCGGCGCGCGTCGTGTGGGTCGCGGGGGTTCAGGCCCCGGCGGCGGCCGCCGCCACGCTCAGACCGAGGGCGGCGAAGCCGGCCATCGACAGGATCGCGATCAGGTTGTACACGAGGATCGACTTGAGGTCCTTACCGAGAGGACCTGCCTTGGAGACCGCGGGCTTGTTGCTCAACTCACACCTCGATTGGGTTCGACCAGGGGATGACCAGTCGGAATCTTTCCACACGGCACAACGCGCGCGTCACCGGGTCCGATTCCGCCGGGGTGGGTCTCGCAGCGGTGAGTCCGGCCACAGGGATCACCTCTGCACGGCCTTGACCTCGCAGAACTCCACCAGTCCGGGCAGGCCCCACTCACGCCCGTTGCCGGAGCGCTTGTACCCGCCGAAGGGAGCGCGCGGGTTCAGGGCACCGCCGTTGAGCTCCACCTGACCTGCCCGCAGTCGGCGGGCGACCGCCAGCCCCTCGTCGGGGTCGGCGGCCCACACGGCGGCGCTGAGGCCGTAGACGGTGTCGTTGGCGATCCCCACCGCCTCCTCCACCGTGTCGTAGGGGATGAGGACGAGCACCGGACCGAAGATCTCCTCCTGGGCGATACGCATGTCGTTGCGCACGTCCGCGAAGACGGTCGGGCGGACGTAGTAGCCGGTGCCGGGCTCCTCGACGGGGTCGGAGCCCCCCACGACCAGACGGGCGCCCTCCGCGACGCCGAGGTCGACGTAGGAGCGGACCCGGTCCCGCTGCGCGGCGGAGACCAGCGGACCCAGGCGGGTGTCCCCGTCCGTGGGGTCACCCGGCACGTACCTGGCGGTGGAGGCGGCGGCCAGCTCGACGGCCTCCTCGTAGGAGTCGCGGTGCACGAGCATGCGGGTGAGGGCGTTGCAGCTCTGCCCGGTGTTGCGCATGACGTCCGCGACACCGCGCTTGACCGCCTTGGCGAGGTCGGCCCCGGGCAGGATGACGTTGGGCGACTTCCCGCCCAGTTCCAGGGCGACCCGCTTGACCGTCTCGGCGGCGACCTGGGACACCCGGGTCCCGGCCCCGGTGGAGCCGGTGAAGGAGACCATGTCCACCCGGGGGTGGGCGGCGATCGCCTCGCCCACCACCGGCCCCGTACCGGACACGAGGTTGAACACGCCCGCGGGCAGCCCGGCCTCGTGCAGGACCTCGGTGAGCCAGTAGGCGCTGAGCGGCGCGACCTCGCTCGGCTTGAGGACCACGGTGTTGCCCGCGAGGAGGGCGGGGACGACCTTCAGGACGACCTGGTGGAGCGGGTAGTTCCACGGGGTGATGGCGCCGACCACGCCGACCGGCTCGTGCACCACCAGGGAGTTGTCGACCTCCTCGCCACCGAAGTAGCGCTCGCCGTGCTCCTCGACCAGGTCGATGTAGGTGCGGAACATCCGCGCGGGCAGCCCTGCCTGGACCTTGGTCGCGAAGGTCGCGGGCGCGCCCATGTCGGTGGTCAGCAGGCGTGCGACGTCGTCGAGCCGCGCGTCGAACAGCTCCAGCGCGCGGGCCAGGTGGGTGACGCGCTGGCCCGGGGTGAGCGCGGACCACGCGGGAAGGGCGGACGCGGCGGCCTCGACCGCGGCGTCGACGTCGGCGGTGGCGCCCGCCGGAACGGTGTCGATGACCTGCTCGGTCGCCGGGTTGACCACGTCCAGGGCCTCGTCGGAGGCGGAGTCGCGCCAGGCGCCGTCGATGTAGAGGGATCGCATGGACCCCACTGTCGCAGAACGCGATTCGGGTTGGCCAGGGGCGGAGCGGCCCCGGAAACGGAGGCGGGCGGGCACCCGTGGTTCCACGGATACCCGCCCCGATCGGGCGCCGGGGGTCGGCCCCGGCGCGGCTCCCGGGTCAGCCCCAGTGCGGCGGGCGGTCGGCGATCAGCCGCGCCGAGGAGTCCTCGTCGCTGTCCCCCCACCCCTCGGAGCGTTCGTCGCTCGTGGTGTCGGGCAACAGGTCGAGGTCGTCGAGGAAGGTGGCGCGGCGGTCGTCGTCAGGCCCTGGCATGGGTGCTCCCGGTGAAGTGTCAGTCGAAGATGGGTGAGCGCGTACGGGTGCGCTTGAGCTCGAAGAACCCGTCGGTCCCGGCGACCAGGCGCACACCGTCCCACAGCTTCCCGGCGGCCTCGCCGCGCGGGATCGGGGAGACCACCGGGCCGAAGAAGGCCACGTCCTCCACCTGGATGACGGGTGTGCCGACGTCCTCTCCCACCAGCTTCATCGCCTCGCCGTGCGAGGCGCGCAGGGCCTCATCGTACGCGGTGGAGTCGGCGGCCTCGGCCAGGTCCTCGGGCAGACCGGCGTCGATCAGGGCGGCCCGGACGGTGTCCGTGTCCTTCGCCTCGTCACGGTCGTGGTAACGGGTGCCGAGCGCGGTGTAGAGGGCGCCCAGGACCTCGGGGCCGAAGCGCTGTTCGGCGGCGACGCACACGCGCACCGCACCCCAGGCACGGTCGAGGAACCACCGGTAGTCCTCGGGAAGGTCCCGGCCCTCGTTGAGCACGCTCAGGCTCATCACGTGCCAGCGCACGGTCACGGGTCGGACCTTCTCGACCTCCACCAGCCAGCGGGAGGTGATCCAGGCCCAGGGGCACGCCGGGTCGAACCACATGTCGGCGTACACGTTCTCGCGCTCGCCCGCCTGCGCGGGGGTCTCGGTCATCGCTGCTCCTCGGCTGGGGCCTCTGGGCGCCTGTGGGCCGGGCCCGGGGGAAGGTGTTCTCCGTCGTCCGGGGCCCGAGTGACCGGACCCCGCCATGGATCGACAACCACGGTGATCGGTTGCGCATTCCACCCCCGCGCGTGACAGGATCGAATCGACTACAACGACCTCAGGCCCGACGGCCCACCCCAGCCGGCGGGCTCGACGCGGTCGACAGACGATTTCCGGCCGACGACGAAGACGGCCGTGGAGGGAGCGTGGCGTGGCAGGGAACCTGACACGGGACGAGGCCAAGGAGCGGGCCCGCATTCTCGGCGTGGAGTCCTACGCCGTGGAGCTGGACCTGACCACTGGTGCGGAGACCTTCCGGTCCAGCACCGTGGTGCGCTTCTCCAGTACGGAGCCGGGCGCGCGGACCTTCGTCGACCTGGCCGCGCCGAGAGTCCACAGCGCCGTGCTGAACGGGCGCGCGCTGGACGTGGCCGAGCTGTTCGACGGCGAGCGGCTCACCCTGCCGGACCTGGCCGCCGAGAACGAACTCACGGTGGTCGCGGACGCGGCGTACATGCGCACCGGTGAGGGGCTGCACCGGTTCGTGGACCCGGTGGACGACTCCGTCTACCTGTACAGCCAGTTCGAGACGGCCGACGCGCACCGCATGTTCACGTGCTTCGACCAGCCCGACCTCAAGTCCACGTTCGAGCTCACCGTGTTCGCGCCGCCGTCGTGGGAGGTCGTCTCCAACAGCGCCCCCGACGTGGAGCGCGAGGCTGCGGGTGAGGAGCGGGTGCGCTGGCACTTCCCCGCCACCGAGGTGATGTCCACCTACATCACCGCGCTGATCGCCGGTCCCTACCACGTGGTCCGCGACGAGCACGACGGCATCCCGCTGGGCCTGTACTGCCGTGCCTCGCTCGCGGAGCACCTGGACTCCGAGGCGCTGTTCGAGGTCACCAAGCAGGGCTTCGACTTCTTCCACGGCCTGTTCGACCTGCGCTACCCGTTCGGCAAGTACGACCAGCTGTTCGTGCCCGAGTTCAACGCGGGCGCCATGGAGAACGCGGGCGCGGTCACGTTCCTGGAGGACTACGTCTTCCGCTCCCGCGTGACCGACGCGCGCTACGAGCGCCGCGCCGAGACGATCCTGCACGAGATGGCGCACATGTGGTTCGGTGACCTCGTCACCATGCGCTGGTGGGACGACCTGTGGCTGAACGAGTCGTTCGCGACCTACGCGAGCGTGTACTGCCAGGTCAACGCCACCCAGTGGTCCGACGCCTGGACGACCTTCGCCAACGTGGAGAAGGCGTGGGCACTGCGCCAGGACCAGCTGCCGTCCACGCACCCCATCGCCGCCGACATGGTCGACATCCAGGCGGTCGAGGTGAACTTCGACGGGATCACCTACGCCAAGGGCGCCTCGGTGCTCAAGCAGCTCGCCGCGTACGTGGGCGTGGACGCGTTCTTCGCGGGCGTGCGCGCCTACTTCAAGGAGAACGCGTTCGGCAACACCGAGCTGAGCGACCTCCTCAAGCACCTGGAGTCCGCCTCCGGCCGCGATCTGTCCGCCTGGTCGAAGGAGTGGCTGGAGACCACGGGCGTCAACACCATGCGCCCGGAGTTCGAGGTGGACGCGGACGGGAACTTCGCGTCGTTCGCGGTCCTCCAGGAGGCCGCCTCCGACCACCCCACGCTCCGCTCGCACCGGCTGGCCGTGGGCCTGTACGACCGCACCGACGAGGGCATCGTGCGCCGCGAGCGCGTGGAGCTGGACGTCAGCGGCGCCCGTACCGAGGTCCCCGAGCTGGTCGGGAGGGCCCGGCCGGACCTGGTGCTCATCAACGACGACGACCTGACCTTCACCAAGATCCGCCTGGACGAGCGCTCCCTGCGCACGCTGGTGGAGGGCGCCGGTGAGATCCGCGAGTCGCTGCCGCGCGCGCTGGCGTTCAGCGCCGCCTGGGACATGACCCGCGACGGTGAGATGGCGGCCCGGGACTACGTGGCCCTGGTGGCCTCCGGGATCAGCGGCGTCAACGACGTCACGGTCGCCCAGACCCTGCTCCGCCAGGCCTCGGGCGCGCTCTTCAACTACGCCGACCCCGCGTGGCGCCCGGTCGGGTTCGAGCTGCTGGCCGACCGGCTGAGCGAGCTGCTGTCGGCCGCCGAGCCCGGCGGCGACCTCCAGCTGGCCTACGTCAACGCCCTGGCCGACGCCGCCGTGACCGACGCCCACCTGTCCCTGCTGCGGGGCCTGCTGGACGGCGCGATCACCGTGGACGGCCTGGAGGTCGACACCGACCTGCGCTGGACCCTGCTGCGCCGCCTGGTCGCCGCGGGGAAGGCGGGCGAGGCGGAGATCGCCGCCGAGCTGGAGGCCGACCCGACCGCCACCGGTCAGCGCAACGCCGCCGGCGCCCGGGCCGCGATCCCCACGGCCGAGGCCAAGGAGACCGCCTGGGAGCGGATCGTGGGCGGGGACCTGGCCAACGCCGAGTTCCGTGCCACGCTGCTGGGCTTCACCGAGCCGCGCCAGGCGGAGCTGTACCGCCCCTACCTGGAGCGGTACTTCGCCCAGCTCGCCCCGGCCTGGGAGAAGTGGACGGGTGAGTTCGCGCAGACCTTCGCCGAGGTGGTCTACCCGAGCCAGCTGGTGGAGGAGGCGACCCTGGAGCGCACCGACGCCTACATCGCGGACAACTCCCCGGCCCCGGCGCTGCACCGCCTGCTGATCGAGGGGCGGGCCGGTGTGGAGCGCGCCCTGCGCGCCCGCGCCACGGACGTCGCCGCCGGTCGGAACCGCTGACGACCACGGCGTACGCGACGGTGTGACGGCCCCCGGGGAACGCGTTCCCCGGGGGCCGTCCCGTGTCCTGCGGCGGGCTGGTTCCCGTGACCGTCCCCGGTCTACAGGCCCCGACCCTGGTGTCCGAGCGGACCCAGCGTGCGGCGGACGCGGGCGACCATCCTGGGGTCGGCCAGCAGCTCGTCGACCAGGACCGGCTCACCCTCGCCGCTGGTGAGCGGGATCCGCCAGTTCGGGTACTCGGTGCTCGTACCCGGCTGGTTCTGCATCCGCCGCTCCCCGACCACGTCGGTGAGAGCCACGCCCAGCATCCGGGCCGGTGTCGCCGCCAGGTAGGCGTGCATCGCGGCGACTACTGAGGCCGGGTCGCCCACCGGATCGGCGTCCTCCTCCAACAACCCCAGGTACACCAGCAGCGCGCACCACTGGGCCACGCGGGCCTCGGAGGCGGTGCGCTCCTCGGCCACGGGCCGGTCGAGCAGCCCGAGGCGGTCGCGCAGCTCCACGTGCTCGGCGGACAGGTACGAGGAGACCGGTGGCAGGTCGTGCGTGGCCACGGTGGCCAGGCAGTCCCTGCGCCATCTGTCGGGAGGGAGCGGTTCGCCGTCCCGGTCGTTCTCGAACCACAGCACGGAGGTTCCGAGGACGCCCCGGTCGGCGAGGTGGTCGCGGACCCAGGGCTCGACGGTGCCCAGGTCCTCGCCGACGATCACCGCGTCGGCGCGCCGGGCCTCCAGCACCAGCGTGCCCACCATGCCCTCGTGGTCGAAGCGGAGGTAGGTGCCCTGGTCGGCGGTGGCCCCCTCGGGGACGCACCACAGCCGGAACAGGCCCATGACGTGGTCCATCCGCAGGCCGCCCGCGTGCCGCAACCCCTGGGAGAGGATCTGGCGGAAGGGGCCGTAGCCCAGCTGGGCCAGGCGGGTCGGGTTCCAGGGGGGTTGCCCCCAGTCCTGTCCCCGCTGGTTGAACTCGTCCGGCGGGGCGCCCACGTGCAGGCCGTGGACGAGGGCGTCGCCGTACATCCACGCGTCCGCCCCGCCACCCTGCACGCCGATGGCGAGGTCGTGCACGATCCCCACGTCCATGCCGCTGTCCAGGGCGCTTCCCTGCGCCTGGCCGAGCTGTTCGTCCAGGATCCACTGGAGCCAGCGGTGGAACTCCACGCGCGGCCACAGCTCCAGGGCCTTCCGGCCGACCGTGAGCGAACCGACGTCGCGCAGTTCCGAGGGCCAGGTCCGGAAGTCGGAACCGTGCTCCTCGGCCAGCGCGGACCAGGTGGCGAACTCGACCAGGGGCTGCCCCTCGCGCTCCAGGTAGTGGCGGAGCGACTCCTCCCGGCCCGGTGCGCGCGCTACCTGGAAGAGGATCTCCAGCGCGGTGCGCTTGGCCTCCCAGACGGCGTCGCGGTCGAGGAGGTCGGCGGTGCGGCCCCGTTCACGCAGCGGCCGGGCCAGGCGTTGGATGCCCTCGCGCTGGGACGGGTCCAGCCGCGCGTACTCGGGCACGTCCTCCACGCGCACGTAGAGGGGGCTGGCGTAGCGGCGGCTGACCGGCAGGTAGGGCGAGGGTTCGAGCGGTGTGTCGGGTTCGGTGGCGTGCACCGGGTTGATCAGGGTGAAGTCCGCGCCGAGGTCCCGGGCGCTCCATTCAGCGAGCTCGGAGAGGTCACGCAGGTCACCGGTGCCCCAGGAGGCCCGGGAGCGGACGCTGTAGATCTGGGCCATCAGCCCCCACAGGCGGGGGTTCTCCCGCAGCGCGGACGGATCGATCCGGTCGGGGACCACCAGCAGGGGCGCGTCGTGCTCGGTCCCCTGGTCGGTCACCCTCAGGGTGTGCACGCCCAGGGGCAGGCCGGGATCGAACGGCAGCAGCGCGCCGTCCGAGGTCTCCACGGAACTGCGGGCGCCTTCGGGCAGCACCAGGTCCGGTGCCTTGCCCTCGCGGACCACCACGGCGGGCGGCAACGGCCCGCGCCCCGGTGCCGCGTCGGGGTCGGTCGGATCCACCCCCAGAGCGGTCAGCACATGGCGGATCGTGTCGGGGCTGACGGGCACCCGTCTGCCCCGCCAGTCCTCGTACGCGGTCGCGACCCCGTGGCGCTCGGCCACCCGGCTCAGCTGAACGTCCCTCACAGACACCGATCATGCCCCACGGCGGCGCGCGTACACCGCAGGACGACCCGGCGTGGGCTCGGAACATGTGTCCCTTCCCCGTTCCTGGGCCGTGGCTCTACCTCCCCTTTCCCCTGGCTTTCCCCTGGCCCCGCGCGCACCCCCGGTCCGGGCGGGGAAACCCTTGGCGGAGTGCCCGGTGGGAGCTGCATAATCGAACACGTGCTCGCCAACTACCGACGGCTCTTCGCCGTGCCCCACGTCCTGTCCCTGTTGACCTGGTCCCTGGCCGCCCGGTTCTACACACCGGGACTGATGATCGCGGTCACCTTCCTCGTCCAGGGCTGGACCGGTTCCTACACCCTGGCCGGCCTGGTGGCGGGCGCGTTCACGCTGGGCATGGCGATGGTGGGGCCGTTGCGCGGGCGCATGGCCGACCGGGGCGACAGTGATCGCCTGGTGCTGGTGTGCGGTGTGGTGTTCACCGTCGGTCTGGTCACGCTGGCGCTGCTCCCCGCCTCGCTGTGGTGGGTCTCGATCCCTCTGGCTCTGGGCACCGGTCTGTTCGGCACCCCGGCCAACCAGATCGTGCGCGCGCTGTGGCCCCGGCTGACCACGGGTTCGGAGCGGCAGGCGATCTACGCGGCCGAGGCCACCACCCAGGAGCTGGTCTTCGTCTTCTCACCGATCCTCACCGCCGGTGTGGTGGCGCTGGCCGGACCACGCTGGGCCCTGTTGCTTCTGGGCATTCTGGGGCTGATGGGCGCGGTGGGGTTCGCCCTGTCCCTGCGCCGCGCGGGCGTGACCGGCCCGGCCGAACCAGACCGTCCCGGGGCCGTCCCGCGGGACGCGGGCGGCGGGGCCGACCGCACGGCCGCCCCGGCGGACCGCAGCCTGCTCTTCCACCCCGTGCTCTGCCTGCTGTTCGTGATGTGCGCGACGATCGTCTCCGGCGTGGTCGGCATGGACCTGGTCATCGTGGCCTGGGCCAACGAGCTGGAGGCCCCCCACTACGTGATGGTGCTGGCCTCGATCTGGGCACTGGGCTCCCTGGTGGGCGGTGCGGTGGCGGGCGCGCTCCGAGGCACGCCGAGGCTGCCGCTGCGCGCCTTCGGCGCCGCCCTGGGCATCGCGGTGCTGGTCCCCTTCCTGCCGCCGGTCAGCCACCTGCCGACCCCGCTGCTGATCACCCCGCTGCTCTTCGTCTCGGGCCTGGCGCTCGCACCCACCCTCGCCGCGGTGATGGGGCGTCTGGGCGACGCGGCCCCCGCCCACCGCCGGGCGGAGGCGTTCGGCTGGATGGCGACGGCCATGGGCATCGGCGCCGCGCTGGCGGGGCCGCTGACCGGTGCTCTGGTGGACACCAACGGGATCGCCGGAGGTGCGCTGGGCGCGACCGTGCTGGTGCTGGTGGCCGCCGTCCTCAGCCTGTTCCTGAGCCGGCTGTCGGGGTCCACCTCGCCCGTCCCGGCGGAGCGGGGCGCCGCCCCGTCGGGCCCGGTCAGTCCGTCCAGCCCCCGGGAACCCGGTGTGCCCACGGACGGGCCCGCTCCAGCTGCGCCGACAGGGACAGCAGGGTCCCCTCACCGCCCATCCGCCCCGTGAGCATGGAGCCGATCGGCAGACCGCTCGGCGACCAGTGCAGCGGGACGCTCACCGAGGGCTGCCCGGTCACGTTGTAGATCGAGGTGAACGGGGTGAACTCGGTCATGAGCCGGAACTCCTCCTCCGGTCCGCCCGAGGTGAAGTGCCCGATCGGCACCGGCGGCCGGGCCAGGGTGGGGCTCAGGACGGCGTCGAAGCGTTCGGTGGCCGTGAGCATCGCTCGGGTGCCGCGCTGGAGGCGTGCGACGGCCCCCACGTGGTCGGGCACGGTGGTCTGGCGGGCGCGTTCGCGGAGCCACCGGTAGATCGGTGTGAGCTCGCCCTCGCGGGCCGGGTCGACGGGTGTGGCCGAGGCGATGGCCGCCCACAGGTACGGGAAGTCCTCGGCGAAGGCCCCTCCGAAGGCGGACTCGAAGGGGTTGTCGATCTCCTCGACCTCGTGGCCCAGCTCCAGGAGCAGCCGGGTGGTCTCCTCGTGGGCGGCGAGCACGTCGGGGTGGACGGGGATGCCCGTGGACCCGGTGTCGGAGTAGCGGGCGAGGCGCAGCTGTCCGGGTTCGCGCCGGGCGTGGTCGGCGAAGGTCTCGCCGGGGGGCAGAGGCGGAGCGGTGAACAGGTCGCCCGGGAGGTTGACCGCCATGGCGTCCAGCATCAGGGCGGCGTCCAGGACCGAGCGGGTGATCGGTCCCGCCGTGGACAGTCCGTTGAGGTCGGCGCGGTCGGGTCCGAGAGAGATCCGCCCCCGTGTGGGCTTGAGCCCGAAGAGGCCGCAGACACTCGCCGGAATGCGGATGGACCCGCCGCCGTCGCTGCCCTGGGCCACGGGCGCGAGCCCGGCGGCCACCGCCGCGGCGGCGCCCCCGCTGGAGCCGCCCGGTGAGCGGCTGGTGTCCCAGGGGTTGCGGGTGGGCGGGGCGACGGCGTTCTCGGTGTGGCACGTGGCGCCGAACTCGGGGGTGTTGGTCTTGCCGAGGAAGACCGCGCCCGCGTCGCGCAGCTGGGCGACCACTGCGGAATCGGTGGGGGCCACGAGGTCGGGGAAGGCGCGTGAGCCGAAGGTGACGAGGACACCGGCGACGGTGTCGAGGTCCTTGATGGGCAGGGGGACGCCGAGGAGCGGGGGCAGATCCTCCGGCGTGTCGCTCATGGCGCGTTTCTGCGCGTTTCGGGCCTGCTCCAGAGCCAATTCTTCAGTGACCGTTATATAGGCGCCATATCGGTCGTCCAACCTCCGAATCCGCTGGAGGTAGTGCTCAGCGATCTCAACAGGCGACAGTTCACGACTGCGGACCAACGCGGCGAGTCGGTGCGCGGGAAGTTCATGAATTCTGGTCATGGCACCCGAGGTTAACCGGGTAGGGCAACGGGCACCACGCCGAAGAACGGTACTTCTCCAGAGAGGTGGCGAAAGGTCAATCCTTCCCCGTTCCGGCGCCCCGGACACGCTTGGGCGCCAGAACACCAGGGAAGAAAAGTGTGAGAAGTCATGCACTAGGACTCGGATATGGATGGAACTAACCTGTCCGTCGTGGAATCGGCAACCAGAGTGAACGGTCGTAGCTCGTCGTCCGAAGGGTCGGAGCCCGAACGACCCGAGGCCCTCTTCTTCCCCAACCAACGCAAGGAAGGCGGCGCGGCCAGCACCAAGGCCCTCTACGGGGCCCTGAGGTCGAACGACTCCGTCCGCCGCTGGATCTTCCGGAGCGTTCCGGCGGGGGCCGTGGCGGGCGCCTTCGGCATGCTCACCGGGGACTGGAGGGTCGGCGTCACCCTCGGCCTCATCGTCCTGGTGGCGGTGATGGTCTGGAGCGCCCGTCGCGAGTCGGAGATCCCCCGCTGGCGCAAGCCCTCGGCCGCCCAGCGACGCACCGAGGCACAGCTCAAACTCATGAAGCAGCTCGGCTACCGCGTCCTCCACGCGCGCGCCGTCCCCGGCGGCAACGGCCAGATCGACCACTTCATCGTGGGTCGTCGCGGCGCGTTCGCCATCGACTCGGAGTCCTGGGACAAGCGGCTCCCGCTGCGCAACAAGCTGGAGAAGCTCTACCACGGCCGCTTCAGCAAGAACGAGCGGATCGATGAGGCCCTGGAGGAGGCCAAGCGCGCGGAGGAGCTCATCAGCAAGGAGCTCGGCCGCGACATCTCGGTGCGCGCCTCCCTGGCCATCTACGGTCCGGGCATGCCCTGGGACAGCCACCGGCTGCGGGGCGTGGACATCATCACCGGAACCAAGGTCCGCAAGTGGCTGCGCAGCGGGCGCGATCGTCTGAGCGAGACCGAGATCGAGGAGATCTATCAGGCCGCGAAGAAGGCCCTGCCGCCACGTTACTGACCCCGTCCCCCCTCGTCCGTCCCGGGCCCGGAGCCAGCCACACCGTCGTGGCCTCCGGGCCTCTCGCGTGTCCGGCCTCCGCCGACGACCCCGCGGGCAGGCCGCGAACCGGAGCCCCCACCTCGGTTAATCTCACCATCCGGGACTCCTGTCTCTTCCGGCGAGACCGAAGCTGTCCCTGAGGGGGACTACCATCGTGGGGAAACACCCGTAACGATGGGAGTGCACCCCATGCCAGCCCTACGCTCACGCACGGTCACCCACGGCAGGAACATGGCAGGTGCCCGCGCCCTCATGCGCGCCACCGGTGTGGAGCGCGAGGACTTCGGCAAGCCCATCGTGGCCGTGGCCAACAGCTTCACGGAGTTCGTGCCCGGACACGTGCACCTGCGCGAGGTCGCCGAGGTCGTCGCGAACGCCATCCGCCAGGCGGGCGGCGTGCCCCGCGAGTTCAACTCCATCGCCGTCGACGACGGTATCGCGATGGGCCACGGCGGCATGCTCTACTCGCTGCCCAGCCGCGAGCTGATCGCCGACTCCGTCGAGTACATGGTCAACGCGCACTGTGCCGACGCCCTCGTGTGCGTCTCCAACTGCGACAAGATCACCCCGGGCATGCTGCTCGCCGCGATGCGGCTGAACATCCCCACCGTGTTCGTCTCCGGCGGCCCCATGGAGGCCGGGAAGGTCACGGTGGTCGACGGCACCGCCACCACGGTCCGCAAGCTCGACCTCATCAACCCCATGATCGCGGCGGCGGACGAGAGCGTCTCCCAGGCCGAGCTGGACGAGATGGAGGAGAACGCCTGCCCCACCTGCGGCTCCTGCTCGGGGATGTTCACCGCCAACTCGATGAACTGCCTCACCGAGGCCATGGGGCTGGCCCTCCCCGGCAACGGCACGGTCCTGGCCACGCACACGGCGCGGCGGGCCCTCTACGAGGACGCCGGGCGCCTGGTCGTGGAGGCCGCCCAGCGCTACTACCGCGACGACGACGCCTCGGTGCTGCCGCTCTCCATCGCCACCCCCGCCGCCTTCGCCAACGCCATGGCGCTGGACGTCGCCATGGGCGGCTCCACCAACACGATCCTGCACCTGCTGGCCACCGCCACCGAGGCCGGTGTGGACTTCGGGCTCCCCGAGATCGACGCCATCTCCCGCCGCGTCCCGTGCCTGTGCAAGGTCGCGCCGAACACCGAGAAGTACCACATCGAGGACGTCCACCGGGCGGGCGGCATCCCCGGCATCCTGGGCGAGCTGGCCCGGGGCGGCCTGCTCGACACCTCGCTGCCCACCGTGCACGGCAAGACCGTGGGCGAGTTCCTGGCCGAGTGGGACATCACCTCCGAGACGGCGCTGCCCGAGGCCGTGGAGCTCTTCCACGCGGCCCCCGGCGGCGTGCGCACGACGAAGGCCTACTCGCAGAGCGTCCGATGGGACACCCTGGACGAGGACCGCGAGAAGGGCTGCATCCGCTCCGTGGAGCACGCCTACACCAAGGACGGCGGCCTGGCCGTGCTGTTCGGCAACCTCGCCCCCGACGGCGCGATCGTCAAGACCGCCGGTGTCGAGGAGGAGCTGTGGACCTTCTCCGGGCCCGCGAAGGTGTTCGAGTCGCAGGACGACGCCGTGGACGGCATCCTCAACAAGCAGATCGAGCCCGGTGACGTGGTCGTCATCCGCTACGAGGGCCCCAAGGGCGGCCCCGGGATGCAGGAGATGCTCTACCCGACCAGCTTCCTCAAGGGCCGCGGCCTGGGCAAGGCCTGCGCGCTCATCACCGACGGCCGCTTCTCCGGCGGCACCTCGGGACTGTCCATCGGCCACGCCTCACCCGAGGCGGCGGCGGGCGGCGACATCGCCCTGGTCGAGGACGGCGACACCATCAGCATCGACATCCCGAACCGGGGCATCGTCCTGGAGGTCTCCGAGGACGAGCTGAACGCGCGCCGGGAGCGCCTGCTCAAGGAGCTGGGCCGGTTCCAGCCGCGCGACCGCCAGCGCCCGGTGACCGCCGCGCTGCGCGCCTACGCGGCGATGGCCACCTCGGCCTCCACCGGCGCGGCGCGTGACGTCACCCAGATCGAGAGGTAGGGCCCCGGCCTCAGCCGCAGCAGCCGCCCCCGCAGCACCCTCCGCCACCGGAGGTGGCGGGGGCGGCGGCGCGTCCGCCCACCGCCACGGTGGACAGCAGGCGCACGGTGTCGTCATGCCCCCGGGGGCAGTCGGCGGGGGCGTCGGAGTCGGCCATGGGGCGGGAGAGCTCGAAGGTGTCGCCGCACTCGCGGCAGCGGAAGTCGTATCGGGGCATGGGACCCAGGATAAGCGGGGGCGGGGCCGTTCTCCAGCCCCCGGCGGGCGCCGTGCACGGGGGCGCCCCCGGCGAACCGACGAGGGGTCGGCTCCCCGGGGGCGTCGTCCGGGCCGGGTGGGACGCCCGGTTCCGACCCTTGTCGCCGCCTAGGCGGCCAGGTGTGCCATGTACGGTTCCCACTGGGGGTCGCCGTGCAGATCACCGTTGATCAACCGCCAGTGGGGGCCCTTCGGCACCTTCGGGGTGATGTGCAGTTCCCAGCCGATCTCGTCCAGGAACTTGTCCGCCTTCCGGTGGTTGCACGGCTTGCATGCCGCCACCACGTTCTCCCACACGTGCGCGCCACCGCGGCTCCGGGGGATGACGTGGTCGATCGTCTCCGCCTTCTTCCCGCAGTAACCGCAGGTGTGCCGGTCCCGCCGCATGAGCGCCACCCGGGTGAGGGGCACCCTCCGGCTGTAGGGGACGCTGATGTAGCGCCGAAGCCTGATCACCGACGGTACGTCGTAGGAGCGCGTCGCCGAGTGCAGCACCGCCCCCGCGCCGTCGTCGTGAACGACCTCCGCCTTCTCGCGCAGGACGAGCAGGATCGCTCTGCGCAGCGGCAGTGTCGTCAGTGGTTCAAAGCTGGCGTTGAGCAGCAGCACGTGGCGGCGGGCGGTGCCTGGACCACCCTCCCGGCTGCGTCGGGCGCTCATCGCGTCGCCCCGGCGGCCGCGTGCGACCGCCATGTCTCTTCCCCGGCCAGCCGATCAGCCAGCCAGGTGACCTCCCTGTGCACCGACCCGAGGATCGGTGTCTCCGTACGCCTTGCCACACGGACCTCCCGGTGGTTCCCGCCGAGTTGCGTCCCGCATTCAGTTTGCTTGTTCGGACCACTCCGGCGCCACCCCAATTTACGGCGGGCCGCCCAGAAAACGCCCGTTGTCGCTTTCTGGAACCCATTGTGCGTCCGGTGAACCCGGATTCATCCTCCCGCCGCGCCGAACACACACAGTGAGATACCGGTGGATAGGGTGCGAAGTATGCGCGAACTCCGCTATCCCCCGGCCACACGGCTGGACATCAACGAGACCCTCCACGGACACTCCGTCCACGACCCCTACCGGTGGCTGGAGGAAGCCGACTCCACGGACACCAAGGCGTGGTCCGACGCCCAGGACGACCTGTACGAGAAGCTGTCGAGCGACTACGTGACCCGCGACTGGTTCGCCGGGCAGGTGCGCTCGCTCATGGGCGCCGGACACGTGGGCACCCCCCTCTGGCGCGGCGAGCGGCTCTTCGTCACCCGGCGCGCACCCGGGCAGGAGCACGCCGTGCTCCACGTGCGGGACGGCGACGGCCCCGAACGCGTCCTGATCGACCCCGGAGCCCTGGACCCCTCCGGTCTGACCACCCTCGACGCCTGGCGCCCCTCCCCCGACGGCCGTCTGCTCGCCTACCAGCTCTCCGAGGGCGGCAACGAGGAGTCGTCGCTGCGCGTCGTCGACGTGGACTCCGGCGAGCTGGTCGACGGTCCCCTCGACCGCACGCGCTACAGCCCGGTGGCCTGGCTGCCGGACGCGTCGGCCTTCTACTACGTGCGCCGTCTCCCCCCGGAGGAGGTGCCGGAGGACGAGACCTCCTACCACCGCCGCGTCTACCTGCACCGCCTGGGCACCTCCGGAGACCAGGACGCCCTGGTCTTCGGGCAGGGCCGGGACAAGACCGAGTACTTCGGCGTGGACGTGAGCCAGGACGGCCGGTGGCTGGTCCTGACCTCCGTCCGGGGCACCTCGTCCGCGACCAACGCCTGGGTGGCCGACCTGGAGGAGGGCCCGCTGGAGAGCCCCCGGCTGGTCACCGTCCAGGAAGGGGTCGACTCCGACCTGCGCCCCAGGATGGGGCGGGACGGCCGCCTGTACCTGTTCACCGACCGCGAGGCCCCGCGCGGTCGCCTGTGCGTCGCGGACCCGGCCGAGCCCGGGTACGAGAACTGGACCACGCTGATCCCCGAGGACCCGGAGGCGGTCCTGGAGGGCCACTCCCTGCTGGGCTGGGACGGGCACGGCACCCCCGAGCTCCTGGCCGTGTGGAGCCGCCACGCGATCAGCGAGGTCACCCGGCACGACCCGGCGACCGGTGAACGGCTCGGTGCCCTGCCCATGCCCGGTCTGGGCAGCCTCGCCGGGCTGACCACCAGGCCCGAGGGCGGGCACGAGGCGTGGTTCGGCTACACGGACAACACCCACCCCTCGTCCGTGTACCACTACGACGCGCGGACCGGGCGGGTCGAGCTGTGGGCCGACTTCCCGGGCGAGATCGACCTGCCCGAGGTCCGGACCGAACAGGTCGCGTTCACGTCCGGGGACGGCACCACCGTCCGCATGCTGGTGATCTCCCCCGCCGCACCCGTGGACGGGCCCCGGCCGACCATCCTCTACGGGTACGGCGGCTTCCAGATCTCCCTCACCCCGGGCTACTCCGCCGCGATCCTGGCGTGGGTCCGCGCCGGGGGCGTGTACGCCGTCGCCAACCTGCGCGGCGGTCTGGAGGAGGGCGAGGAGTGGCACCGGGGCGGCATGCTCGCCAACAAGCAGAACGTGTTCGACGACTGCGCCGCGGCCGCCGAGCACCTGATCGGCAGCGGGGTCACCACCCCGGAACAGCTGGCGGTCATGGGCGGCAGCAACGGCGGGCTGCTGGTGGGCTCGATGGTCACCCAGCGCCCGGACCTGTTCGCGGCCGCCGTGTGCTCCGCACCGCTGCTCGACATGGTGCGCTACGAGAGGTTCGGGCTGGGCCAGCTGTGGAACGTGGAGTTCGGCAGCGCCGAGGACCCCGAGCAGCTGGGCTGGCTGCTCGGCTACTCCCCGTACCACAACGTGCGTGAGGGGACCCGGTACCCGGCCACCCTGTTCACGGTGTTCGACAACGACACCCGCGTGGACCCGCTGCACGCCCGCAAACTGTGCGCCGAGATGCAGTGGGCCACCTCGGCGCCGGTGGAGGAGAAGCCCATCCTCGTGCGGCGTGAGGCCGAGGTCGGGCACAGCTCGCGGTCGGTGAGCCGGAGCACGGCACTCACCGCCGACCAGCTCGCCTTCCTCGCACACCACCTGGGCCTCTCCACGCCCTGATCCTGCGGCTCTCCTCCGGGTCGCACGCCCGGAGGAGAGCAAGGACACAGAACGGGAGCCTCCCGCGCCTGGGCCCGACCAGGTGGTCTTTGGGACAATCTTCGGAGGCCGGGGCGGTTCCGCACCACGTGGTGCGGGGCGCGCCCACCCCGCGGAGAGGATGCAGCGTGACACAGACCGAGGTCGAGAACACCGCGACCACCGGGCCCCAGCGGTACGTACACCTGGCCCAGGTGCGCTACGCCGACCTCGACCCGCAGCAGCACGTCAACAACGTCCGGATGCTGACGTACCTGGAGGACGCCCGCGTCGGCTTCCTCCACTTCGGAGTGGGGGATCACCCCGAGGCGTTCGGTGCGACCGTGGTGGCCCGCCAGGAGGCCGACTACGTCGCCCCCCTGCTGCCCCGCGTCGAACCCGTGCGCGTGGAGCTCTGGGTGACCGAGGTACGCAACGCCAGCTTCACCATGGACTACGAGATCCTCGACGACGACCGCGTCTACCTGCGTGCCCGGACGGTCCTGGTCGGCTTCGACGTGGCGACGCAGAGCGCCCG
Source organism: Nocardiopsis sp. NPDC058789 (assembly GCF_042745575.1). Lineage (NCBI taxonomy): Bacteria > Bacillati > Actinomycetota > Actinomycetes > Streptosporangiales > Nocardiopsidaceae > Nocardiopsis > Nocardiopsis sp. NPDC058789. The sequence continues at coordinate 403,609 of NZ_JBHYOW010000001.1, forward strand.
GCGCCTCAACGACGCCGAGCGCTCGCTCCTTCACCGGTTCTCCTGAGGGAGCCGGTCACCGTTTGAGGGAGATGGTGACGGCCTCGCCGTCGTCATCGTCGCCCGCGTCCCCGGAGTCGCGCCGCACCTTCCCGTCGCCGCCCACCCGCAGTGAGGTCGGCTTGGTCACCGCCGGGGGCGTGGCGTCCTCGGCGACGTTGACCATGCTGTGCGCGGCCATGACCATGTACTCCCAGAGCTGACGCTCCAGGGCCTCGTGCAGGTCCAGGGAGTCCACGGCGTCACGCATGTGCCTGAGCCACAGGTCGCGCTCGGCCGCTCCGATACGGAACGGCACGTGGCGCATGCGCAGGCGCGGGTGGCCGCGCTGCTCGTTGTAGGTGCGGGGGCCGCCCCAGTACTGGATGAGGAACAGGCGCAGCCGTTCCTCGGCGGGCCCCAGGTCCTCCTCGGGGTACATGGGCCGCAGCACGGGGTCGTCGGCGACGCCCTCGTAGAAACGGCGGACCAGGCGGGTGAAGGTCTCCTCACCGCCCACGGCCTCGTAGAACGTCATTCGCACGGGCTCTTCGCCCGCGCCCTGGTGGTCATCACGCGCGGAAGTCATCGACCCCAGGGTATGCCACGTCCGCGTCCCCTCCCCTGGGCCTTCCCCGAGGGAGTACCCAGGGGAACAAACGAAGGGCCCCGCCGTCCGGAGGTCCGGTCGGCGGGGCCCTGACGACGCACCCGTGACTAGTCGCGGGTGAGCTTGCGGTGCGTGACCGCGTGCGGGCGCGCGGCCTCCGGACCGAGGCGCTCGACCTTGTTCTTCTCGTAGGACTCGAAGTTGCCCTCGAACCAGAACCAGGAGGAGCCGCCCTCCCAGGCCAGGATGTGGGTGGCGACGCGGTCCAGGAACCAGCGGTCGTGGGAGGTGATCACGGCACAGCCCGGGAAGTCCAGGATGGCGTTCTCCAGCGAGCCGAGGGTCTCGACGTCCAGGTCGTTGGTGGGCTCGTCCAGGAGCAGCAGGTTGCCGCCCTGCTTGAGGGTGAGCGCCAGGTTCACCCGGTTGCGCTCACCACCGGAGAGCACACCGGCGGACTTCTGCTGGTCCGAGCCCTTGAAACCGAAGGCGGCGACGTAGGCGCGGCTGGGGATCTCGACCTTGCCGACCTCGATGAAGGTCTCCCCGTCGGAGATGGTCTCCCAGACGTTCTTGGTGTCGTCGATCCGGCCCCGGTACTGGTCGACGTAGGAGATCTCGACCGTGTCACCGACGGTGATCTTGCCCTCGTCCGGGGTCTCCTCACCGACGATCATCTTGAACAGGGTCGTCTTGCCGACACCGTTCGGACCGATGATGCCGACGATGCCGTTGGGCGGCAGCGAGAAGCTGAGGTCCTCGATGAGCACCCGGTCCTCGAAGCCCTTGGTGAGGTTCTTGACCTCGACCACGGTGTTGCCCAGACGCGGACCCGGCGGGATCTGGATCTCCTCGAAGTCCAGCTTGCGGGTCTTGTCGGCCTCGGCGGCCATCTCCTCGTAGCGGGCCAGACGCGACTTGCTCTTCGTCTGGCGGGCCTTGGCGTTGGAGCGGACCCACTCCAGCTCGTCCTTGAGGCGCTTGGCCTTCTTGACGTCCTTCTGTCCCTCAACCTTCAGGCGGGCCTGCTTGGTCTCCAGGTAGGTGCTGTAGTTGCCCTCGTAGGGGTAGAACTGGCCGCGGTCCAGCTCCAGGATCCAGGTGGCGACGTGGTCCAGGAAGTACCTGTCGTGTGTGATCGCGATGACGGTGCCCGCGTACTTGGACAGGTGCTGCTCCAACCAGTTCACGCTCTCGGCGTCCAGGTGGTTGGTGGGCTCGTCCAGCAGCAGGAGGTCAGGGGCCTCCAGCAGGAGCTTGCAGAGCGCCACGCGGCGCTTCTCGCCACCGGAGAGCTGGGTGACGGAGGCGTCCCCGGGCGGGCAGCGCAGGGCGTCCATGGCCTGCGCCAGCTGGCTGTCCAGGTCCCAGGCGTTGCGGTGGTCGAGCTGCTCCTGGAGCTTGCCCATCTCCTCGAGCAGGTCGTCGGAGTAGTCCGTCGCCATCTGCTCGGCGATCTCGTTGAAGCGGTTCAGCATCGCCTTGGTCTCGGCGACGCCGTCCTCGACGTTCTCCAGGACCGTCTTGCTCTCGTCGAGCCGCGGTTCCTGGGCGAGCAGACCCACGGTGAACCCGGGCATGAGCCGCGCCTCACCGTTGGACGGCTGCTCGATGCCGGCCAGGATCTTCAGCAGCGTCGACTTACCCGCCCCGTTCGGGCCAACGACACCGATCTTGGCTCCGGGCAGGAACGACCCCGAGACATTGTCAAGGACGACCTTGTCGCCGTGCGCCTTGCGCACGTTTTGCATGGTGTAGATGTACTCCGGCATGCCTCCAAGCCTAGGGCGTCCGGGCCGGTGCCCCCGCCATCACAGGCGATCAGGGTGCGCGGCGGTACCGGCCGGAGGACCCCGGGGAAGGGTCACCGGGCAGAGGGCACCCAGGGCCCCGATCCCCTCGGCCCTCGTGCGACGGACTCAGGCGGAGGGCACCGAGACCTCCACACGTTCCCGTGTCCCCCGGTCCGCGACCCTTCGGCAGCTCAACATCGCGAAGAGGTACGGGGGACGCGGCACCCACATCCGCCGGACCGGCACGTCCGTGGGCGGCGTGGACGAGTCGCCGCACAGTGCCGGGGACGCGGTGCCGGGAGCGCGGTGCCGGAGACACCAGTCCCCCACGTGACGCGGGGTTCTCTCCGGGTCCTCGGGGACGTCCCCGTCGTCGGTGCGGGCGGCCAGGAAGCCCCGCCAGCGCTCGGCGGGCAGCCCGGTCTCCAGGGCGCGGGCCATGAGTACCGCCATCGCGTACCCGGGCTCCGCCTCCAGTGCCACGTTCACGGCGGCGCGGGCCAGATCGAGGTCGTCCTCCTGCCAGGCGGCCACGGCCAGCAGGGCGGCCGGGGCCGGTCGGTGGCGGTCCGGGACGTGGCGCACCACCCGGGACCAGAGCCGGACGTGGAGTGCGGCGGTCTCCGGGGTGATGCGGGTCCACACGGCGTCCCGCACCGGAACGCGGGTGAGGTGGACGCCGAGCCGGGCGAGGGCCGCCGGGGCGGTGACCCGGTGACGCGCCTCCTCGCGCAGGGTCTCCAGCACCACGGCGGTGTGCCGTTCCACCTGGTCGGCGCCGCCCAGGCGCTCCTCCTCGGCGGCGGCCTCCTCGGCCACCTCGGACCGCACCGACGCGTGCACGGGCTCCAGCAGGAACCCGACCCGCGCGGAGGGATCCCGGACGACCGGCACCAGTCCGCGCACCACCGCCCCGGCCGGGACCGGGGACGCGTCCGGGTCGAAGCGCCTCCCTTCGGCGGGGCAGCAGTCGGGGTCGTGGCAGAGGTAGGACCAGTAGCGGTCCCCGGCCACCCGCAGCGCCTCCAGGACGGGGAGTCCCCGGGCGCGGGCCTCGTGCAGGAGCGCGCGCACGTGCGGGGTGATCCGCGCGGAGTGACCGAAACCGGCCACCAGCAGGGCACCGCCGCCCTCGCCCAGCGCGGCGTCCACCGCCGCCCGGCCGCTGCGGTCCGGGGTCAGGACGTGGTCCAGGTGGTCGAGTCCGCCGTACAGGACCCCGAGGACGCTCTCCTGCCTGAGCACCAGGGCGACCACCGCGTCGTCCAGCGGTTGGTGCACCAGGTAGGGCAGGGCCGCGAGGAGGTCGGTGGGGGTACGCAGGCGCAGTGGAGCGGAGGTGGGGTCGTGGCGGCCGACGGTGGGGTCGTGGGGGCCGACGGTGGGGTCGTGCTGTTCACCGGGCATGGTTCCACGTTCGGTCACCGGGGGTGGCGGCGCAACCGGTGGGGCGGGCCTGTGGACAACTCGCCCGGAGCCGCGTCCTCCTCGCCGGTCAGCGGATCAGAAGGGTTCCCCCGGGCTGTTGGCGGGGTCGGTGATCTGTCCCTCTCGGGGGCCGGGGATCTGCCCGGACACCTCGGAGCGCCCGGCGGGCAGGCACACGCGGTCGCGGCCGGTCTCCTTCGCCCGGTAGAGCGCGAGGTCGGCCGCGGTCAGCAGTTCGACGAGGTCGTTGCCGTGGTCACCAGCGACGGCGACGCCGATCGAGATGGTGATGGAGACCTGGACGTCCTCCACGGCGATCTCCATCCGCCCGACCTGCGAGCGCAGCCGTTCGGCCGCCTGCCAGGCCTCGGTCACGTCGGCGCCGGGCAGGAGGACCACGAACTCCTCACCGCCGAACCGGCCGAGCAGGTCCGACTGGCGCAGCTGCTGGGCGATGGTCGTCGCGACGCCCAGCAGGACCTGGTCACCGAAGAGGTGGCCGTAGCTGTCGTTCACTCGCTTGAAGTGGTCGATGTCCACTATGAGCACCGCGGCACGGCCGCGCGTGGCGCGGGCCCGGACGATTTCGGCGGCCGCCTCCTGCTCCCAGGTCGGGGCGTTGAGCAGGCCGGTCTTCGGGTCGGTCCGCGCGGCGGTCTGGAGCTGCTGGTAGACCAGGCTCCGCTGGAGCAACAGGACCGGCGGAACCGCGATGACCAGGAGGAACATCGACAGCTGCGCGAGGATGGCGACGGTGACGCCGACACATAACTCGGCCGAGTCCACCAGGAAGGCCTCGCGGTCCCACATGGTCCGCATGCTGTCCGACCCGCCGCTGAGCCTGGTGCCAAGGAACACCAGGAGCGTGTTCATGACGGTGAACCCCGCGCAGCAGGCCAGGGCCAGGACCACGCCGCTGAGGGAGAGCAGGGACTCGTGGGCGTTCGGGAGTCCGCTGATCCCGGCGAGCAGTCCGCCCTGCGTGCCGTGCCAGACCACCGAGGCGAGGAACCCGGAGACTCCGATGGAGGCGGCGTTGAAGACGCGCCGGTGCGGCAGCGTGCGCCTGCTCCGGCGCTGGAGCAGCAGGTAGGCGGGGACCGGGATGAGGAGCGAGTACACCGGGGGCAGCAGGAGCATCGCGGGGAACCACCAGGCTCCCAGGAGGTCGCGGGTGATTCCGGCGGGGAGGTCGATCCGGCGAATCGCCTCGACGCACACCACCGCGGAGATCACCAGGGCGAGGAACAGGGAGAGGTCGGAGATGGTGGGAACCGTCTGCGCGGCGGCCACCCCGAAGAGGAACAACGCGACGAAGACCAGCAGGAACAACAACAGGACCATGCCCAGGGGCTGCTGGAAGATCGGCCAGGACCGGCGCTCCCCGAAAGGGACGCCCTCGGCCGCCATCGGCTTCTCCGAGATGCTCACCGTTCCCTCCTCCCTCCCTGTGTCACCCGCGGCCTCCGGACCCCCGCACTCGACTCTGATGCGCTCACCGCCTCTCACGGTTCTCCTTTCGACGAACCGGACTCGCCCCGCGTTCCCTCACGGTGCCACTCGGTGACCAGGGAACCCGCATCATCCCTGGTAGGCGACTGGGAAGTACACCCCCCTCACTTTACATTACTTTGGGTAATAACTTAATCGCCTATTGTATGTGACCCGCAGGCCGAGGCTACCTTAGTGGTCACCCTGTGTTCCAGGGGGGTTGGTTAGCGTCACGTTGTAGGGCATCCTGCCAGAGGGCATCGCCGGTTTCGGCCAGAAGCTGGCCGGTCCGCCTCTCGCTGCCGTCCGCCGTGCCGACCGCCCGATGATCCAGTAGTTCTCAGCACTCAACCGAAGGAGCATCACATGGCCAAGAAGGTCGTCAACTGGACGTAGGTCCCCCTCCATGACGCGAGACGGGGACCGGCGGTCCATGCCGCCCGTCCCCGTCTCACCGGGCCGGCCGGGGCGCGTCCCCGACCGGCCCTCCCGTCGTCCGGCCCCGTCTCACCGCTCCGCCCGGTCCGTGCGGACCGCCGGGGCCGGGACTCACTCCTGGACCCGCGCCACCTCGTAGGCGGCCCGGAAGGCCCGGTAGCGGGCCAGCTCCTCCTCCATCGGAGCCACGACCCGCAGTCCGGCGATCTCCCGGACCCGCGTCTGGGCCGCGCGCTCCACCTCCTCGCGGCGCTGGACGGCGGCGACCTCCACGAGGTTCCCGCAGCCCACCCCGGTCAGCCAGCCCACCAGCAGACCGGCCACGACCACGGCGCCCGCGTAGGCGGCGAAGATCGGATCGTCGAACGCCCGCAGCCCGGTGATACCGCCGCCGAGCCAGCTCAGCAGGGACACCACGGCCCAGGCGACACCGGCTCCGGCCACCGCGAGCAACGCGTACTGCACGGTCCGGGCCATCCGCCACCACGAGGGGCTGCTGTCGGGGTCCCCGACCGCGCCGGAGACCGCCTCGCCGAGTTCGCTCGGCAGCTCGGCCACCCCGCTGCGGGCCGCCGCGCGCATCCTCCGGCGCCACGGTCCGGGCATCCCCTCGGACACCTGGTCCGCCGCCTCGCCCAGCGCGGTCTCCAGTTCGGCCTCGTGCGCGTCGACCGGTCCGCCCACACCCGGTTCGTCCCGGCGCAGGAAGTCCAGTTGGACGGCGGCGAGCGGATCCTTGCGCAGCTTGGCTGCCCTGCGGGCCACCGGCCAGCCGACCCTGCGCCTGCCCCGGCGCACGTCGTTGGTCTCCACCACGTCGGCCACGGCCGTGACCCCGGCCGCGTTGGCCAGGCCCTCCTGCACCTGGGACCGCACCTCGGCGGAGACCGTCGCGGGCACCTCCCCTTCGCCGTAGAACTCCTCGAACGGCGCGATGACCTGGTCCAGGTCCGCGACCAGACGGTCGACCAGGGCCCGGCGCTCGACGACGGTCTCCCCCAGGAACTCGCGCACGTCACGGATGCCCTGCCCGGTGACGGTGGAGGTCGTGATCACCCTGGGGTGCACCCCGGACTCCGTCTCCAGAAGGCGGCGCAGGTCGGTGAGGAGCTCCTCCAGCTCGTCCGGGGCCACCCGGTCCACCTGGTTGAGCACCGCGACGGTGACCGCCCCGTGCCCCGCCATCTTGGCCAGGTATCGGTGGTGGACGGCGGCGTCGGCGTACTTCTGCGGGTCGAGCACCCACACGAGCAGGTCCACCGAGCCGATGAGCCGGTCGGCCTCGGCGGTGTGCAGGCTGCGGACCGAGTCGTGGTCCGGCAGGTCGAGCAGGACCAGCCCGGTCAGCTCCGAGTTGCTGGTGTCCAGGACCCCCGTGCGCGAGTGGCGGTAGCGGTTGGGGACCCCCAGCCAGCTGAGCAGCGCGTCGGCGCCCTCGTGCCCCCACACGCAGGCGTGCGCCTTGGAGGTGGTGGGACGGGTGACGCCGGTCTGGGAGAGTTCGAGCCCGCACAAAGCGTTGAACAGCGAGGACTTCCCGCTTCCGGTGCCTCCGGCCAGCGCCACCACGGTGTGGTCGCCGGACAGGCGCAGGCGGGCCCCGGCGTGGTCGAGCAGCTGCCCGGCCTGGCCGAGGACCTTCTCCGGGAGGTCGCCCTGGCCGAGTTCGGTCAGGGTGCTCAACGCGTCCAGCCGCTCGATGAGCTCGGCGCGGCTGGTGGTGCTGGTGGGTTGCCAGTGGTCGCCACTGGTGGGGCGGTACTCCTCGTCGTCGTCCTCCTCGGGAGCGGAGCCCGCCGGTGCGGGCACGGAGTCGGAGACCGGTTCCGGAGCGACGGTGTCGGCACCGATCGCCCGGAAGGCGCCCGAGACCGCCGAGGGTCCGGGAACCCGGCGGGGCAGGGGTTCGGGGCCGTCGTCGGCCGCCTCCGCCGGTTCCTGGGTGTCGGCGGACCCCTCCGTGCCGGAGGTCGCGGGGCCCACCGGGACCGTGGCCGTCCGCGCGGCACCGGTGCCGTCGCCGTCGAGCAGGTCGAACCCGGTCTCGGCGGCCCCCTGTGGGGCGGCCTCGGGTGCTTCCCCGGAGTCCTCCCCGGCCTCGGTGCTCTCGTCCTCGGGTTCGGGCACCCAGGTGGCGGTGGAGGGACGTGCCGGACCGGGCTCCGGACGGGAGGTGTGGCGACGCGGCGTCCCCTCGCCCTCGGGGGCCTGCTCGTCCTGCTCCCGTTCGTCCCCGTCGGTGCCGTCGACACCGTCCCGACCCGCGTCGATCCGGTCCCGCCTGCTGCGGGCGCGATCGCCGCGTCCACCCTCGGTCCGGTCGCGCCCGCCGCGCGTACGCCCGTCCTTGCCGCCCCCGTTCCGGGTGCGTTCTCCCTGTTCGTCGGGGCGTTCGGTCTCCGGTGTGATCACCGGGAAGCTGCCCGTGTGGCGTCCGGCGATCCGGGTGTCGTCGGCCGCCTCCGTGAGGCTGCCGACCCAGCCCGCGAGCCCGTCCGGGTCGTCGTGGTCGTCGTCGCCCTGACGGCGTCTCTGCGCGGCCCCGTTCGCCTCCGTGTCCTGGGCCCCCGGGGAGGAGGAGCGCGCGTGGCGTCCGAACCTCCGCTGACGGGCCCCCGCGGACTCGGCGGACTCGGACCGGGGGTCCGGCGCGGCGCCGTCGTCGGTGTCGGTGCCGGTCCCCTCCTCGTCCGTGTCCTCCGAGGGAGCGGTCCTCTGCGACGCGGCCTGCACGGCACCGGCTCCGGACGGGTCCGGGTAGCCGGTGATCCCGTCGTAGGCGGGCGGGTCGTAGGCGGAGGTGGGGTTCTCCTCGGCCGCCCGCTCACGCTCCTCGGCGTGCTCGGGGTGCTCGGGCACCGGCATCGTGTAGCCGCGCCAGGGGCCGCTCTGGTAGGGAGTGGGGTCCTCGTCTTCGGCGGACCGGTCCGGGTCCCGCGCCGGCGAGGGACCGTCGTTCCACGGTCCGCTCACGGCGGAACCCCGTGCGGCGGAGCCGCGCTGGTCCGTACCCCGCCCGGCGGGCGCGCCCTCGCGCTCCTCGCCCTCGGCTCGGTCACGGTCCGGGCCGGTGCCCCCCGCGTGCGCGGGGTTCCACTGAGTTGTCATCGTGCGATCTCAAGGTTGTACGTGGCCTGATAGAGCTGGACGGCGCTGTCGTCGGACGGGATGCCCGCCTTGGACAGGGCGTGGTCGAAGGGCACGCGCTCGTGGGAGAGCAGCCCGAGGACCCGCTGGCGCAGGTTCTCCCGCGCCGACCCGCCGATGCTGCGCAACGACTGGGCGCCGAACAGCCCCTTGAGCAGGCGCTGTGGGGATGGGCCGGAGGCGTCGGCCGCGCGGGCGCCGCCTCCGGAGTGGGAACTTTCGAAGCCGAGCAGGTCGATGATGAGGACCAGGGCGACGACGTCGTGGTCGAAGGTGACGAAGCGGGCCACTGACCTCTTGGTGGCACCGTTGGCCGCGGTCATCTCCGCGATCTCACGCTGCCACTCGGTGATCTCCTGGCGCACCTGTTTGGCGATCAGGCCCCTGCCGGGCTGGTCGAGGGCGCGGTCCACGAGCTCACCGCCGCCGGGGACCTCCCGCCACTGCTCCTCGATCTGCTCCCAGGCACGGTCGTTGGCGGAGACCACCAGGGCCTCCAGGGAGTCGCGTACGGCGCGCTCCAGCGCGCTGACCCGCTGGCCGCGCTCGGCCTGTTCGGCACGGCCCTTGCGGGCCTTCTTGCCGCGCAGGCGCAGGCTCTTGGCGAGCTCTCCGCTGGCCGCGACCTCCTGCCACCGGGCGAGGAGCGAGCCGCGCAGCAGGGAGCCGTCTCCCAGGGCCGTGTCGATCCGCTCGGTCGCGCCCGCGTAGGCGTCGTCGACGGAGGCGCCCAGCGAACGCCCGGTCTCGATCTGCGCCTCGACCTGGCGGGCCAGCTCGGGGACACGGGAGCGGAAGCTGTCGATGACCCCGATGAACGTGCGTCGGGACACCCGGTCGCGCTGCTCGGCCTCGCCGGCCACGTCCGCCAGGTACTCGCGGATGTGGTCGGCGACGTTGGAGGTGAAGCGCTCACCCTCGATCTGGTCGGTCTCCGGGATCGCGAAGCGCGCGGCGGCGCCCAGACCGTTGGCCTCCAGCATGGCGCCGAAGTGGTCCAGCAGCTGGCGGCGTCCCTTGCGGGGCACCCGGGAGAGCACGACCGCCAGTGAGGTGTCGCGGTCCCGGGCCACCTGGAGGAACTCCCACACACGGGCGTCCGCGTACCGGCCTGAGGTGGTGACGAACACCCACAGGTCGGCCGCGTCCAGGAACTTGGCGGCGAACTCGTGGTGCGCGGCGACGGCGGAGTCGACGTCGGGAGTGTCGAGCAGGGCGACGCCCGGGGGCATGGCCTCGGTGGCGGCGAGCACCAGCATGCCGTCCTTGCCGGGCATCGCCAGACCCTGCTGGCGTACACGGGGCAGGGACGGGATGAAGGAGGCCTCGCTGAACCAGTCCACGTCGGCCGGGTTGCAGGCCAGCACCGGGCTGTTGGTGGTGGGCCTGCGCACGCCGGTGGTGGTGACCTGCTCACCGACCAGGCTGTTGACCAGGGTCGACTTGCCCGCGCCGGTCGAACCGGCGACGGCGATGAGCAGCGGGATGTCGGGGCGGCGCACGCGGGGCAGCACGTAGTCGGAGAGCTGGGCCAGGACGTCGGCCTGGAGAACCCGCCCCTCCTCGGCTCCGGCCAGTCCCTCGGCGAACTCCAGGTCCCGGATCTGCTTGCGCAGTGACTCCAGGACCTGCTCGAAGCGGTCGTCCTCGTTGGTGGGGGCGCGGTGCTTGGCGGGCCTGACGGGCACGGGGACGGTGGGCCCCCGGCGCTCGCTTTCAGGGACTCCGGCCAGCGGCGCGGATGCGGGGCCCGGTGCGGCGGGCGGGGCGGAGGCGGCGTCCGGTCCGGTTCCGAACCGGTCCGAGGCACCCTCGCCCGAGGCGTTCGGTGCGGCCGACGGCCGGGTCATGATCGGTAGGCCCTCCTCATCGGTACTGGGAATCCCCCGGCGGCGTGGCTCGCGCGCACCGCCACGGGGGTCTCACTGAAGATCGCGCCCGGTGGCCAGTCGATCGGTCTCGAACTGGACTCCCGTGTGCAGTATGTCAAGATCCCGCGCAGTTTTGACCACTTCTCCGATGATCACCACGGCGGGCGGCCGCACTTGGGCCGATCGGACCGAGGCGGCGATGTCCGCCAGCGTACCCGTCACCGTTCGCTGACCCGGCAGCGTGGCGTCCTGGACCACCGCCGCGGGCGTGTCCGGGGAGCGCCCGTGCTCGACGAGGGCGGCGGCGATGGCCTCGATGCGCTGGACTCCCATGAGGACGACCACGGTCCCGCCCGCCCTGGCCAGCCCGGCCCAGTCCACGGTGGAACGTTCGTCGCCGGGGGCGACGTGCGCGGAGACGACGTGCACGTCCTGCGCCACACCACGGTGGGTGGCGGGGATCCCGGCGCTCGCCGGGCCGGCGAGGGCGCTGGTCACACCCGGGACGACGATCACGGGGATCCCGGCCGCCGCGCACGCGGCGGCCTCCTCGCCCCCGCGCCCGAAGAGGAAGGGGTCCCCGCCCTTGAGTCGGACCACGAACCGGCCCTCGCGGGCCCGTTCGACGAGGACGGCGTTGATGTCCTCCTGGGTCATGGAACGGCCGTAGGGGACCTTGGAGGCGTCCACGATCTCGACCTCCGGAGGGAGGCGGTCCAGGAGCGGGGTGGGGGCGAGGCGGTCCACCACCACGACGTCGGCCTGGGAGAGCAGCTGCTGGCCCCGGACCGTGATGAGACCGGGGTCGCCGGGTCCGCCGCCGACGAGGGCGACGCCCCGCAGGCGTTCGCGCCCGCGTCGGGCGTCCAGGGTGCCGTCGGCCAGACCGTCGACCACGGCGTCCCGCAGCCCGGCGGAGCGGCGGGGGTCACCCGAGGCGACGACGCCCACGGTGACACCGTTGGCGGAGCCGCTGGCCGGGGTCCACGCGGAGGAGGCGTGGCGGTCGTCGGCACGGACGCTCCAGATCCGGGACGCCTCGGCCTCCTCGGTGACGGCCGCGTTGGTCTCCGGGGAGTCGGTGGCGGCGTGCACGAGCCAGTAGGCGGGGGCACCCGGTCCGCTGACGTCCCCGGGGCGCCAGGCGCGGCGGTGCCAGGTCAGGCGCCCCGCGTCGGCGAGGTCCTCCAGCGCGGCGGACGCCTCGGGGGAGACCAGGGTGACGCGGGCACCGGCCTCCAGCAGGACGGGGACCCGGCGTTGGGCCACCCTCCCGCCTCCGACGACGAGGACGTCGCGGTCCCGCATGCGCAGGCCCAGGAGATAGGTCACGGATCGCACCCCTTCGGTCGTCCGCACCGGCCCCCGGCTCCGTCGACGGGGTGCGCGCGCGGACGGGCCCGGCGCGCCGCCAGCGATGTTCGGTGATGGCTCCAAAGTAGCTTGTCAACGCGGCATCACATGGAGGTAAAGGGTGACGGCGGTCCGGAGTGACACGCGCCGCATCGGCCCGACCGGAGTGTGGGCCGAGGTGACCCGCCCGGGGTGTGGGCTCGGCGTGTGCCCGTCGCGGCGCCCGGACGGCGCGGGACCCCGCCACCCTCGTCGGTGGCGGGGTCCCGTCGTCTCACCGGGCGCCCCGGCCCGGACCGCGACTCACCGGCCGGTGGTCACACCGGCGTTGTCGAAGGTGGCGACGTCGCGCAGCGCGCGCACCGCACCCTGGAGCAGCGGCAGGGCGAGCAGCGCACCGGAGCCCTCGCCGAGCCGCATCTCCAGGTCCACCAGCGGCGTCAGGCCCAGGTGCTCCAGGGCGATGGCGTGGCCCGGCTCGGTCGACCGGTGACCGGCGAAGCAGGCGCTCCGGGAGTCCGGTGAGATCGCGGCGGCGGCGAGCGCGGCCGAACCGGCGATCACGCCGTCCAGGAGGACCGGCACCCGCAGCGCCGCCCCGCCCAGGACGAACCCGGCCAGTGCGGCGTGCTCCAGGCCGCCGAGCGCGGCGAGGGTCCCGATCGGGTCCGCCTCGTCCACCGGGTTGGCCTTGAGCGCCTGACGGACCGCCTCCACCTTGCGTTCGTAGGTGGGATCGTCCACGCCGGTGCCCCGGCCGGTCGCCACGGCGGGGTCGGCGCCGGTGAACGCGCAGATCAGGGCGGCGGCCGGGGTCGTGTTCCCGATCCCCATGTCCCCGGTGACCAGGCAGCGGTTGCCCGCCGAGACCAGGTCCCGGGCGATCTCGATGCCGCCCTCCAGCGCCTGGAGTGCCTGGTCCCGGGTCATCGCCGGACCCTGGGTGAAGTCGGCGGTGCCCCGCGCGACCTTGCGCGGGAGCAGGCCCGTGCCGCGGGGCAGGTCACCGACCACACCGACGTCGACGACGGTCACCTCGGCGCCCACCTGCTTGGCGAAGGCGTTGACCACGGCACCGCCGTCGAGGAAGTTGCGCACCATCTGCGCGGTGACCTCCTGCGGCCAGGCGGTCACCCCCTGGGCGTACACGCCGTGGTCACCGGCGAACACCGCCACCGCGGCGGGCTCGGGAACCGGCGGCGGGCACTCCCCGACCAGCCCGGCGAGCCGTACCGAGACGTCCTCCAGCACGCCGAGGGAGCCCTGGGGCTTGGTCATCCGGTCCTGCCGGTCCCGGGCCTCCTCCACGGCTCGGGCGTTGAGCGCTCCGATGGCGGTGATGGTCTCCTCCAGCAGGGTGGTCGGCTCCTGGCCGGGCAGACCTCGGCGCCCGTAGCGGTCGCGGTGCACGGCCCAGGACAGGGGGCGTCCCCTGGCCCAGCCGGCGAGGCCGAGTTCGGGTTCGGTGGGGAAGTCCTCGACGTAGCCGACGCACAGGTACGCGACGAGTTCGAGGTGGGAGGGGAGTTCGAGGACACTGGCGACGTCGCGTTCGTCGGTGAAGGCGACCCAGCCGACGCCGAGCCCCTCCGCGCGGGCCGCGAGCCACAGGTTCTCCACGGCGAGGGCCGCGGAGTAGGAGGCGGGTTTGGAGTGCCGTCCGGGGCTGTGCGGGCCTCGGCTGGGGTCGACGGTGACGGCGACGTTGATCGGGCTCTCCAGCACCGCCTCGACCTTGAGCCCGGAGAAGGCCTGCGCGCGGGTGCCGGGCCGGGTGTGGCCCTGGGCCTCGCGCTGGACCCGGGCGAGCTCGCGCACCTGCCCCCGGATCTGGGGGTCGTCGATGACCAGGAAATCCCACGGCTGCGTGTGTCCGACGCTCGGGGCCTGGTGCGCGGCCTCCAGGACGCGGGTGAGGACGTCGGCGGGGACCGGCTCGGGCAGGAAGCCCGCCCGGACGTCGCGCCGCTCACGGATGGCGCGGTAGACGGCGGCGCGTTCTGCGTCGTCGAAGGCGTGGCCGGATCCTCCTCCCCATGGGTCGGGGGGAGTGTCCGCCGCTTCGGGAGTCCGCTCGGCTCCCCGTGTCTCGGCGTTCAGCGCCTCACGAGCGGCCTGGATGGCGGGGACCAGGGCCGGGGCCGCCGCCGTCCGGGTTTCCTCCGGTTCGGGCCGCTGGTGCGGACCCGAGTGCTGCGGTACCTCCAGGGGTGCCGCTGCTTCGTGTGCGTGCACGGTGTCGCTCTGCTTCGGTTCGGCGGCCGCGCGGTTCTCTTCCACGGGGCCGGGGTTCGTGATGGGCTCGGGCCGCTCGGTCCCGGTCCCGGCGGCCTCGGGGGGCGCGGGGTCGGGCTGGGGGGCTTCGGCCGGGGTGGGGGGTTCGGGTTGCGCGGGGCCGGAGTGGCGGCTGCCCGAGCGGAAGGGGATGACGTTGAACCGGGGGTCGCGCTCAGGGGCGACGGGAGGCTCGTGCTGCTCGGCGGTCCGTGTCTGACGTGGTTCGGCCTGTGCCGCTCCGGTCGGGGGCCGGGGTTCGGGGTGGGCCTGGTGCCTGGCCTGCTGCGGGCGTGTGGTGAAGGCCGTGGGCGCCGGAGCCGGGGGCGTGGGCTCGACGGCGGAAGGGTGGCCGGGCGCGTGCGGCGGAGGCTCGGCCCCCGGGAACGAGTTCCGGAACGGGTTCTGCTGCGGTGCGACCGGGCCGGGAGCGCGCGCCTGGGCGCCCTTGCCGCTCTCGGGCAGTCCGTCCAGGAGGCCGCCGAGGCCGGGCAGGGGGCCGGTGCCCCTGTGCCACGAGCCCTCCTGCTCACCGCGACGGAGGTCCTCGCGGTCGTCGTTGGTCATGGTCACTCCCCGAAGAAGAGAAGAGAAGAAGAGGTCAGTGAGCTGCCCGGTTCCACCTGGTCCGTGACGATCCGGCCCAGCGTAGTCCGCGGCGGTCATGCCGCTCGCACGGGTCCCCCCGACCCGGCGCGGCTCGCCCCGGCAGAAATGCCGGGGTCCTCAAGTCACCATCAACTGTGCCAGAGTCCGCCCCGGTGCGGGCTGTGTACGGGAGTCACGGTCCGCGACCGGAGGGGTTCGCACCCCGTCCACGGGCGGTCGCCGCCCGTCCGGGGCGGGGCACGGACGGGCTGAGCCCTCCCTGGCGGGACGCGCCACACCGCCCCCACCAGGCAAAACTTGGAACCGAGTACCGACCTTCCACCCCGCCACCGCACTGAGCAACGACTCGAACACCCTCCGTATATTTTCTGGCCTCCGGGGCCGGGCATCGGTCCAGGTAAGGGCTTTCGGTTCGGGCAGACCCACGGTTACGGCCAGGACCTGACCCGGCGCCGCGACCCATGACGGGATCGTCAACGCCCGCGCGGCGGGCGCCGGGCGTCACTCCCCTGTGGCACGCTTTTCCGTACCCGAAAGCCCCTGAACCCGGCATCAGCCCCCACAAGAACGGAACGAACCCTCCATGCGACGGCGTCACTTCCTCGCCGGTGCCACCACGGTCACCGGCCTGTCCGCGCTCGCCCCCGCACTGCTCGCCTCCGCCAGCGCCTCCGCACGGACCACCACGGAGACCTCCACGACCCTGACCGCGCCCAGGGTCCTCGCCGAGGAGGCCCGCTCCACCGGCACCCTCGTACGCCCCGAGCGCCGCTTCGACCTCGTCTCCGTCACCCAGGCGCCCACGGCCGTCTCCGAGGGGGCCGCCGTGCGCTTCGAGACCGCCGAGGGAGACCTGAGCGACTGGCGGGAACTGCACTTCCACACGGCCGGACCCGAACACCTGGCGCCCACGGCCTCCGCCATGGCGCGGGCGCCCCAGGGCGCGACCGGCTACGAGGTGCGCGGCGCGGACGGCGCCGACCTCACCGCCGTGAACCTGCACGACGGTGAGGAGCTGCGGTTCGGCGGACAGGAGCGGGTGTCCCTGTCCGCCGAGGACGACGGGGTCACCACCCTCACCGGCGGATCCACCCTGCGGGTGCGCACCCGGGCGGGGTGGGGCGCCGACGAGTCGCTGCGCTTCGGCGACGAGGGCGAGGACCTCTGGCCCGCCCAGTTCCACCGCGTGCAGGCGCTGACCGTGCACCACACGGCGATGGCGACCACCGACGACCACGCGGCGGACATGCGGGCCGTGTACCACCTGCACGCCGTCCAACAGGGGTGGGGCGACGTCGGTTACCACCTGCTGGTGGACCCCCGGGGCGTGGTCTACGAGGGGCGCCACTCGGGCGGCGGTCTCCCGATCTTCCGAGGGGTTCCCCTGCCCGGCCTGGCCGAGTCCGTGACGGCCGGCCACGCGTTCGGGTTCAACCACGGCAACATCGGCGTGTGCCTGCTCGGTGACTTCACCGACGAGCTGCCGACCCAGGCGGCCCAGGACTCCCTCGTCGACGTCCTGCGGATCCTGTGCGCGCTCACCGGCGTGGACCCGTCCGAGAGGATCGAGTACGTCCACCCGGACACCGGTGCGGCGACCGAACAGGAGGCGGTGGCACGGCACCGGGACTGGCTCCAGACCGAGTGCCCGGGCAACGCCTTCTCCGAGGTGTTCGACACGGTCATCCGCCAGCGGGTCGCGCGCGGCCTGCTCTGAACCCCCGCGGTGGCGGGACGTTCCGGCGTTCCGCCACCGGGCCGGTCGGGTGCGGGGGACGGTGCACCGCCGTACCCCGCACCCCCGGGAGGCGTATCTTGAGCGATGCCCGGAACGGCCGTCCGTACGCAACAGGGGGAACACTCGCATGGCCACCGTCCAGAGCGCTCCGATCATGCCCGCGGTGATCCTGGAGACCGAGCGCCTGCGCCTGCGGTCCCTGCTCGAACGGGACATCGACGACGTCCACGCCTCGTGCGTGGACCCCGAGCTCCAGCGGTGGATCCCGCTGCCCGCGCCCGGGCTGCCCTACACGCGGGAGTCGGCCGAGCACTTCTGTCTGCGCCTCGCCCCGGCCATCCGCACCGGAGGCGACGGCCAGCACTGGGCCGTGGTCGACCGGGAGTCCGGTCGGTTCACGGGGTCGGTGGCGCTGCTGCGTACGCAGTGGGCGGCGATGGTCACCGAGATCGGCTACTGGATCTCGCCGTGGGGCCGGGGTCGCGGACTGGCCACCGAGGCCGTCGTGGCGGTGTCCCGATGGGCCCTCGGCCAGGGGTTCCAGCGCGTGGAACTCAAGGCCGCCACCGGAAACACCGGCTCGTGCCGGGTGGCCGAGGCCGCCGGGTTCCAGCGGGAGGGCACCGACCGGAACGCGATGCCCCTGCACGAGGGCCGCTCGGACCT
The DNA here is from genome assembly GCF_042745575.1 of Nocardiopsis sp. NPDC058789. Taxonomy (NCBI): domain Bacteria; kingdom Bacillati; phylum Actinomycetota; class Actinomycetes; order Streptosporangiales; family Nocardiopsidaceae; genus Nocardiopsis; species Nocardiopsis sp. NPDC058789. The sequence goes on from NZ_JBHYOW010000001.1 coordinate 421,045, forward strand.
GGCCTCGTACGGACTGGTCCCGAGCGACATCCTCTGAGGGGGCCGCACCCGACGAGCCTTCCCGCCGCTCACCGCGCGCGGGAGCCGCCTCCCCGCCCGGGGGCACCCGAGGAACCCGCCCGAGGACGCGCGGGAACCGGCCGGGTGCACGAGAGCCGCCCGAGGACGTGCGGGGAGGCGGTGTCGTGCGCTCAGCCCCAGACGCGGCTGAGCGTCCACTCGCCGGTCGTGCCGTCGTGCCGGAGTTCGTACACGCCCTGCGCGTAGGCGGAGCCCGCCTCCACCCGCCAGTGTCCGCGTTCGGGAACCTGTGACCCGTTGCCGGGAGTCCAGTCACGCCGCAGGGTGACCCAGTGGTCGATGATCCTCCGCACCCCGTACACGCGACCGTCCCAGGTGAACCGGGTGGGTCGGCCCCCGTCCTCGACGACCGTGACCTTCGCCCCGAAGTACCGTCCCACGACAGTTCCCCCCAGCATCGACCGACTCCTCCTGGCTGGTGTCCGGCCGCGCGTACGAGGCACGCCGCCGGAGCGCCCGTCCGTGGGGAAGTACGGCCAGGCGTTCGAACACGTATTCGAATCCTAGCGAAGGCGGGGGTTCCGTGGAACCTATTCCGCGTTCCCGACATCACCTCCCGTAGCACCCCCGCGCCCGAACCCGACCGGCGTCGCGGAACCGTCCGCCACGACTCGCATCGGCCCAGTTCCGACCCGCTTCCGCGCCCGGAACGGCCGTCAACAACCGGAACGCGTCGGCGTGTCGAGATCGGTACGCTGTTAGACGCGAATCACACGATCCATACAAGGGACCCCCAACTGTGACGTCCAACGGACACGAAAGCGGCAAACCCCTGCGCGCCGGAGACCCGCGCGAACTCGACGGCTACCGCATCGTCGGCCGTCTGGGACGCGGTGGCATGGGCACCGTGTACCTGGCCAGGGACGCCGCCGACCGTGCCGTGGCCGTCAAGCTGATCCACCCCGACCTGGCCGACGACGAGTCCTTCCGACTGCGCTTCGCCCGCGAGGTCGCCTCCGCGCGCCGGGTCGCCCGCTTCTCCACGGCCGGGGTCATCGACGCCCGCCTGGAGGGAGAACCCCTCTTCATCGTCTCGGAGTACGTGCCGGGCCCCAACCTGGACCAGGCGGTGCGCGGTGGCGAGCCGATGCACGGCGGGACCCTGGACGGGCTGGCGATGGGCGTCGCGGCGGCGCTGACCGCCATCCACGGTTCGGGGATCGTGCACCGGGACCTCAAGCCCGCCAACGTCCTGCTGTCCCCGGTCGGCCCGAAGGTGATCGACTTCGGGATCGCCCGTGCCCTGGACGACGCCAGCGACGCGGTCACCCGCTCAAGCCAGCTCATGGGCACCCCCTCCTACATGGCGCCGGAACTGATCCTGGGCGAACAGGCCACGGCGGCGGCCGACGTCTTCGCGTGGGGCTGTCTGGTCGCCTTCGCGGGCATCGGTCGGGCGCCCTTCGACGCGGGCACCGTCCCGGCGGTCCTGCACAACATCTCCACCGCGTCACCCAAGCTGGACGGGCTCGACCCCAGCCTGGTGGACCTGGTCACGGCGGCGCTGGACAAGAAGCCCGAGAACCGCCCCACCTCCCAGCAGCTGCTGGCCCACCTGACCGGGCAGCAGGATCCGGAGGAGGCGGAGGTGCGTCGGACGATCACCACGTCGTGGGCGCCGCCGAGCAGCACCCCGGTGCCGGGCCAGCCTCCGGAGCCCACCGAACCGGGCCTCCAGGAACAGGGGCGCCAGGAACAGGTTCCGGCCGAGGCCGCCTCCACGCCGCCCGACGGCCAGCCGTCGGCCTCCGACCCGGGCGCCGTCCTGCCAACACGGCACGAGGACACGCACCAGCGACCCACGCCGCCGCAGGCCCCGCGGACCCAGCTCCACCAGGCCCCGTTCCCACCGCCCGTGCCGCCCGGTGAGCACCCGCAGCAGTACCCCCCGGTTCCCTCCCACCCCCAGGCACCGTGGTCCGGCCCACAGCAGGGTGGATACGGACACCAGGGACCCAGCGGCGGCTACCGGCCGCCGCACCACGACGCCGGGCACGGCCCCGTGCCGCAGAACCGTGTCGGCCCGGGCCAGTACCAGCAGCCCGGGTCGGGGAACTCCCCCTCCCACGGGATCCCCGCCCACACCGGGCACGCCGGGTACCCGCCCCCCAACGGTCCGACCGGCCCCCGCGGCCCCGAGCAGCCCCCGGCCCCGCCCCACGGCGGGAACCCGGGCCGCAGGAAGGTGCTGCTCATCGGCGGCGCCGTCCTCGCGGTGGTCCTCGTCGCGGGGGTGGGCGCGACCGTCCTGCTCTCCCGATCGGACGAACCGCCGGTGGACACCACCAGCATCTACGTCACGGACTTCGCCACCGACCCGGGGTGGTCGGACACCCGGACCTTCGACCCCGGGGACCCGGACTACTCGGACGGCTACTGGGCCGAGCAGAACGCCGTGGTGTTCCAGCTCGACCCCACGCTCTACCCCTCACGGGGCACGATCGTGCCCTTCGACAGGGAGACGCCGGACCGCGTCCTCATCAGCACCAACGTGGTACCGATCCAGGGCCCCGCCGAGTCCAGCCTGGGCGTGCGCTGCTGGGACCAGGACGGCGAGGAGGAACGCACCATGTACGAGGCCCTCCTGCGCTTCGACGGCGCCCAGGCGCAGATCCGCCGGGTGACCGAGGAGAGCGGGGACACCGCGATCGCCGAGACCACCGAGGTGGCCGGGTTCGAGCCCTTCGACCTCCACGACGAGGAGTCCGCGGTCGAGGGCCTGCCCTACGACGTCCGGGTCGAGGACCTCGTCACCAACAACCTCAAGTTCGCCTGTGAGTACGTGGCCGAGGAGGGCGAGGACCCGTACATGGACCTGCGCATGTGGGTCAACGACGAGCTCGTGCTCTCCAGCACGGACCAGCAGCCGCTGCCGGACGACGGCGACCTCGACGACGAGGAGCGGCGCCGGGTCGGTGTCGTCATGCGCCCCGGTGCGGGCACCGAGCCGCTCGCCGCGCTCTACACGGACTACGCTCTCCACAGGATCAACGTCGACTGAGCCGGGCCTCCGACGCGGGCGCCGTGACGGCCCCGCACCGGCCCGGCGGTGTCCCGCCCCGGAGGAGAACCATGCGCGCGATCGTGATCGAGGAGTACGGCGGACCCGAGGTCCTGCGACTGACCGAGGCCGAGAGCCCCACTCCGGGCCCCGGTGAGGCGCTCGTGGACGTCGAGGCGCGAGGCGTCAACTTCATCGACGTCTACCAGCGCTCGGGCGCCTACCGGGTTCCGCTCCCCTACGTCCCCGGGATGGAGGCCGCCGGGACGGTCTCCGCCCTGGGAGAGGGCGTCACCGACCTCCGGGTCGGCCAGAGGGTCGCCTGGGCGATGGCGCCGGGCGGGTACGCCGACCAGGCCGTGGTCAGGGCGTCCCTGCTCGTTCCGGTCCCCGACGCCGTCAGCACCGAACAGGCCGCCGCGCTCATGCTCCAGGGCATGACCGCCCACTACCTCACCCACGCGGTCCACCCCGTGGCCGAGGGCGAGACCGTGCTGGTGCACGCCGCCGCGGGCGGCACCGGGCTGCTCGTCACCCAGCTGGCCAAGGCGCGCGGCGCCCGGGTGATCGGCACCGTGTCCACCGACGAGAAGGAGCGGATCGCCCGGGAGGCGGGTGCCGACGAGATCATCCGGTACACCCGGACCCCGGTGGCCCCGGCCGTCCGCGAGCTCACCGGCGGCGAGGGCGTGGCGGCGGTGTACGACGGGGTCGGCCGCGACACCTTCGACGCCAGCCTGGAGTCCCTGCGCCCGCGCGGTGTCCTGGCCCTGTTCGGGCAGTCCAGCGGCGCGGTGGAACCCGTGGACCCGCAGCGGCTCAACAGCGCGGGCTCGGTGTACCTGACCCGGCCTTCGCTCGCCTACTTCGTGGCCGACCGCCAGGAGCTTCTGGGACGCGCGGGTGACCTGTTCTCCCTGATGGAGAAGGGCGGCCTGGACGTGCGGATCGGTGGCCGGTACACCCTGGACGAGGCGGGGGCGGCGCAGTCCGCGCTCGCCTCGCGGGGCACCAGCGGCAAGCTGCTGCTGGTCTGAGCCCCGCCCGACGGGTACGGAACGGCCCCTGGGGCTGCTCCTCGGGGCCGCTGAGCCCCGCCTGGCGGTCACACGACCCCTCACCACACGACGGCGGGCCCCTCACGGAGGCCCGCCGTCGCCGTTCCACCCCTCACTCCTGCTCGCGCGGGTCCGGAGGCGTTCCCAACCGCGCACCCGCCTTGCGCACGTCGTCGCGGGCGTCGGCGACGGCCTGCTCGGCGGCCTCGGCGGCCTCCTGCGCCGCCTGCGCGGAGGCGGAGGCCTGGGCCGGATCCGGGCCGGTGATCTGCGCGGGACCATCCGACTCGCCTTCCTGGGCCTGTTCCTTGGTGGTGGAGGGCGCGGACATGGCGGCGTCCCCGGCGAAGGCGTGGCTCACGTTCTTCACCGCCTCGGTCAGCTCACCCGGGATCACCCAGAAGGTGTTGCCCTCGCCCTCGGCCAGGCTCGGCAGAGTCTCCAGGTACTTGTAGGCGAGCACCTTGGCGTCGGCGTTGTTGGTGTGCACGGCCTGGAAGACGCGTTCGATCGCCTTGGCCTCACCGTCGGCCCGCAGGATGGCCGCCTGCTGGTCACCCTGGGCCTCCAGGATGGCCTGCTGGCGCGCGCCCTCCGCCTTGAGGATGCGGGCCTGCCGCTCACCCTCGGCGTGCAGGATGGCCGCGCGCTTGTCGCGGTCGGCCCGCATCTGCTTCTCCATCGCCTCCTTGATGGTGGGCGGCGGGTCGATCGCCTTGATCTCGACCCGGTTGATCCGGATACCCCACTTGCCGGTGGTCTCGTCCAGGACCCCGCGCAGCCGGGTGTTGATCTCCTCGCGCGAGGTGAGCGTCTTCTCCAGGTCCATGGAACCGATGACGTTGCGCAGCGTGGTGACGGTGAGCTGGTCTATGGCCTGTATGTAGTTGGCCACCTCGTAGGCGGCGGCCTTGGGCTGGGTCACCTGGTAGTAGAGGACGGTGTCGATGTTGACGACGAGGTTGTCCTCGGTGATGACCGGCTGGGGGCGCGAGGTGAAGACCTGTTCACGCAGGTCGAACTTGGTGTTCACCCGGTCCACCCCCGGGATGATGAAGTTCAGTCCCGGGTCGAGGGTGCGGATGAAGCGCCCGAAGCGCTCGATGTTGTAGGCGCGCGCCTGCGGGACGATCCGGATCGCCGACAAGGCGACGGCTACCAGCAGGACGGCGAGGATGATGAGCGGTATCGCAGATTCCATGTTCCGCACCTCGTCCGGGGATGTGGCTGTGGTCGTGGTTCCGTGTTCGGTTGGGGAGCTCGCGGCTCGGCGGCGGGTGCGCCGCGCCCGTCCCGGTCAGTCCTGGTCGGGACGGTTCCGTTCGGGCAGTTCGGGTGGGTCCGGCAGGGCCTCGCGCGGGTAGACGACGGCGGTCGCGCCGTCGATCTCCATGACGTCGACGTGCGCCCCCACCGGGATCACCAGGTCCTCGTCCAGGCTGCGTGCCGACCACTCCTCTCCTTGGAGCTTGACCCTGCCGCTGTCGGCGTCCACCTTCTGGAGGACGACGCCGGAGCGGCCCACCAGCGCGGCCGTGCCGGAACGGACGTCCGGACCGCGCTTGAGCTGGCGGTCCATGATCGGTTTGACCAGGATCAGTCCGGCGGCGGACGCGGCGGCGAAACCGATGATCTGCACGACCACCGGGAGGCCGATGGCGCCGAGGACTCCGGCGACCAGGGCTGCGGCCGCCAGGAGTCCCAGCACGAAGGTCAGGGTGAGGAACTCCGCGACGCCGAGACCGGCCGCGAGGATGATCCAGATCAGCCAGACAGGCATGTTCCCGTGGCCCTCCCGCTGTGGTTTCGGGTAGTCCTTAAGCTACCCACACAAACCCGTCACACCACAAGATCCCCCCAACGGATGCACGATCGCGGCCCGCGACTCCCCCGTCGTCGAGGGGTCGCGGGCCGCGTCCGTCACCGCCGGGACCGGTCCCCGGTCACCTGCCGCCGGAGAACTGGTAGACGAGCTGGTAGGTGGGCCTGTTCTGCCAGGCGATCGGCCACATGTCGATGCCGCCCACCGACTGGTGGATCACGGTGTCCGCGCAGAGCTGGTCACCGGCCGAGCAGTGGCCGTCACCGGGGTAGACGTCGCCCGCCGGGGTGGCGGCGGCCGCCGCGAGGCTGTCCAGGAGCACCGTGCGGCAGGAGTCGACGTCACCCTCGCCGCAGTAGACCTGGTCTCCGAGCGTGCCGTCCACCTCCTGGCCCAGGACCGAGCGCAGGTCCTTGTGCACGTAGGACCACCAGCCGTACTGGAACGCCGAACCCCGGTGCGCCTGGCTCTGGTTGACGCTGCCGGGTTCCCCGCCGCCGATCGCCCCGGAGGGTGACTCGTCGGTTTGGGCGGCGCGGGTCAGCTGCGTGTACAGGTCCTCGCCCAGACCGGGCTCGAACTGCGCCCGGACCAGCAGCGGCCACCAGGCGTCCAGCACGCGGATGGCGTCCGCGTGGTCGTAGTACCCGGCGTCGCGCCGGGGTTCGCGCCGCAGGGAGCCGGACTCGGTCCAGGCCCGCAGCGACTCGACCGTCCCGGCCAGTTCCGGATCGTCCACGGCCTCGGTGTCGATGACCTCCAGGAGCAGGGGGAGGACCTGTTCGGCGCGCAGGTCGGCGACCCCGGCCTCCATCATCGTGGCGGTGAGCGAGGCGGGCGTGAACTGGTGCCCGTCCCCGATCAGCCCGGCCACCCGGCCGTCCAGCAGGTCGTTGCGGTGCACCGACCCCGTGGACCAGCCCGACGTGTACCCCTGCGCGGGCTTGTTGTTCCAGTTGACGATGTAGTCCGGATTGATCTCCTGCGGGTGGTCGGACTGCGGGTGGTACTCGGCCTCGTTCGTGGCCGGGTCCCAGCCGGACCAGCCTGAGCCGGAGTAGGCGTCGATCGGCAGGGTCGGGTTGGTGCCCGCCAGCCGGACCGGGTTGGCACCGGAGTTGATGAAGGCGATGTCCGTGTCGTCCACGTAGTGCCAGTTGAACGCGTACCCGATGTCCTCCGCCGCCTCGGTGAAGGTCGCGGCGGACGTGACCTGCTCGGGGTCGTTGAACCGCTGGAACCCGAGGATGGAGTCCACCTCGCGCATGTAGGTGGACCGCAGCTCGGTGAAGGCCACCGGCGCGCCGTCGACCGTGGCGAACGACCGCACCAGCCCGAACTCGGACCGCAGGGAGGTCAGGGTGTAGCCCCCGGCCGGAGTCCCGTCCGCGATGGTGGGCGTCCAGTCGTTGCTGACGCTCAGCTCCTCGAACTCCGAGCACCCTCCCGAGGAGTCCACGTAGGCACGCGACGAGGTCGACGGGGCGGAGCCGTCCGTCTCACACAGCTCCACCGCGAAGGTGTCGGTGATGTCCTGGCCCGCCGAGGTGGCGCTCCAGGCGTAGTCGGCGCCGCGGCCCATCTGCACGTAGAAGCTCACGCCCGCGAAGGAGGCGCCCCGGGCGCTGATACCGGGCCCCTGGAGTTCCTGGAGCATCAGCAGCTGCGGCGAGAAGTAGCCGGTCTGCGGGCCCATCACCGCGACGGGGTTGCCGCTCTCGGTGTGCTGTCCGGAGACCAGCAGGGCGTTGGACATCCCGCGCGGGTCGAGGAAGCCCTCCGGCAGGACGCCGTCCTCGAAGATGCCCTCGGCGGCGGACAGGTCGCCGTCCTCGACCATCTGCTCCAGCTCGGCCCGCTGCTCGTCGGAGAGCTCCTCCACGGTCGGGGCGTCCGCGCCGGGCGCCTCGCTCTGCTCGGCCTCGGCCCTCTGCGCCGTGGCGGCGGCGGACCCGTACTCGTCGTGGACGATGCTGTAGGGCTCGACGGAGCCGTCGTCCGGGACGACCTCGCCCACCGGGTCGTCCGGGGTCTGGGCGTAGGGGAACTCGCCGTCGACGCTGACCACGGCCTCGGGGTCGTTCTCCATGCGCCAGGCGTGCCAGAGCTCCAGGCCCTCCTCGGCGCCGTAGCGGTCCTGGAAGTTGGCCAGGACGACCGCGGCCTGGACCTCCCCTCCCCCGCCCCCGCCGAAGATCCCGCCGACCATCGCGGCGATGCCGACGACGTCCGTGGGGGTGAAGGGCTCGATCTCCCCGCCGTTGGTTATGGCGTCCTTGTGACCGGTGAGGACGTACTCGCCGGGGAAGTACCGGCCGCTGTCGGCCTCGTCGATGTAGGCGTTGACGCCCGCGAGATAGGCGTCGACGTCGGCCAGTGCCTGGGCGCCGCGTTCACCGCTGTCCGCGACCCGGTCGATCTGGGCCTGCTTGTCCTCCTCGGTGTAGGGCGCGGTGCCCCACAGGTCCTGTTCGAGCCCGCGGTTGCCCTCGGCACCGCCGGCGAAGGAGGTGAGCTCGCCCCGGCCGACCCGGCGCAGGACGTCCATGAGGAAGAGACGGTCCTCACCGGCCGCGTACCCGGCACCGAACATGGTGCCCTCGCGGGTGGTGCCCTGGACGTGCGGGATGCCGTGCTGTCGGTCCCGGGTGATGGTGACGTCGTCGCGCGGCTGGTAACGGCGGTCGACGTCGCCCTCGTCGACACCGAAGGTGGCGTCGATGAAGAAGTCGTCGAGGCTCTCGTCCGTGAGCCCGTCGTAGTGGTGGACGAGGTTGTCGTACATGTCGAGCTGGCTCGACGAGTGCTTGGGCCGGGTGCCGAAGACCTGGTGGCCGAGGATCTCCACCAGGGTGGCGCTGCCGTTCTGGCCCGGCGGCAGGATGTCGAGGCAGGCCCCGGGGGCGCAGTAGTCCTCCGGTGCGGCCAGGGCGGGGGTGGCGGGAAGCGCGGCGACCAACGAGGCGGAGATCGCGAGGGCCGCTCCCGCGGCTCCCATGCGGAGCCGTCGGGGCGGTGCGGGTCGGAGGTACGGGGGCATGTGGGGTCACCACCTGGGGGTGCGGGCGATGGATCAGCCGCATGGTACGTAGAGGGACGCAAAGTGCGAAAGACTTTCACGTTTTTCCACAGAAACTGGACCCCGGTACCCGAGGAGTCGGGTTTGCGGTGACCCAGGCCACACCTGCGGAAACCCGTAGGAGCACCCTGCACCGCCACTGACACACACCGTGGACACTGGCCACATCCGGCCACAACCCGTCGCCCGCCCGGGCGGACACCGGACACGGCCACGTCCTTTGACACAATCGGCCCATGAACCAGTACCCCGACCCCCATCAGGGTGAGCCCTGGCAGCAGCCCAGTGGCGGCACCCCCGGGTGGGGCCCGCCCCCCGATCCGCACACCGGCGGCCAACTGGAGCCCTACGGCACACCGACGGGCGGATACCAGCCCTTCGGCGGCGGCACGCCGCACGAACCCACCCTCGACACCATCGGGGACATCGCGATCACGCAGAACACGGTGATCACCCCGTCCGGCCGTTTCCCCATCCAGGGGACGGTGTGGACCGTCAGCGACATGAGCCGCACCGAGCGCAGCACCCCCGTGTGGGCGATCATCGTCGCCATCCTCATCTTCTGGTGGACCTGCCTCCTCGGCCTGCTGATCCTCCTCGTCAAGGAGGACCGGACCACCGGGCACGTCCAGGTCACCGTGCAGGGCGCGGGCCACTACCACTCCACGCAGATCATGGTGAGCAACCGGTCCTACGTGCAGCACGTCAACCAACAGGTCAACTACGCGCGCGGTCTCGCGGCCTGACCCGCCAGGATCGGCCACCACGGCGGCCGATCCTGGATTCCAACCCCACCGGCGTTCGAGCACCCTCCGCCGGCCAACACGTCACCAAACCCCGGCAAACCCATGTTTGCCACGCATTGTATTCGCTCATACACGTAGAGCAGCCTAGAGTCTTTCCTGAAGGGGAGCGCATGCTGTTCACGGTGGCGTCGCTCGCGATCCTGCTCGGCCAGTGGTGGATCTTCTGAACCGGGGCACCCCGACGGGGCCAAGAACCCTGGAGTTCACGAAACGCCCGCCACACAGCAGCACACCAGGGGTTAATCACCGGTAACGTGGTGCGCGAAGCCCATAGCGCCCGGTTTGGTGGAACACACGTGGTAACGAGACGCAACTACGAATCACCGTAGTTGGTCAGACTTTGCCCTCTCTTGGGTGACATCCTCCGAATGCCCTAGGATGTCTCCCCGAGGGCAGCAGCCACGCAGGTCGCCACCCCCGGGTCACGATCCGGGCACACAGCGCGACCAGGCGCTACAACTTAAGCGAGCACCCATAGCTCAGTGGATAGAGCATCGGACTTCTAATCCGACGGTCGCAGGTTCGAATCCTGCTGGGTGCACCATAAACCCCCAGGTCAGAGCCTTATCTGAAGGTGTCCTAGCCTCGGCACTCCTGTGGTCGGACCAGCGTCAAGCCCCGCCGACCGGCCCTACCCCGCCCTGCCGACGAATCCGGCCCGCGTCCCGCAACACCAGCGAGGCCGTGCATTCCGCTGCCTCGCGCGCCACCTGCGGCAGCACGCTGGTGTAGGTGTCCGCGGTCAGCACGATGCTCGCGTGCCCCAGCATCGCCTGGACCACCTTCAGCTCCACCCCGGCCGCTAACGCCAACGATGGCCGCACCACGGCGTAGATCGTGCAACCGGACCGGCGGCAGGCCGCTGGAGGTGTTCAGCTTCCGAAACTAGCGCGAGAGCCGCTCCGGGGCCAACACCCCGCCACCCACCGCCGTGAACACGTACCCGCCCCGGTCCCACACCTGGCCGTGATCCCCAGCTTCCTTCTGTTGACGCCACCGGTGGCGGCGTGACACACCCACCGTGGTGTGGTCCACCATAAATGTGCGACGGCTCGCCATACTCTTGGGCGCCATCTCCACCAACCCCGCACCGCAGTGGGCCTAGAGCTGACGCACGACCCGCACCATTCCCCGCTCCAGGTCGACGTCCTCCCACCGAAGCCCCACGATCTCGCCCCCGGCGCAGCCCTGTCATCAACGCCAGGTGAAACAGTCGTACAACCGGTCCTGGGACACCTGATCCAGAAAAGCGCGGGTCTGCTCAACCGTCCACACCGCCACCGCCGGCCGCACACCGCTACTGCGCCAATCCGCGACGGCCTGCTCGGTCCACACCACCGGCCGCGCATTCTGCCCGCCCTCCAGCCGCAACCCGTTCGCCGGATTAGAAGGCAGCAACCGCTCGCGCACGGCGGTGTTCAACGCCGTCCGCAACGTGGCCCGCACCCGCTGCACCGTCGCCGCAGCCACCCGCTGACCCCTGGGCGTGACGCGCCCGGCGATCCCTTCGAAAGTCGGCTGCACCCGGACGGGCGTCAATTTCTCCAACACCGCCTCACCCAGATGCGGGACCAGGAAGCGGGCGATGTGCTCCTAATAGCTCACCCTGGTATGCGCCCGCAACCGGCTCCGCCCGTCCAGCCAGCCAGTGCTGCAACCAGGTGGCCACCGTCCACACCACCGGCTCCCCAGACCCAGCCTCGTCGCCTCGGGCCCTGTGCAAGGCCGCACGCGAGACTTCACGGGAAGCGAACCCGCCCCGCCGCACCCGACACCGACCACTCACGGCCCGCTCCGACTCCAGCAAGAAGTACCAACTCCCATGCCCACGGGAGCGCAACCGCGGACAACCACTCCCCCACCTGCTCGATGACCCGGCCGCCCAGCACCCGCACCGCTTGAAAACCGAACCCGACCCGAACATCTCCGCCACCTTCAACCTCGGTCTCACCCCGAAGAATCGGTGTACATCAGGGAGGGGTAGCGATCCCATCGCAACAGGGACAATCCAGCGCGCTTGGATGTAAGAGGCCGGTGTTGTCCGCGGAATGCTCTAGAGTCCCGCTCGGCAGGCGAACCCCTATCTCCCGGGAGCCCTCATCGTGCCGGATCCGAGACCGACCACCACAGCCCAGGATGTCCTCGACCACTTCGCCCGTACCCCAGGAACCGAACGCAAGTACAGAGCCTGGGCCGGATTCAAACCACGTGTCACCGAGCGCGTCATGGCCCACAGCACCCGCGCCGTCTACGGCGTCTCGTCCTCCGACGTGGAGAAACTGACCTCCGACCATCCGCTCGGTGACATCAAATCCCGGAACGCCTACAAGTTCGAAGGCGTCGCCGACTGGCGGCCCGACTTCGCGTTCGCCCACCTCTTCCACTTCGCCCTGGAGCAGATCGGCGGGGTCTTCTCCTTCCAGGACTTCCGCACCTGGGCAGGTGATCCGGACAAGAGGTGGATGATCTGGGACCCCGCACACCGAGTAGTCAGCGAGGAGCAGCAAAGGACCGGCGCCGACTGGTATGAGGTCCGCGACGCCATGAGCTGGCGGGTGGGCCTTTTCTACTACTCGTTCCTGCGCGAGCTCTACACGGTGGCGCGCCTGCGCGAAGCCGGGCTGGACATGCGCGTGCACCCCTTGGCCGACGCACTCTTCCGAGTCGACGCCTGGCACGGCCGCGTGGTGTTCGAGATGTACGTAGCCAACAAGAGGTACCGCTCCAGAGGCGCAGGACGCAAGAAGAGCGCTCAGGACATCCTGGCCCCCGGGCGCCCGGACCTGAGGTTCGTCCCCTTGGAGATGGAGAAGCAGCGCACCTACGGGCGTGTTCACCTACCGGAAGAGGCACAGCTGCAGGAGTGCGCTGAGCAGATCCGGGCGTTCACGGCATCCTGACTTTCGCCCCTCCCCCTTTGCCCCCGGGGAGCGGCTAGCCTTCGAGGCGTGCACGACTCCGAACTCCCCTTCCAAGAACCCCCACCGCCGACCGCCCACTCCCCCGGCCTGGACGGCGACCACGAGCTGGAGAAAGTCGTCGGCCACCTGACCTCGCTGGACCCCGACGGCAGCCGGATCGCTGCAGCGCTGCGACGGACCTTCGACATGCTCCTGGACGGACAGCACACCGGCCGCTACCGGTGGGAGCAGCTCTACAAGACCGAGAAGACCCACTTCGGGACCCTGGTGGAGATCAACCTCCAGCGAGAGTTCGACTTCCCCGGCGGCGACGTGCTCGACTACCGCATCAGCGGCACCGAGGTCGACTGCAAGTACTCCCAGGACCTCGCCCGCTGGATGGTACCCCCGGAAGCGGTCAACAGGCTCTGCCTGGGGCTGTGGGCCAGCGACAGCAAGTCCCTCTGGTCCGCGGGGCTGTTCCGCGCTGAGGAGCACCTGCTCGGCAGGGGCGGAAACCGCGACGCCAAGCGCACCCTGTCCAAAGAGGGCCGAGAGACCGTGCGGTGGCTCTTCTACGACAAGCCCCTGCCGGTCAACGTGCTGCTGCACCTGCCCCCGGGGGACGTGGAAGCGGTCTTCGCCCCGGACTCGGGATCCGCACGCGTGCGCGAACTGTTCCGACGCGCCCAGGGCCTGCCCGTACGCAGGGCCGTGGTGGCCACCGTGGCCCAGCAGGAGGACTACATGAAGCGCGTGCGCGGCAACGGCGGCGCCCGCAGCACCCTGCGCGCCGAGGGCATCGTCATCCTGGGCCAGTACAACACCCACTGCGCGATCGCCCAGGCCCTCGGGCTGGTCGAACCCGGACCCGGCGAGTTCGTCTCCGTCCGCCTCGCCCCCGCAGACAGCGACACAGCAGAGGTCCGCCGGGCTTTCATCGACGGGGCCTGGTGGCGCCTGGCCCGAGCCGAGGACCCCGTCACCCGCGCCCCGCTGCTGCCCAAGGTATGAGCCGACCGGACGAAACCGCAGGGGCCGGAGGGTGGGCGGCTCCGGAGGGGTCGTGGGCCTCCTCGGCTGCGAACAGGCGCAGCATGCGCGGCAACCGCAGCCGTGACACCAAGCCGGAGGTCGCCCTACGCCGTCTGGTGCACGCAGCCGGGCTGCGTTACCGGGTCGCGGCCAAACCCCTGCCGAAGATGCGGCGCACCGCCGACCTGCTCTTCCGCCCGGTCCGGGTGGCGGTGTTCGTGGACGGGTGCTTCTGGCACGGCTGCCCCGACCACTTCGTGCTGCCCAAGACCAACCCGGCGTATTGGGAGGAGAAGATCGCGGGGAATACCCGCCGCGACCGCGACACCGATACACGCCTGCAGGAGGCCGGGTGGCTGGTGCTGCGCTTCTGGGAGCACCAGGACCCGGCCTCCTGCGCCGCAGCCGTGGTCAAGGGCGTTTCAGCCCGTAAGGCTGAGCTGGCGCGGCCCCGCCTCGACCAGTAGCCCCTTCGCAACGCTCTCCGGCGGCTCCTGCCCGGCATCGGCTGCACGCAGCGCGCTGATGATCGCCTCCCCCACCGCCCGGGCCACCGGCGGCGGGAAGGCGTTGCCGACCTGCCGGTAGGCAGCCGTCTTGCGGCCCTGGAACTCCCAGTCGGCGGGGAACCCCTGGATGAGGGCGGCTTGGGCCACGGTCAGCTTCGGCCCGAGGTCGCCGAACAGGTCCCGGTCCTCGTCCACGGTCTCGCCCAGCGCGTTGGCCACGCCCATGCCGTCTACCCCCAGTGCGGCCCAAGCGCGCTTGGCGCGGGTGGGCCCCAAGTCGGCGCCGCCGTGCTTCTTGGACCCGCCGACCAGGGTCGGTGCGACCGTGCCCCGTTCCTCGGCCTTCTTCTTCCACCTCAGGTAGTAGTCCATGGCGTCGGGCCTGTTCGAGGCCAGGTAGCGCTCCTGCATGGAGGCGTCCAGGGCCTCGGCGACGGTGACCTCGTGCTTGACCCCGCGGGGCGCCTGGAAGTACAGGGCCTCGGGATCGCGCATGGCGACCAGGATCGAGCGGGGGCGCAGCTGCGGCACCCCGTAGTCGCGGGCCTCCAGCACGTCCCAGCCCAGGATCCGGTACCCCATCGCCTCCAGGCGGGCCTTGATCCTGTCCCGGTAGGGGGCGAATTTGTGCGCGGGCTCGAGCAGTCCGCGCACGTTCTCGATCATCACCGCACGCGGTTTCAGCTCCTCGGCCATGTCGAGCATGACGGGGAACAGGTCGCGCTCGTCGTCCTCTCCGAGCTGCTTGCCGGCCAGGGAGAAGGGCGGGCAGGGAACCCCTCCAGCCAGGAGGGCCGGGGTTTCCTCCCGCAAGACCTGCTTGAGGTCGCCCATGTCGAAGTCGGTCAGGTCCCAGGAGAGGATGGCACAGTACTCGTCTTTGCTGTTCTTCCAGTCGGCTCTGCGGGTGTTGTGCTCCAGGGTGCGGACGGCGTGCGGGTCGACCTCGATCAGCGCGCGGTGGCGGAACCCGGCCTCGTGCAGGCCTACGGCCTGCCCGCCCGCTCCCGCGCAGATCTCCAGGGACGTGTACTCGCCCTGCTGGTCCGGCATCCTTGTTCCTCTTCCTGTCCTGGTCGCCCCACCGGCCGCGCACGCGGCCGACGATCCGGCAATGATCGAACACCTGACCGAAGGGCGGTGTCCGACGACGATCGTGCCATGGGTCCGTGCCGACCATCCAGCGCTTCGGGGAAGGTTCGCGCCACAGATCCAGGGGTGGCCCACCAGGGGCGATTCTATGTGCGGAAACGGGCGGATATCCGCTTGTCCACAGGCCCGTTTCCGGGCTTGCTGTCCGTACAGGTGCTTAGCCCGACCTCTGCTTCTTGCTGCGCCTGCGCTCGTTCTCCGCTCTGCGGACCACCGGCCCGGGACCTTCGTCCGGCCAGAGCTCGGCGTGTTCGAGGGTGTAGTAGGAGAGTGTGCGCTTCCCCTCCCTCTCCTTGCGGACCGTGACGGTCCATCCGAGGATGCGGAGCTCGCGCAGCCGCCGGGTGGGGTCCCCGCGGTTCTCCTCCCGGGCCACGAGGTTGATCAGGTCGATCGGAACCTCGGTTCCCTTCAGGGCTTTGAGGAGTTCGCCGATGCGAAGGTGGACGTCATCGTGATTGATCGCCTTGCTTATAGCTTCGGCGCGGTCCTTGTGCTCGGCGAAGCGCGCCTGTTTGGCGTGGTTGTCCTCCTCGCACAGCAGCTGGCAGTTCTCCTCCCTGTCGGGCCCGCCCAGGTCCAGGGGCACGATGTGGTCGACGACGATCTTGACCTCATCCTCCTTCGGCGTGCGCCCGCACCAAGCGCACCTGGCCCCGTATGCCTGGAAGACCCTCGCCCGGGCGGCGGCCGACAGGCCGCCCCTCCTGTCCCGGGGCTCCGATCGGCGCCCCTTGAGGAGGTAGAAGTGCGTCCTGCCCTCCTGCCAGGACTCAACATCGAATACGTCCCGCAAGTCGCGCACACGCCGGTCGGTCTGGGAGTGGCTCGTGCCGTCCAACGCGGTGACGCGCTCACGGATCTGGTTCATCGTCAGGGGCTCGCCACGGCTCTCGAACAGGACCCGGTATACGGCCCGCAGACCATTGCGGGTCAACAAGCTGGCGAGCTCGTCACTGTCCGGCAGCGGGAGGTCTTCCCCGGAAGGTGGGGTCATGGGCTCTACTCCGTGTGCGAGGTGTGTTCCAGAAGCGGAGTCGCAGACTAGCCGCGCCGGAGGACTTTCCGAGGCGAACGCCGGGGGACGACAGGGACGGGCCTGCAGAAGAACAGCGGCCTGCCCTTCCTTCCGCCCGGCATGCACCGGAAGGACACCGTTCCAGTGCAGGCGCCGACAGAGGAGGGCTGGCTGTATCTGCAACGGACTCTGCCCGGTGCGCCCTGTTCCCCGTGTGCTCCAGGGCTCTTGACTGTCAGACTGCGATGAGTTCGCTGTCCCTCCTGCTCTCCCCTCCACCAGCTTTCGCGGGCTCCGGGGCGAGCCACTGACTGCTGTGGATGGATCGTCCTGCGGCAGTCCGAGCACAGCAGGGCCCGGTCGGCTAAGCGGGTCTCGCTCTCACCGATGTGGTGCAGGGGAACGACGTGGTGGCACTCGATGTACCCCGCACCGTGCGGACCGTATAAGCGCTCGGAGTCGAACTTACAGACCTCGCAGGCGATCGCAACCCTTTGTCGCCTTCTTGGGCCTCGGATCACGCTGACGAACCTGTGCGCTCGAAGGAGGGGGCGCCCTTCCATCGCATTACCCTCCTCGGACTACTCTGGGCGGCTGACCAGTTGCTTCTCCCTGAACTCGTCTACCCGCGCGCGTATAGCCAACATCCTCTCCGGTTCCCTCCAGAAAGCGAACACGGCCCCTGTGTCCAACTTGCCGCCCCCTGGTCTTGGCCCCGGAGTATCCAGGCCAGCGGTGGCCAGATCGGTGGTCTTGCCGAAAACGCTGGTGGCCCCCGGAACGCTTCAGATCTCACATTCCGCGTGTGCAGGGAAGTCCGCGCAGGAAAGCCGACAGCTCGGCCGTCCCACTGGTCCCATCAGCTCTCCTTCGCACCGCGCAACTGTGGGGCTCTTACAGCAGTCCGTTTCGACCTTGCTAGTCCCGGTTCGAAGTCCGGATCCGACGGACCCGGTCCCGCCGATTCGTCAGCGAGGGGCAGGGTTGTCCCAGTACGGCGCGAAGATATCGACACTGGTCACAGCCCCGCAGCGGTCGCACTCGCCAGGCGGATGACGGGAGGTGGGCCCGGCATACGCCGCAGCCTCCACCAACCTCGATACGAGACACTATCGTGGTGACGGCGGCTGGCAGATAGCGAAGCCGGTCCTGGTTTGGGAATAGGTGAGTCACGGTGCAGGAACTGGATGTTGACCTCGAGTCGTTCGGGGATATCTTCGCCACAATCCAGAGTTCTCCGTTCATTCTCGTTGAGGTCGAAGCCGGTCAGGTTTCGCTTCTTGCGAAGCAACTCGGTGTACCGGTCCGCCGTTGCTACATCTCAGATGAGAGGCTCCAAGATCGGATAACGCGGACGTCGGCCTCTGCCCAGGAGATCATCGCCGCGAAGCTGCCGGATCGGGGCTCCACGATGGCTGGCGACTTCGGTGAGATACTCACCGCGCTGTTTCAGGCCGCTCGCGAACACCCGAACGAAGTCCTCGACCCTAAGAAGTGGCGGCTCAAGCAGGACCGCACCAAGGCTGCGCCGTACTCCGACGTTGTGCAGATGATCTTGCCGCACTGGCCGGTGGCATCGGATGAAGATCGCATCATCTGTTCCGAGGTCAAGACCAAGTCGACAAGTGGCCACTCGGAGCCGATCACGAGCGCGATCGAGGACTCAAAGAAGGATAGTTCTCAGCGTTTCATCAAGACGCTCAACTGGCTGAAGGAACGGGCCCTGGATACGGGCCTCTCAACTGTGTCAGTCGACCAGCTGGACCGCTTCATCCGCGCGATCGACCACCCGACGGCGCACCGCGAGTTCCGGGCGGTGGCGGTCATCTCGACCAGCCTGGTGGCAGCCGAGATCCAGGATGTGGTGGCCCCTCCACCGGATGAGAGGGCGCTGATCGTGATCTCGGTCCCCGACTTGAAATCGAACTACGAGTCGGTCTATAACGCGGCACTGCTGAGCGCTGACGAGTCCGAGGCTGTGGCATGAGGGAGACGCTGGGGCGATGGATCGCGGACGCGGAGACCCACTACGCCATCGAGGACTTCAAGCTTGCAGCGCATCTAAGCCAGCTCGACTACCTCGACGGCCGCACCATGGACCTGTACTACTCCCTTGTCGGGGAGTTGTTCGACATGGTGCGGAGTGGGGACGCCGATCCGGCGGACTGGGCTTCCCTCGGCCGCGCACTGGACTCAGTTAGCCGGGAACTACAAGCCGGTGCTCGAGCCGATGCCTTGTTCTTCGCCTCGGTCGCGTTCTATTTGGGTGGGTACCCCGCGTCGGCGGTGATGACGATGCGTCGCACTGGCCCTCAATATTGGGAGACGGACGAGCAGAGGGCAGCACACGAGTTGCTAACCCGCTCTGCGAGCCCGGCTTCGGCTCTCACCCGCACGCTGGTCGCCTCGCTTCGGAGTGGGAACGCTCAGGTCATCGATACGGCAGTCGCCACAGCCGAACTCGGCGCGGCGCGAGCGCTTGAAGTCGGACCGGAGGAGTGGGTGTCGCACCGCCTCTACCTGGCGTTGCTCCAGCGATTCCGGCAAACCCACCTGCGAGCGATTCTGCCAGACGGCGCGACCCGCAGATGGGATCCGCTTGTCGAGTCATTCCTCGATCGATGGCAACCCGTCTGGGACTTCTTCCCCTCCCAGATCGAGGCCATCAATGCTGGGCTGCTCACCAGCGCCCACTCGTACTCGCTGCAGATGCCCACAGGTGCAGGCAAGACCGCGCTGACTGAGACGCTCATCTTTGACCACCTGACACACTCAGCTGAGCGCAAGGCTGTACTCCTGGTCCCGTACCGCGCGCTGGCCCGTGAGCTGCGAGGAAGCGTCGGCCGACACCTCACCAAGATGGGCCTGCGCTCACGGACTGTCTACGGGGGCACAGTGCCGGGCATCGAAGAGAGCGAGGACCTCGAGGACGTCCGCGTCATCATTGCGACACCCGAAGCACTGACCGGCTTGATCGGCTCCCACCCCGAACTCCTGACAGCGATTTCCCTCGTCGTCTGCGACGAAGGACATCTCCTCGACAGCGGGGCTCGAGGTGTAGGTCTTGAGCTTCTGCTGGCCCGACTGAAAGCACGGAACCCAAGCCCGCGGATCGTGTTCGTCTCCGCGATCGTGCCGAACGTCGAGGAGATCAACACATGGCTCGGTGGATCCGACACAACCGTCGTTCGCAGCGACTACCGACCGTCGATCGCTGAGTTCGCGGTGCTACGATCTAACGGCTCCGGGAGCCGGGCCACGATCGGGCTAGAGCTGCACGAACCATCCACCTCGGTACCGGCCCACACGCTTCCAGAGTTCCTACGCCCTGCGGATTTCCAGTTCACGAACCCGTCCACCGGTCGACGCAACACCTACGCCTACTCCTCGACGAAGACGCGAGCTGTAGCGGCCGCGCGTAAGGCGCTCACCCTCGGTCCGGTCGCGATCTTTGCCACCGAAAAAGGGGGTGACCGTGGGGTCGTTGGGTTAGCGAGCGAACTCCTCAGGCAGATTGACTCGGGACTTAGCCTTCCCCTGCCTCAGAACTACGTTAAGGACACTGCTCTCGTCGACTCCGCAGTGGCTTATCTCGCCGGTGAGTTCGGAGACGATTGGGTGGGCACGAGATTGCTTCAAGCGGGGGCGATCGTTCACCATGGCGATGTGCCGCAGGAGACCCGCGAAGTTCTCGAGGAGCTCGTTTCGGATCGGAACGTCCCGATGGTCATGTGCACCAACACGCTGGCTGAGGGTGTCAACCTCCCGCTTCGAACGATGGTGCTGTACTCCGTGAAGCGAAGCTCGGACGGGAGCGCTCCGCGGGCAATGCTGGCCCGCGACATCAAGAACCTCGTCGGTCGGGCCGGCCGGGCTGGCAGCTCTACCAGAGGCCTGGTGATCTGCGCCAACCCCGACGACTGGGCGGCGGTCAGCCCGGTTGCCGCAGGCCAACCCGGCGAGCCAGTCGAAGGCGCAGTCATCGAGCTGATCCGCCGACTCGAACGAGCATTGGTCAGCAACCGGTTGCAGCTCACCAACGAGGTGATCGAACAGAACGCGCCGCTCTTCCCGCTGGTTGACGGCGTTGACTCCGCGCTGATCGAGCTCATCCGCGACGAACTTGGGGCCAACGAGTTCGCGCAGATCGCACAACAACTGGCCGCCGAGACGTTCGCCGCGACAAAGGCGAACACTGGCGAGCAGGAGCTGCTCCAACATGTCTTCGAGCTCCGGGCGCGTCGGATCGTTGATATGCGGTCGTCAGGACGCCTTGCGCTGGCGCGGACGACCTCCGCTCGACCTCGACTCGTGGACCAGGTGATCGACAATCTTCTCCCGCGCTACACGGCCTGGAACACGGCAGACTCGCCCCTAGATCCGGATCTTGTCCGCGTCCTCGTGGATTGGGCCCTCGAGCAGCCGGGGTTTACAGAGGAGGCCCAGGCCGCTTACCGCCGCACCCAGGTGACCGACATCGGAACCTCCCTGTCGCAGCTCGTGCTGGCGTGGCTTGAGGGTCGCACCTTCAGAGACATCGCGCAGCGCGTCGGTATCGACATCGACGCCCTACTTCGCATCCACGCGAAGATTGTCCTGTTCGACCTCGTGACACTTATCGAGCAAGCAGTCGCGCTAATACAGGAGCACACCACCGAAGCGGGCAACGAGCTTCCCCCAGCGATCGCAGCATTCCCGGATTTTCTTCGCTTCGGGGTCCCCACGCCCGCCGCGCGGGAGCTGATGGCGCGCGGGGTGCGGCACCGCTTGGCAGCGATCGCGCTCGGCTCCGATCAGGCGATGGAGTCAACCACAAACATCTTCGCCACCCCGTGGGTGACCGCACGAGACCTGCTGACGGATGAAGACACCTGGCTTCCTCGCCTAGGTGAACTCGTTTATCAGCGCACCGTCGCTGATGTAGCAATCTGAAGATCCGTCTAGTATTGCAACGACATCTTTCAAAAAAGATGGCCACAGAGGGCAAATAACCGTGTGTGGCCATCACTGACCTCGGAACCTGGTCACGGTCCTTCTCCGAGTTCACCTCGTCCTTCGTCCACCACTTCTCCCGCGTTGAGTCCCGCAGACAGGCCACTTCCTAGCTACGCGGACTCCTCAGCGAACTGGAGCGCAAGAACGGGTAGACCCCGGCCAAGATGTAGCGGCGTTCACAAAGAACAAGAGAGCAATCGCCCAAAGATCTCGCCATCGACCATCGGACGCCGCCAGGGGCCAGTGTGTGCTCCGTTTGCGCTCCGCAGTTTTGGACCGGGGCGTCGTCGGGCGGCACCCCTTGACACGAAACGACAGCAGTGATCGGATGGATTGGGACGAAACGGCACCCTGCGACACGTGCGGGAACGAAAGCATCGGACTTCTAATCCGACGGTCGCAGGTTCGAATCCTGCTGGGTGCACCACAAAACCCCAGGTCAGAAGGGGTACACGAGGACCTCCGAGGAGGTCCTCGCGGCGTTTCCGGGGCTTGTGTGCTCCTCAGTACAAAGGGTCAGGCCCAACGCCTGTGCGATGCGCGGGGGTCAGCCCCTCACCTGAACGAAATGCCACCCAGAACCGCTGCGGAGATCAGACGCCTGTTTCGCAGGTCCACTTGTTGCACGCTTTGAGCTTGATCTCCAGGCAGGAGCTTTGCCACGCCCATAGTGCCTGAACGTCTCGCTACACCCCCGGGAGGCGTCCCTAATCCACCAGCTAACCGCCACCGCTGAGTGCCGCTCTAGCCACGTGACTAGGCCATGGGACACCCGGGTGCGATGACCTCCATCGCCCATACAGCATGAGGTAGACAGGACTGACATGACGGAGATCACTTTTTGGCGAGTTTCCCGTTCATGCCAAGGGGAGGATGCACATGAAGAAACCCACGACCTGCACCTTTAAACACTCGACAATCCGGGTGCGTGTGAGGAAAAACACATCCAAATAGGCTTGACCCAGTCAAATGGCAGGGTAAAATTGAGGAGAGATACCTCGCTACCCACATCTTTGGTATCGTCGACGCAGAGGCAGACGCCTCTGCGTTTTTCTGTGTAGCACCTCTGCAAACACGAAAGGCGACGGCTGCGCCGTCGCCTTCGGCCCGTGCACCTGCGCCAACAGGACACGGTCAAGCAGATGAACCACTGCATTGGTTCTATCAAGGTGATCAGGAGTCACATATTGTGTGAAGCCCCAGCCCCTCGCATGAGCGGCTCGGAACACAACGATAACCAAAAACTGGCTACTCAGTCAACAAAAAAGACGCAGGTCACAGCAACCCTGCTCAACAGGCCTCATGGCCGCCTTCTCTTTCGATGCTGCGGACTACGTCATCGTCTGTCTGGTCGGGGGAACCCTACTCTCGATTCTCTTGGCATGGGCCGTCCTGATGACAGCTCAGGTGATGCCAGCGGACTCAGCTCATCGAGTCGACGTCTTCCGCATGATCATGGAAAAACGACGCCAGCGTAGGCGCAAGCGCAAGCGCTAATTCGAGGCGCGATCCACAAGGTGTGGGGTTGGTGTTTTTACGCACCGACCCCATCAGATTGTTCCAGGTTCAGAAGCTCTCTGTGCGAAAAGCCTGGAATCTTCGATCACAGCGGACCTTTGATCCGATGGTCAACACGCCTTGGGCACGAGGAAACCCCAGGCCAGGACGGGCGAACCCGTGTCCTCACCTGGGGTCGAAGCGCCTCGGGGTGCTCCTGGCGTACCCCCCTGAACCGGCTACTGCACCGGCACCAACCCACCCGCCTCAGCAGGGGCCGAATCACCGCGTAGCAGGGCGGCGGTGGCCTCGGCTGCCGCTTTGGCCACGTCCGGGAACACCGTTTGGTAGGCGTCCTGGGTGAAGTGCGTGGTGGAGTGGCCCAGCTCGGCCAAGACCACCTTCACGTCCGTTCCCGCCGCCAACGCCATCGAAGCCGCCCCGTGCCGCAGCCCGTGCAACGTGATCTGTGGGAGTCCGGCTGCTCGGGCGATGCGGGTGAACCAGTCGCTCACGTGCGAGGGGTGCCACCCTTACCCGTTCTGGCGGGTGAACACCAACTCGGAATCCACCCACTCCGGCCCCGCCTTGGCTCTCCTCACGGTCGCACCTCGGTTGCCCCAGCACCGTGCTCCTTCCTCTCCATCGAATAGCGATGAAGGAGCACGCGGAGGTTAATCAACTAAGCGACCAAGGGGGCCTCGAGACTCTTCAAAGAGTCTCGCGCGACCTTTTCCTTCTCATGATTTCAAAACCAAGAAGAAGGACCGAGGACAAAAGCACGAGAACTGCAACAATAAACAACACAACAGCAATCCAACTTGAGCCCAAGTACCAGAACAACCACAGTGTTACAGCAAGCAGAGAGACGACAATCAAATAGATGAATACATAAAGCAACCAAAGCCACCCTAGAGCCTTTTCCCTGAAAGGTATCACCACAAGAGCAGTGGCGATCATCACAACGGCAAATACAGCTAGAGCCGCAGCTAGTACCACATCCGAAATCCCGCCTCGATACTGATATTGAGCAAGACTAGACGAAGCGAGAAAGAGGACCAGAGACGCAGTCGCCAAATTTAACGGCCTCAATTTATTCCTTCACAAAACGAGTGGAGCCGTGAACACAGAAAGCATATATCAGAAAGCACGAATCAAGGCACAAGCCCCCATCCCTCCCCCGATTCCCAAGCCCGCACCGATTCCTGCCCCAGCAGCAGCGCCAGCCTTGGCGCCGGCAACTCCACCGACAGCACCGCCCACTGCAGCACCCGGAGGCCCGGCGATTAGACCGCCGCCCGCAGCTCCAGCTGCACCACCACCGAGAGCACCACTAACACCCCCGTAAATGGTAAACACGAAAGCCGTAGCTCCCCCAACAATGGCGCCATTTGCTACACAGTCAAAGTGATAATGGCCGTTCTTGTTAGAAAAGCGATCTGCAAAGGTGTCGCCTTCCGGCCTTGAAGGTATAGCTTGCCTTCCAGGGCGATCTCTTCTGGGTCCACCGTCTCGACTCATGAAACCACCCCCTGGCCTTCTCGCTCCAAGACTGTCAGGCCAAGCGGGACCGTCATAGGGACCCAAGTGTCTGGGCTCATCGTTTCCCGTGTACGGACCCAGGGGCCGGGGGGTCGCTCGCGGACCATCGTGCAATACACGCGCAGCGAGCCTTCTTCGCACTTCGGCAGCTCGAGCTGCACGTTCACGCGCAGCTCTCTGCGCTGCTGCTCTACGAATGGCAGCCGCCCTCATCGCCGCTGCCCTGCGCTGGGCCGCACGGATGCGTGCCGCGCGAATCTGGGCTGCACGGATACGAGCTGCGCGGATCTGTGCTGCGCGGATTCGTGCGGCGCGAATGGCGGCCTGTCGGATGCGCCAGGCGCGGATCGCCGCCATACGGACCTGGTAGGCACGGATCGCGGCCTGGCGGGCGCGCTGCGCCGCCCAAGCCCTGGCACGGGCGAAGGTCCTGCGCAGGAACAAGCCGTCGGGGTCGGTGAAGGACACAGGGCTGTTGTTCGCGTAGGAGAACGCGTGCATCTGCTGTGAGTCGCTGTAGTCGATCACCGGGTCGGGGGAGATGAACGAACCCAGCTCGTCGTCATAGGAGCGTGCGCCCAGGCGGGTCAGTCCCGTCCCTTCGTCGACCACTCCGCCGACGAACCCGCGGGAGTTGGGCCAGGTACCGCCAGTGGTACCGCGGTCCGTACCGAACGCCGTGAACCGGCGGCGGATCGGTTCGCCGGTGACCGAGTCCAGGGCCAATTGGCCGGTGTTGTGGTGATCCGAGAAGGTCCAGTGCACGTCCCCCGTGGAGGACCGGCTCGCGACGACCTCGTCGTTGTGCTCGTAGAACCGGGTCCCGTTGAAGACCAGCTCGTCCTTGCTGTAGCTGATCTCCGTACCGGGCAGGAAGAGGGTCACGGTTTTGTCGTCGTTCCGGATCAGGCGCTCGCCCTCGGCGTCATAGATGAACGACGAGGTGTGTCCCTCCTGACTGACCTCGACCAGCTGTCCTTCGGCGTCCCATTCGAGGTTCTGCGAGCGGTTGGCGTTCTCTCGGGAGACCATGTTCCCGGCCTCGTCGTAGGCGTAAGTTGAGGTCCCGTTGCTCCCGTTGGAGTCGACCTGGGTGACGGCGTGCGGCCGAGCCTCGCCTCCCTCGGGGCGCTGGAAGGTCCTCACCACGTCGTCGCTCATGATCCCGTGCCGGGTCTCACCGGTCCGGTTGCCGAGCGTGTCGTAGGTGTAGTCGTACCAGTAGGGTGCGGTACCGCCTACGTTGTCGGTGGAAGGCCCGGAGGCGCAGGCGTCCTCACCCTTGTTTCTGGAGGTCCACTCGCTGGTCAGTCGGCGCATCTCGTCGTAGGCGAAGCACTGAACGTCCGTCTGGTCCACTGCGGTGGGCTCGTCACGGATGCTCAGTACGTTGCCAGCTGCGTCGTAGGAGTAGTGCTGTTCGACCAGTGAACCCTGGCCGATCTCGTGGTGGACTCGGGCGCTGAGGATCCGGTTGGTGGCGGGCTCGTAGGTGCGAGTCGACCAGGTGCGTTTGGGAGAGGCCGAGCCGTCGGCGCGGTGGAACTCGCGCTGCAGGATCAGGCCCAGTTTGGAGTAGGCGGTGTCGTTGACGTAGTACAGCGACTCGATCTCGGACAGTCCGCGAACCCGGGTGGGCATGCCCAGCTCGTTGTAGGTGTAGCTCACCACTTCTTCCGGGAGCCCACCGATGGCAGGGAAGGTGTTGGTCCTGATGGTGCCGTCGGAGTTGTAGGTGGTGCGGAAGCGGTAGGAACCACTCAGCGCGCCCAGCCCCTCGTCGGAGGGGATGGTGTAGGTGGTCGAGGTCGGACGCCCCAGGGAGTCGTAGGAACCGATCGACGTGGAGTAGGCGGCCCCGTCCACGTAGCGTGTGGCGCGGGTCAGCTCGCCCAGGGAGACACTGTCGAAGGCCCAGGAAGCCAGCAGCGGCCCGTCCGTGTCGCCTTCGTGCTGTGCGACCTTGCGTCCCAGCGCGTCGTGGACCTGCGTGACCGTCTTCCCACGGGCGTCGGTGGTCGACACCAGCTGGTCGGCGTTGTCGTAGACGTAGGTGGACGTCCCGCGGTCCGGGTCCTCCGTCTTGATCCGTCGACCACGCATGTCGTAGTGGTTACGCCAGACGTTACCGTCGGGGTCCGTCACGGTGTCCAGCTGGCCGTTGGGCGTGTACGTGTAAGTGAGGGCGGTGTAGTCGGCCTCCGGGGTGTCGCCCTCGTGTTGGCGAAGCTCCACGGTCTGACCACGCACGTTCTTGATGGTGGTCGTGGGGATCGCGCCCTCCGCCGGGGTGACCAGCTGCCGGTCCCCGCGGTCCTCGGACGTGGTCCGCCACAGCTCCCTGCCCCTGGAGAAGGTGATGACCTGGGTGGGACGTTCGGCTCCGTCACGGATCGTTTCGGTGTACCGAGGGATCTCGTCCTCGTTGTTGGCCACGAACAGGGACTGTCCGGGGTCGGTCTCGTTGTAGTAGGAGTGACGTGCCTTGGATTCCAGGCCTCGACTGTCGTAGAAGGCCTCAGAGATGACGCGTCCGCCTCCCGGGGCGGGGTTCTGGACCTGGCGTTCACGGAGCAGACCGTCGTAGATCTGGTAACCGGATACGTAGGTACCGTCGTCACGCCGGGTTCGGGTGATCACGACCGAGGGCTGCTCGTTGCTGATGTGGTATTCGAACCGCATGGCGGGGTCGGCGCCGTGGGAACGCTGGTTGTCGGGGGTCCACACCTCAGTGAGTCGACCGAACGGGTCGTAGGCGAGGTCCGTTCTATTGCCGTTCGCGTCGATCTCGGTTGTCGGAAGCCCGCGGGCGGGTTCGTGGTTGACGGTCTCCGTGTGGCCGAGCGGGTTGGTGGTGACGACGGACGTGGCGGTCCCACCGGGAACGTCCGTCTCGTAGACCGTCGTGCTGGTGTTGCCGAGCGCGTCCGTCTCGGAGACGGTGCGCCCGTACTGGTCGTGTTCGCTCTCCGACAGCACCTGGTAGACCGGGGTCGTCCCGTCGTGGTCCTTGACTCGTTGTTCGACAGTCGTCAGCCCGCGGGTGGGTGCGTCCCCGAAGGCCCCTCCGTCGAACAGCGTGCGCTCATCGCTGAGCACGTCGTCGATGGTGGCCTCCACACCACAGCCCACCGAGACCTTCCGGCTGCGCGACACCGCATCCAGGATGTGCAGGTCGAGATTGTCCGCGTAGGTGTGACTCACACACTGGTCGTCATCTGGGTCGCCGGGGTCACCGTGGTCATGGACCTGGGTGATGCGTCCCAGCGAGTCGTACTCGGCGGTTTCCCGGCTGCGCATCCACCCACTGTCCACCGCCGTGTACTGGGTGCTGTCGGCCATGGCCGTCATGCGAGCTTCGAGCTTGCCCCAGGAGTAGGTGCGCTCTCCGGTGACCTGGCTCCAAGGGAGGTTGATGGTCTTCTCCACCACGTCCCCGCCGGGCCCGTTGAGAGTGGTTTCCTCCAGGGTGAACCCGTTGTACTGGTTGTGGTCGGTGTGCTCACCTCCCTCGGAGTCCTTCACCTTCACACTGCGAGTACCGCTGGGCAGCTTGTCACCGTGCATTCCCCGGAAGAAACGATGTTCGGTCTGGGATTGGGTCTGGTTGGGAAGTCCTTCGGTGACCAGGACCCGGCCGTAGCCACGCCAGTCGGACCAGGTCCGGTACTTCTCCTGGCTGACACCGTCCGCGTCACGGAACCTCCAGGCAGGGTCTCCGGCGTACTCGTAGGTGACGATGTTCTCGGGCTGGTCCGTCACCAGGTCGAGCTCGCTGACCTGGGTTACCGCGTACTTGTGGAACCAATCCGTGTACTCGCTCTTGCCGTCGGCGGTGGAGTTGATGACGGGGAAGCAGCGCGTTCCGTTGGAGTGCGGGGCAGGGAAATCGCCAGGGTCGCACTCACCTCCGGAGTAGCTGACGTCGATCTGAGCGCCGCTCTCAGTCAGGATCGAGGTGATGCGCCACTTCATCATGGGCGCGAATCCGTCATCCTGGGTGTCGACCCGGTTTTCGAACTGGGTCCCCCCGAACTTCAGGGTGGGCATGCTCTCGCTGCCCCCGACATGGCCCTTGTGGACGATGGACTCCAACCAGAGGTCGGGCGGGGTCCCGTCACCCGTGCGCGGGTAGCTGTGCTCCAGGTTCCAGGAGTCGACGCTCTGGTAGGTGGATCCGTCGTGAATCTGCGTGGTGACGGAGTCCAGCTTCTTCCGCGTCCAGAACGTGGGCGCGAGCCTGTTGGTGCAGTTCTGACCGGACGCACAGTGTCGGTCGAAGGGGGCGTCGGGCCAGTGCTTGGCGTTGGCGCTCGTGTACTTGTCGGGGGCGCAATCGAAGGAGTCCGTGGGGATGCAGCGCTCGCTGACACCGAAGGTCACCCGCGCCGGTGCGGTGGCGTGGACGTCGTCGGCCCGCAAACCGTAGTCGATACGTCGCAGGTATCCGCCGCGGTCGTAGGACGTCGGGGAGTTGGCCTGGCCATTGCGGCCGTAGTGGTTGCCCTCCTTGGAGTAGTGGAACGTCATGGCGTTGCCATGCGGGTCGACCACATAGTCGAGGTTCCACCTCCAGCCCTGCTGGCACCAGGAGTTGGCGAAGTTCGATCCGTTGCAGGGGTCACCGGACTTGCGGCCGTAGACCGGGACCGTCCAGGTGGAGTTGGTCTCGGAGCTTCCGCTCTTGTGTCCGGGGAGACGGTTCAGGCCGAAGAAGTACTGGATGCCATCGGTCGTGGTGATCTTCCAGTGTTCACCGTCGTTGTCGCCGTTGGTGGCTCCGGTCAGGCGTTCGATCTTGGAGGCGTCGTCATGCCTCATCCTCCAGGTGCCGCCCTCGTCCTGGAACATCTCGCCGGATCGACCGTTCAGGGAGAAGGTGGCGTTCTGGTGTGACCAGCACAAGTCGCCGGTCTTGGCGGCGTCGGGCTGTTCGTCCGCGCAGGGTACGTACTTGCGCTCGATGAATCCCGGTGTGTAGCTGAATCCCTCTCCCGCCCAGGAGGTCTGGTTGTTGGAGGAGGACACCCTACCGTCGACCGAACCGGAGGAGTAGGCCAGCTCGACGCTGGGGGTCAGGTCGCCCGCGATCGGGGGCGTGTCCATGGGGTAGGTCCAGGAGAAGTCTCCCGTCTGGAGGCCCACCTCCCAGCTCGCGGAGGCCGACAGGTCGGTGGCCTTGTAGTCGCCGTTGGAACCGTCTCCGTCAGCGGCGACGGCTAGCAGTACTCCGGTTTCGCCCGACGTCAGTACCGTCGCCGTGACCTGTTGGGTGAGTACGTCGTTGTCGCTCTCCGGTTCTCCGAAGGTCGACTCCTGGCATTCGACGGCGTCATCCAGGAGGCATTCATCCATCTCGACGAGTTCGAGGCGGCCTCCGTAGTCACCCCCGTACGCCTCAGCGAAGTCCGAGTAGTCGACGGTGACGTCGATCGGGCCGGCCACGGTCTCGTCGTCGGCCCTGGTCACTCTGAGCAGGAGTCCCTCGACTCCCGCGTCCTCCGCGAGGGCCTGATCGAGCACCTCCACACGTACCGCGTCGACACTCACGCTGGCCGACGCGGACTCGGTGTTCTCGACGTCCTCCACCTCGTCGGATTCCTCGATCAGCGGAGGATCTTCCCGAGCGGCTTCGGGCTCCGTCTCCTCAGCGGCCTCCGTGTCGTCAGCCTCTGCGGTCTCGGCCGGGCTGGAGTCCTCCTCCGGCGCGGATTCGTCGGTCTGGTCGTCCGTGTGATCAGGTTCGGCGACGTTCTCCGAGTCCTCAGGGGAAGCATCGGCGAGGATCTCCGTCCATTCCGCCAGGACCTCCTCCGACACCCGGGAGACACTGACCGGGCTGCCTGCCACAGGGATCTCCGCGCCGGGTTCGGAGAGACTGACCTCGTCCTGGGTAGCAGAAGGCCATTCCGCGGCCATGGGTACGTCCACGGCTGCTTCAGCGGTGTCTCCGACGGTGGAGACCTCCGTCGAGGAGAGTGCTCCCTCAACGTCATAGCCAGTAACCGATTCTTCGTCCACGGCCTCCGGGCGGACGTTGAAACTGGTGGACGAGGCGGGAACCGTCTGGAGCAGGGTCCCCACCATAAGGAGGACCGTCGCGTAGGCCCCGGGACCTTTCAGGATGCGGATGACCCGGCTGTTGGCCATGGTGCGGGTACGGGGAACTTCCGGTTCCGCGGTGTCGGGTGGAGGCGGTCCTTGCTGCGAACCAGTCGACCCTTGAGGGGTTTCGGACACGAGAAGCCTTTCTGCTGGCAGCCCCGAAGGGCGCCTGAACAAAAATGGGGGAATCAGGCGAATCGCAGGAACTACGTCAGAGGGACGGCGCGGGAGAAATTCCTTCCAGTACCGTTCGGATCTCGTCCTCGTCGAGGACACCCTGGTAGAGGTGGACATCGCTGATGTCACCGGACCAGGGATCGAAGAACGACTTCTCGAACTGCGCGCCACCGATCACGACATCGCCATTGGCGTGCCAGGCCGTGGGAACCGCGACCGGTTCCTGAGCGATCCCGTCAACGAAGAGCGTGGCCTCTCCACGGGTGTGGTCGTAGGTGGCAGCCAAATGGGTCCAGCGCCCGAACTCCACGGTCTGGTTGGAGAGCGATCGGTGCCAGCCGACGGCACCGGTCCGATCCCGCGGCGGCAGCTTCATCACCCAGTTGTCGTGATCGAGAGTGTGCTGGTAGCCGAGGTAGAAGGCGCTCTGTTCCTCACCTTCCTGGGCGATTGCCGTCGAGTTGTGTCCGACCTCGTCCAGACGCACCCAACTCGCGACGGTGTAGCTCCGGTCGGTTCGAACAGCAGGGGCGTCCGTGCGGACGTGCTCTTCCCGTGTCGCGTCCAACGTGACACCAGGAGCGAGCGTCACCTCGTTAAGCGTCTCGTTCCAAGCAGTGAGGGGGTCGGCGTGCAGGGTGGCGGTCAGGCCGTGGTCGGACGAATCCGCCACAGCGGTCCCCTCGGTCTCATCGAGCCTCCAACGGCCTTCCAGGGCGAGGGGACGATTGGCCAGGCGCCACACCTCCGACTGTTCACCGTCGGTGGCGAAGTGCGCGTCATCCGTCAGAACGCGGTCCCACACACGTACGTCATCGATCCCGCCACGCCAGTGTTCGGTGTTGTTGGCGGAGGTTCGGCCACCACCGACCATGAGAGGGCCTTCGGCCTTCCAAGGAGTACTGAGGTGACCGGTGGCTTCCTGTCGCACTCCGTCGACGTAGAGGACGAGGTCCCCGGTGGCAGCGTCGAAGGTACCAAGTAGATGTGTCCACATGCCGGTCTGTGCGGGTTCGTCCGAGAGTGCACGGGACCAACCACTCGCACCAGTCACGTCAGAGGGTGCCATCTTCAGTACCCACCGGTCGTGCCCGAGTGTCTGTTGGTATCCGAGGTAGAAGCCGCTGTTCTCCAGGCCCGTCTGCGCGACGGCGCTTCGGTTGCGGTCTTTGTCGTCCATCCGTACCCACGTCGAGACGGAGAACGACTTCGACGTGTCGATCACCGGCTCATCCGAGACGAGGCGAGCGTTCTCCCCATCGATGTCGATCGCCGCACCCTCGAGCCGGTGCCCACGCTGGGCACGCTCGGCCACGCGCCCGCGAGTCCAGGAGAACTCGCCGGTCGCCGTCAGTACGCGGTCGGAGTTGGCGGAGTCCGCGACGGTGTCACCCTGCCCCTCCCCCAACGGGAGATGGGAGATCGGGCTACTCGGTGGAGCTACGAGGAAGTAGTAGGCGAGCTCACACTCGGACGAGTTGCCATAGGCGTCCACCGTTCGCGCGTAGATCATGTTGGCGCCGCCACGACTGGGAGTGATGGGAACAGTCGAGCTGGCTCCGGGTTGATCGAGCTTCACCTCGGTCGTGCAGGAGGTGTCGTTGAGGCTGTAGTAGTACGAGGTAGCTTCTTCGACCCCGTTGTTGTCGAAGGTGAAATCACCCGTGCGTCCGACGCTGCCGTGCAGGTCGTCGTCGGCGGGATAGGCAGTCGAGGTCACCTTCGGACCCGTGTCGGGTTTGGTGGTGTCGATCTTGATCCAGCACCAGCCGGACCAGGAGGGACTCCATGCGACCTCGTCGTGTGCCATCGCCCGGTACCCCAGGAGCTGGTTCTCTGGGAGGCCGGAGACGGTGACCGCCCGTTCCGATCCCTCAGGCCAATAGCCGACATCGGCATAACTGGAGTCCGCGTTTCCGAGTTGGTCACCCTCGCCGTCGGCCCACCAGGCGACACGCGCCTTGAGTTTCTGGCCGCCCCAGGCCGCCCGAGCGTCGTAGTCACGAACGGTGGCACGGAAGGTCGTCGTGGTGTTGTTGATCA
The DNA here is from genome assembly GCF_042745575.1 of Nocardiopsis sp. NPDC058789. Lineage (NCBI taxonomy): Bacteria > Bacillati > Actinomycetota > Actinomycetes > Streptosporangiales > Nocardiopsidaceae > Nocardiopsis > Nocardiopsis sp. NPDC058789. Next base: position 453,865 of record NZ_JBHYOW010000001.1, read on the forward strand.
GCCGTGGCTTGGACTTATCGGTGGAACACGCTCCGCCAAGAGAGTCGGACATGGTGGCGGTGCTCACCTGTGCCGGCGGATTGTTGTAGTTGACGACCAGAACCGGCGGCTTGCTCTTGGTGTTGAATCGGCGCCAGGCGGCGGTGCCCTGTTCGTCCCGCTCCTTGAGCCGCAGATAGATGTGCGAGGCGTTGTTGTTGACACCCCATCGATAAGCGGATGTGGCGTCGAACTCCACCCCGCTGCTCGACGGACAGGTCGCCCATCCGCCCCTCACGTTCTGGGTGTCCACCACCCCGCCCTGAGTCGCGGGCGCGTTCCTCCATGTGGAGTTGCGGTTGAAGGCGCTGACTCGCTGCAACTGGATCCGGGAGTCGCTGTTGCAGTTGTAGGCCCAGTCGACCTCGGTGCGCAGGGTCGCGGAGTTGATGGTGGTGTGCGCCTGGTTGGTGCGAGCCATCACCGTGAACTGGAAGAACGCACGTCGAGTGAACGTTCCCTCAGGCCCCGAGTAGCGGCCCACGCCAACCGAGTCGCGGGAAGGGTTGAAGTAGGACTGGTTCACGTAGGCGCTGTCCACGTAGCCCCAATTGGGGCGGCTGGCGTTCACCGAAGGATCGATGTAGACCGGGAACTCGGTCGCTTCGTCCACGAGCATGCCCTGGTCCGGAACCAGACGGATGGCGTCCACCGTCACTGAGGTATCCACGGACTGCACCCGGGCTCCCAGCGGAGCCGCGACCGTGGGGTCGTCGGCTCCCTCTTCCTCGACCGTCGAGTCCCACATGGCCGGCGCCTCGGCGGAGAAGACACTCTCTCCGCCCAGATCACCGACCGCGTCCAGATTCCCGTGCTCGTCCGCAGTCATCGTCACACCCGTGGTGTCCAGCGGGAGTTCGAGCTCAGCCAGTTCAGGCAGCTGTGCGGCCTCTGGGGTGTTGACGACCAGAACCTGGGTGAAGCCCTCCACCCCTGCGGTCAACACGAGGTCCACGTCCGGCAGAACATCGGGATAGGTGGCCTGATCACCGTCCAGCACCGGCTCGGGGAGATCCCCGATCCAGCCCAAACGAACGCTGTTGGAACCGATCCCGATGTGGACCATCGCGTCGTCACCACCTCCGGAGAAGGCGATGTCCATACCTGCGGCACGTGGTCGAACCAAACCGTCATCGGACTGGGTCAGGGCGGTGTCCACATCCATCCAGCCGCTCTCGGAACGAACTCGGACCGGCAGCATCGAGGCTTCCGCAGTGAAGGTGCCGTCCGGATTCGCGAAGTGCTGGGTCTTCTCGTCGGTCAGCCCAGGGATCGCGACGGGCTCCCCCGTCTCCTTGGCCACCTCCAGCGCGTCCATATCCTCAGTCGCTTCGTCGACCGTGCTGTCTGGTGGATCAGGATCAGCCGCCGCTGGGGGCGCGAAGAGCAACGAAAGAGCCAGAGCGACAGCGGTGGAGACCGCTGTCGCACGGGTCACGGAGCGACGCATGGGGGAGACCGTTCAGTTTTGAGGTACGGGGGATGTGAGGACCACCAGCACTGATTCACTGTTGCGATCCGAAAGGGACGCTAACCAAGACATTCATCCCACCACAAGCAAGAAAGGCGCAGCACCGAGACCGCTCGCGAGAAATGGAACCGGGAACCATCATTGACATGCATGTCTCTGATTTGGCCACATCTGGCCAGGCCAACCGGTCAACCAAGCTGACGTTCCCTCTCGACGACACCACCGGACACCCCTTGACCTTGCCGGTAACACACCTGGTCAGAGCATCCTGACGGAACGTAGGAGACGAAACCGTCTCGATGCCAGAAAACAGACAACGGACCATCCGACCAACCCGTCTTCGTGCTGATCCCAGACGGAACCCGGTACCGCCGCGTTCCACGTCCACAAGCGCGCAGCACACACAGGAGGGTCGAGGTCCATGCCCCTGGCATCTCGTATCAAGAGCACCGGAGAACGTCTCCTGCCCCAGGCAACCCGGGAACGCCTGGAGACCGATCGTCAGGACGCCGCTGCTCGTGTGGCCGAGGAGCGGCGTCTGGCCAAGATCGCCAAGCGCCGTGAAGGGCTTCTCACGAACGATGCGACGGTGCGGGCCTTCTCCCTGGACGAGGGAGAGTTCCTGGGTCGAACAGTGGAGCGGTTCACCGCCGCAGGCGCCTCGGCCCGCAACCTGGAGCTGGTCACCGACGCCCTTGAGCACGCGAAGGTCGACTACTTCCTGGTACGGGGACGCTCACCCCTGCGCCACGTGGTGGGGGTGCACAGATCCGAGCGCAAGCGGATCCTGGATGCCATGCGTGAGCTGTACGGCAACAGTCCCTTGTTCGCGATCAAGCCGGGTAGTGGTGGTGTCGTCAGCGCCTTCTCCGCCTACGTGGACGGAGCCCTGGCGGAGGAGGTCAAGTCGGGCCTGATCATCCGCTTCGCCGAGCCCCTGCTCTCCCCCGGCGGTCAGGTCCTGGCAGGGTTCGAGTACGGCTGTGACGTGCAGTTCTGGCGCGACGGCGCGAAGCTGCTGGAGCGGGACAACGTCGAGGAACTCCTGGGAAGGTTGCGTGTACAGGCATCGGCCGAGGTGCTCGCAGACTCCCTGGTCGGCCCCACCCGGAACAAGGTCACGGACGTTCTTCCCAGCTCCCAGCGCAAACCCGCCACACTCACCGTGCACGGACGCGAGTACCCCACCTTCGAGCCGTTCACCTGGAAGCTCCCCGACGACATCGACTTCCCGATCGACGTGGTCTACACCTGGGTGGACGGTGCGGACCCCGAGCACGCCACGAAGCGAGCGCGCCACCAGCCGGAGACGGCTTCCGCGCACGAGCATGCTTCCAACGCCTCGCGCTTCACCAGTCGTGACGAACTGCGGTACTCACTGCGTTCACTGGAGGCCTACGCGCCATTCGTGCGCCACGTGTACCTGGTGACGGATGGCCAGGTACCGAACTGGTTGGACACCGAGGCCTCGGGCGTCAGTGTGGTGGACCACCGGGACATCCTGCCCGCCAGCGCGCTGCCCACCTTCAACTCCCACGCGATCGGCTCCCGGCTGCACCGCATCCCCGGTCTGGCCGAGCGCTACCTGTACCTGAACGATGACGTGTTCATGGCGCGTCCAGTGCGGGCTGGCCAGTTCTTTCATGCGAACGGAATCGCTCAGGTGCCGTTCTCTCCGTTCCAGTTCGGCACCGGCGCTCCGGTCTCGGGCGAGCCAGCACCGAACTCCGCGGGGAAGAACGTACGCGCGCTCCTGGAGCGGGACTTCGGCCGCTCCATCACGAACAAGTTCAAGCACGCCCCGCACCCGCAGATCCGCCAGGTCTGTGTGGAGTTGGAGGAGCGCTACCGCGAGGAGATGGAACGCACCGCCCACAGCCGGTTTCGTTCCCTGGACGACGTGGCCGTGGCCGCGACCCTGCACCATCACTACGCGTTGTTCACCGGGCGCGCCGTGCCCGGTGAGTACCGGATGCGCTACGTGAACATCGGGCTCCCGGACGCAGCCGAACGGCTGGAGGCATTGAGGTCCGCTGAGGAGGTGGACTTCTTCTGCCTCAACGACGTCGACACCCCGGACGAAGCCCAGGAGGCTGTGGCCCGGATGGTCCACGAGTTCCTGGAGTCCCGTTTCCCGTTCCCCTCCCGCTACGAGAAGAGTGTCTGACTGGACTTTCCGTGGTGGATCATCGGATCATCGCGTCGACTGCGTGATCCGTTCGTGATCGCGGTTTCGGAATTCCAACATCAGCCAGCGGGAACTCCTCCAGTGTCGAAGTGGCGCCGAAACTGGAGGGCCGCCCTCTCACTTGAGAATTCCAGACCTGGAAACCACCAGACACGTCAAAACTCCTCGACCAAACGCGGCTCCTGGATGAATGCCGACCCAACAAAATACCCTTGCCCCAGATACGGAAGATCAACTTCTCCCGCCACTATCCTGGCCAAAAGTTCACAGACCCCACCCTGAAACTGCCATCAGAGACCCCCACTGCCCAGCACCACCGTCCAGCTCGAGAGATCCGGGTCATAGAAGATATAAACGTTCTCTCCGAACATCTCCCGCATGAACAAATTATATGGGTTTCGACTAGAAATCCATGATGCGCCGACCCGTCGAGAATCATTCATGAACGCAACTCGGAAACCTCTTCCGCCAGGAATTAAACAGGATGGTTTCCCTCCTCGATAACCTCTCTGGGGTCCGCACCATCGACGCCAGCAACACTGAAGAGTAGTTCCGCGTCGTCGATCGTCGAAACGACACCCCCGTATTTGTTCATGAGGCGAACACAGTCCTGTGGGAGAGGCCGGCCCCGAACACGCTCTATCGATTCTGCGGCGAACCACTGTCCAGACACCGAATCTCCCATCATCCGACTGATCTCCTCGAAGTACTCATCACTCATCGGGTCCTCCTTCGTGTCTTGCTCCGCTCCCCCGGTACGCGGCCGGACACCTCGTTTCGCTGATCCCTGCGACGGCCAGTGTGATCCCTCCACGCCCGCCGATCGCGGTCCCGCGGCTCCACGGGAATCGATGGGAACTGCCGGGAACTCCTGGCGGCTGACGGACGACTTCTCGTAGTGCCGACCATGTGGTCGCACACGACGAGGAGGATCCATGCGGGGCACCCTCGCCCTACTCTGCGCCGTCACCACCGCCCTGGTGCTCACACCCGCACCAGCCCTCGCCCACGACACCCTGCTCTCCTCGACCCCGGAGGACCAACAGGCGCTGCCGTCCGCTCCGGACGAGGTCCGGCTGACCTTCAGCGGTCCACCGATGGACGTCTCCACCGCCGTGCTGATCCTCGACTCCGCAGCGGAGCCCGTCACCACCACGGAGCCGCTCGTGGACGGTCACGAGGTCAGTGTCGAGCTTCCCTCCGACCTGGCGGACGGCGGGTACGCGGTCCGCTGGCGGGTGGTCTCCAGCGACGGACACCCGATCAGCGGTGCCCTCACCTTCCAGGTGGGCGAGGGCGGGCCACCCCCGCCGGACCTGGAGGCCGCTCCGCCCGACGAGTCCGACGACGGGGGCGCGGTCGCGGGCCCCTCCACGACCCTCGCCCCTCCACGCGAGGCCGTCCTCGCCCTGGTCGGCGCACTGATCGGGGTCCTCCTCTATGCCGCTGCCCTGCGCCTGCGGCGCCCCAGGTCCCAGCACACTCCAACCGAACAGGAAGTCCGATGACCCTCACCGCCCGCTCGCTCCTGATCCCGACCGCCCTGGGCGTCTCCCTGCTCCTGGGCTCCTGCGCCTCCACCACTCCGGCGGAGGAGGACACCGCCGTCCAGGAGGGGTCCGCCGCACAGGCCGACCTGGTCTCCGTCTCCGACTCGTGGGTCAAGGCCGCCGCGGCCGACGACGGCATGACGGCCGCGTTCGGCGTCCTGACCAACGAGGGCGGAGCCGAAGCCGTCATCGTGGCCGCGAGCGCTGAGGAGGTCTCCGACATGGTCGAACTGCACGAGGTCGTCAGCGGGGACGACGGCACCATGGTGATGCGGGAGAAGGACGACGGCTTCTCCGTTCCCGCCGGATCCGAACACGAGCTCTCCCCCGGCGCCGACCACATCATGATCATGGGTCTGGCCCGGGACCTGGAGCCCGGCGCGGAGGTCACCGTCACGCTCGAGTTCGAGGACGGCTCCACCCACGAGTTCACCGCCCCGGTGAAGGACTTCGAGGGAGCGAACGAGAACTACGACGGTGACCACGGGGACTCCGACGACGGCCACGGGGACCACTGATGGATCGCCCCGAGGAGGAGGGCGCCCGGCCCTCGCGCAGAAGCGTCCTGTGGGGTGGTGCGGCCGCCGCCGGAGTGGGCGCGGTCGCGCTCAGTGGTGGTGACGCCCTCATCCGTTCCCTGCGTTCTCCCGGGGAAGCGGTCTCGGCGGACCAGGTGCACGGTGATCGCACCCACCCCTTCCACGGCGCCCGTCAGGCGGGGATCGCGACGCCGCCGCAGGCCCACGCCAGATTCGTCGGTGTCGACCTGCGCGAGGACGTCGACTCCGACGGGGTGCGTCGGCTGCTCACCCTGCTCTCCGACGACGCCGCACGGCTCACCCAGGGCAGATCCGCCCTGGCCGACACCGAACCCGAACTCGCCTCCTCCCCCGCCGGACTGACCGTGACCCTGGGCTTCGGCCCCGGCCTGGTGGAGCGGGTCGACCCGGGGCTGGTCCCGGACTGGCTGGGGCCGCTGCCGGAGTTCGACACGGACCGGCTGGAGGACGGCTGGTCCCACGGAGACCTGCTGCTCCAGGTGTGCGGCGACGACCCGTTGACGCTCTCCCACGCCGTGCGGATGCTCCTCAAGGACACCCGTGCCTTCGGTTCGGTGCGCTGGTCCCAGGACGGCTTCCGCCGCTCCTACGGCGCCGAACCGCAGGGGACCACGATGCGCAACCTCTTCGGCCAGGTCGACGGCACGGTCAACCCCGAGCCGGAGGAGGCGGACTTCGACCCCCTGGTCTGGTGCGGGGAGGGCGCTCCGGCCTGGCTCCGGGGTGGGACGGCGATGGTGCTGCGGCGGGTCTCGATGGACCTGGACGAGTGGGACCGCCTCGACCGCCCCGGCCGGGAGGACTCAGTGGGGCGGCGTCTGGACAACGGTGCCCCGCTCACCGGGGAGGAGGAGCACGACGAACCGGACCTGGAGGCGATGACGCCGCTCGGCTTCCCGGTGATCGCCGAGTACGCGCACATCCGCCGCGCACGCTCGGAGGACCCCGACGAGCGGATCTTCCGTCGCGGCTACAACTACGAGTCGGAGGGCGACGCCGGACTGCTGTTCGCCTGCTACCAGCGGGATCCGAGCCGGCAGTTCGTACCGATCCAGCGTCGCCTCGACGAGTTGGACCTGCTCAACGAGTGGATCACCCACATCGGCTCGGCGGTGTTCGCGGTCCCTCCGGGCTGCGCGGAGGGCGGCTTCGTCGGGCAGACCCTGTTCGAGGCCTGACCGGGTCACCGAGACGCGGGGCGACTCCTGGAAACCCACCCCTACCAGTGGGCTTTCCGGGAGTCATGTACCCCGGGGTCGGCCCGGGGCCGCGTCCCCGGGCTCGTGCTCCCCCGGCCCCACGGCTCCCGGGGTCAGAACAGGGTGAGCGCGCCGCCGGGCGCGTCGTCGGCGGTGACCGGGCGAAGGGTCCGGCCGACGAGTCGGCTCAGGTCGGCGCAGTGGCGGGGCGCGTCCGGTCCGGGTTCGGTGGAGAACACGGCCACGGGGCCAGCAACCCCGGTGACGTGTGGCCGGTGGGTGCCCCGCGTGAGGTCGCCGGGGTAGGCGAGCACGGGTGCGGTCGCGAAGACGGCGGTGGAGCAGGCGGGCCGAACCCAGGGTTCGGGGGCGGCGAGCACCTCGGTGCCGGACCCCTGGTCGGTGACCGTGTCCAGGTAGGGGGTGACGCGGGCGGCGAGGGCCGTCAGCTTCCCGAGGAGCGCGGTGGTGTCGACGCCGGTCTGGAGGCCGAGGACCTTGCGGCGGGTCTGGACCTGCTCGGGCAGCCCGAAGTGCCGGGAGACGGCCGATTCCAGGGTGCGGACGGTGAGGCCGTCCGTCGTCCGGGCCAGGTAGAGGGCGGCGACGGGTCCCTGTTCGGCCAGGCGGCTGTGGCGGCGCGCGTCGGCGGCGGTGCCGACCTTGGTCGTGCCGTCGGCGAAGACGTCCAGGTAGAGCCAGTGCGGCTGCCGCAGGTAGTCGCGGATGTTCTCGGGCAGCGCGTCGGGGGTGCGGTGGGCCTGATGGGCGGCGACGAACCCCTCCCTGTACTGGCAGCGTCGGCACTGCCTGCCCCGGGTGACGGTCTCGTCGGTACGGCAGCGCACGTGCCTGCCCTCGGCTCCGGTCAGGTCGAACCAGCCGACGCAGCGCCGCTGCTCCCCCTCCACACGGAAGGAGTGCTCGCCCAGGAGGGGGTGGAGCAGGCTGTGTCCGGGGCGGTCGGGGTCGCTGGTGCGCAGGCGGGGAGTGTCGGGGTCGCTCCAGTCCAGGCCGAGAAGGGTGAGGGGTGCGGTCGGGTGCATACCGGGCTCCGGTGCGGGGTCGCTTGGATACGAGGTGGGGCGTACGGGGCTTGGTCGAGGATGCCGATGTGCCGGGAGGAGTGTGCGCGGGCGGTCGTCGTGGTGAGGTCCCCGCTCCGGTCCTCCGGTTCACCACGACGAAGTGTGCCGGAACTCCGGAGGAGGAACGCACGGGGTGAACCAGGAGGGCTCCCCTCCCCGTGGGGGTGACGAGGAGACGTGAGTCCCCTGACAGGCTGGGTGCCGCCGGGTTCAGCCACGCCGAGAGGTCCGCCCCGAGAGCGAGGATGACCGCTGGCGGTTGCACACGTTCCCTCACATGACCCGCCCGTCAGTCCCTGGAACCGTGCACCACCATCACCGGCCGATCGGACCGGTTCAGGACTCCGCGGGCGACCCCTCCCAACGCGAGTTCGGCGAATCCGTGCTCCCCGCGCGCCCCCACCACCACCATCCGCGTGTGCCGGTCGTCGGCCAACAGCGCCGTCACCGGGTGCTCACGACGGACCTCGCGCAACACGACGACGTCGGGGAACTCCTCCAACACTGGCTTCAGTGCCGTCTCCAGGTTCTCCCGGCGCCAGCGTTTCAGTTCCTGTTCCGCCTCCGACCCCCTCGGGACCATGGACTCCGGAGCAGTCCAGGCCCACACCGCGCGGACCCGATCTCCGTGTCCTTGAGCCGTCTCCACGGCCGTGAGGGCCGCGTGCTTGGAGCGGGATGAACCGTCCACCCCCACCACGACGTCGCGAGCCTCCGTCGGCACCGGCTCGTGCGGGACCAGGACCACCGGGACCGGGGCGTGGGCCGCCACCTGGTCGGCCACGGTGCCCGGCCAACGGCCGGGGAGGTCACTGGTGCCGTGTCTGCCGAGCACGACCAGCGAGACCGACGCGGCCCGCTCCAACAACACCTTGGAGGGTGAGGAACCGGCGAGTTCCTCTCCCACCACCTCGACACCGGGCATGAACGCCGACATGCGGTTCCTCGTCCGCTCCACCACGCTCTCGGCCTCCTGTCTGAGGCGTTCCGTGGCCCGGGCCGTCGGCCAGCCCGGGTCAAAGACACACACGACGACGGCCCTGGCTCCCCGGTCGCGCGCCTCCTCACTCGCCCACACCGCCGCTGCCAGCGCCGCCCGTGATCCGTCGGTTCCGACGAGGACGTCCCCGCTCATCGGCCACCCCCTTATCTGCCCTGGTGTCCAGTGTGTGCCCGAACACGCGCGCCCCGCCCAGCCCAACGTCCGCGCCGACGGGCCCTGTGTCCCTCTCCCTCGGGACCGTCGTCCCCTTGGTGGGGCTCCGCCCGGTGTGCCGCGCGGCGCACCCGCGCACCGTCGACGAACGCCTGGGCTGGGAGACACCCCGACGCCCGTGGCGCTCCGGAACGTGACGTCGCCGTCCACACCAGCGCCGGGCGCCCTCCCCCGGCGCCCGGAACGCAGGCCCGCGTCACGACGAAGGTCCCGGTCGCTCACAGCCTTCGCCCCCTGACGGAAACGTGGTGGGAGCGTTGAATGGGAGATCAGCGGTCGGGACCGACCGGCCCGAGGAGCCCGCCGGGCCCTGACAGAGGAGGTGCGACATGAACGCGGTCTCCCGTGGAGAGGGGCTGACACGCTTCCCGGATCCGTGGGACGTGGATCCTCCGTCCCCGTCATCACGTACGTCGTCGTACCTGCGGGTGGAGACCTCGGTCAACGATCACCTCTACGTCGTTCGAGTGGAGGCACCCGGCGTGGACCCGCAGCGCGACCTCAAGGTGACCGTCGAGCGCGGCACGATCACGATCGAGTGCGTGCGTACTGAGGGCACGACCGCACCGCTGTACACGGAGTTCCACTACGGCACCTTCAGCCGTACGCTCGTGCTGCCGGCCGAAGCCGACTGGGAGGACGTCACCGCGTCCTACGACCAGGGCATCCTGGAAGTGCGCGTGGGCCTCTCGCGGGAGCCCGGGAGCAGCCGCACCGTGCCCATCTCCCGTGAGTCTCCGGAGGAGTAGCCCTCAAGCGCCAACGGTCGGGGCGGCGTTCCTGGTCGCGCGGACCATACGCGGGAGGTGACCTCGTGGACCCCTGGACACTGGAATACGAGGGGCCGGATCCGCAGGGGGCTCTGGTGCGGGAGACCCTGTGCACCTTGGGCAACGGTTACTTCGCCACGCGTGGCGCGCCCCCGGAGGCGGGCGCCGGTTCGACGTGTTACCCGGGGACCTATGTGGCGGGCTGCTACGACCGCGCCGTTTCCACGGTCGCCGACCGCCGTGTGGACAACGAGGACCTGGTCAACGTGCCGAACTGGCTGCCTCTGACGTTTCGCCCGGAGGACGGCGACTGGTTCGGAGAACCCGCTGCGGGCCTCCCCCAACGCACCGAACTGGACATGCGTCGCGGAACACTGACCCGTACCTTCCACACGGTGCACGCGGGCAGGAGGACCCACGTGACCCAGTGTCGGCTGGTGTCGATGGACGACCCCCACCTGGCGACCCTGCGGACCACGCTGACCCCGGAGAACTGGGCCGGGACCGTGGTCGTGCGCTCGGCCCTGGACGGCACCGTGTCCAACCGTGGGGTGGCCCGCTACCGGGACCTGAACGGGAGGCACCTCGCCCCGCTGGGTGCGGGGTCCGAGAACACGGGGACCGCGTGGCTCCGCTGCCGGACCCTGACATCGGGGGTAGAGATCGTGCTCGCCTCCCGGACCCTGGTGACGCGGGACGGACGTGCCACGAGCTGCGCGACGCCGACCTCGGATGACTGGGCGGCCACGGACCTCACCCTGAACGTGCGCACGGGCGAGCCGACCACGGTGGAGAAGACCGTGGCCCTGTACACGTCCCGCGACCGCGCCGTCGGCGACTGCCTCGACGCGGCCCTCCACGCTCTGGACCGGGCCGGGGACTTCTCCGAGCTGGCCCGTCGCCACGAGGCCGCGTGGCGGCACCTGTGGGAGACCTGCTCCGTGGAGGTGGACTCGGAACGGGACCAGCGTCTCCTCAACCTCCACCTCTTCCACCTGCTCCAGACCCTGTCCCCGCACACGCCCGACCTCGATGTCGGGGTCCCCGCGAGGGGGCTGCACGGCGAGGCGTACCGGGGCCACGTGTTCTGGGACGAGGTGTTCGTCCTCCCGTTCCTCAACCTGCGGTTCCCGCAGACCGCTCGTGGCCTGCTGAGGTACCGGTGGCGAAGGCTCCCGCGAGCGCGTGCGAGCGCCCGCGCGGCGGGGCTGCGGGGCGCGCTCTTTCCCTGGCAGAGCGCGAGCGACGGTCGAGAGGAGACACAGGAACTCCACCTGAACCCGCGATCCGGTCACTGGCTTCCCGACAACTCCCACCTGCAGAGGCACGTCGGCCTCGCCGTGGCCTACAACGTCTGGCAGCACTACCGGGTGACCGGCGATGTCGCCTTCCTGTGCGAGTTCGGCGCCGAGTTGCTGCTGGAGGTCGCACGTGCCTTCGCGGACATGGCTGTCTTCGACGAGGAACTGGACCGCTTCGTGATCCGTGGCGTCATGGGTCCCGACGAGTACCACGACGGTTATCCGGGGAGGGCGGTTCCCGGCCTGGACGACAACGCCTACACCAACGTCATGACCGTGTGGGTTCTCCTGCGCGCTCTCGACATCCTCCGAATGCTGCCCGGCCCGTTCCGCGAGGAGCTTCAGGAGTCCCTCGGCCTCGAAGCCGACGAGATCGCTCGGTTCGAGTCGGTCTCACGCGGGTTGCACGTCCCCTTCCATGAGGGAGTCATCAGTCAGTTCGCCCACTACGAGGACCTGGACGAGCTCGACTGGGAGGCGTACCAGGGCGTCCGGCGTCTGGACCGCGCGCTGGAGGCCGAGGGGGACGACTGCAACCACTACCGGGCCGCCAAACAGGCCGACGTCCTCATGCTGTTCCTCCTCCTCTCCGAGGAGGAGATCACCGACATCCTGGAACGCCTCGGACACGCCCGCGACCCTGAGCTCGTCCCTCGCACGATCGACCACTACCTCGCACGCACCGCCCACGGGTCCAGCCTCAGCTCGGTGGCGCACGCCTGGGTACTCTCCCGAACCGATCGCGAGGCCTCCTGGGAGTTCTTCCGCGATGCGCTGGGTACGGACGTCGAGGGCGCTCCGGACGGGAGCACGGCCGAGGGCATCCACATGGGGGCGATGGCGGGCACGGTCGACATCCTGACCCGGTGCCACACCGGACTCGCCGTTCGGGAGGGCGTCCTGCACCTGAGCCCGCGGCTGCCCGCCGACCTGGACAGGCTCTCCTTCGACCTGCGCTGCCTCCGGCAGGGGCGGGTACGGGTCGAGGTGTTCCGGGACCGCGTCCGTGTCTCCGTCCCCGCTTCGGGCGGACCGCCGGTCACCGTGCGGGTGGGGGTCCACCTGGTCCGTGTCCGTCCCGGAACGGCCTGTCTGCTTCCGTTGGCGTGAGCGTACTTCCGTAAGGTGGCGCGGTCGTCCGTGGCGCGCTCTCCGACGGCCCGGAGCACCACCGGTCCCCCGTACCTCTCAGGGGTTCGGCACGACCACGACCGGCACCCGGGAGTTCTGCAGGACGGATTGGCTGACGGATCCGAGCAGGAGCCCGGTGATCCGACTCCGCCCTCGTGATCCCACGACGATGACGGCCGCGTCGGTCCGGCTCAGGAGCGCGTCGACCGCCCGTCCGGTGACCACTTCCACGTTCACGGGGACGTTCTCGGTGTTCGCACGGCGTGCTTCGTCCACCCACGCGAGGATGCGGACCCTGGCGGTCCCCTTCCAGCTTTCCTGTGCCGCGGCGTCGATCTCCGGGTCCAGTGTGGTGTCGTCGATGGGCATCGGCAGCTCCAGCGCGTACAGCGCCACCACTTCGCGTCCGGACCGGGCCGCCTCCTCCAGCGCGAAGCGCAGGGCGACCATCGAACCGGAGGATCCGTCCAGACCGACCACCACGCGCCCCCGGCCGCCCCCCGCCGCCGGTCGTGTGTCCGCGTCCGCGCCGCGTTCGGCCCCCTCCTCCGGTGGTGTCTCCACACCCCCGTGCCGCTCGGGCACCACGGCCACGGGGCAGTGGGCGTGGGCGCTGACACGTGCGCTGACGGAGCCCAGCAGGACCGCGAAGGCGCTCCCTCGGCCACGGGCGCCCACGACCACCAGAGCGGCGCCCTTCGAGGCGTCGATCAGGGCACGCGACGGCTCGGAGGACGAGAGCTCGGTACGCACCGCCAGTCCGGGACGCACCGGCGACGCGACGTTGTCGACGGCTTCGCGCAGCAGCTGTTCCCCCCACCCGTGGAGTTCCCGCCGCAGCGTGCTGATGGTGAAGCCCGGGGGCGTGGGGACGTCGGGGGTCCACACAGCGTGCAGGACCACCAGGCCCACACCTCTGGCGTCGGCCTCCCGGGTCGCCCAGCGGAGGGCCTCCAGGCTCGGCGCCGAACCGTCCACGCCCACCACGACCGGTCCGTCGTGGCGCGGTTCGTGACGGATCCCGTCGTCCTCGGCATCCGTGGACGCGGCGGCCGCCGCGTCCGCTCCTCGACTCTCAGGGCCGGTGATCATGGTCCCCCCGTTCCGTCACCACGCTTCCCGACGAGGCGCGTGACCGTCTCCGTGGCTGAGCCTCCCTCCCATTCTTCTCCCTCGCCCCGCTTCGGGGCCCGGGACGGAGGTCGCCGGGCCCGGGGACCGGCGTCCCGAGCCGCCCCTGTCACCAGCCACTCGGCGTCGTACCAGGGTGATACCGAAAGCGGACCGGGACCTCCGGCGCACGCGTCGGGCCGAACGCCTCGTGTACACGCACCTCGCAAACGGTGAGGACCCCGAGGGCAGGGCCCGGGCGAAGGGCCGTCAACGGCCAGGGAGGGAGTGGTCATGAGCCAGGAGGCCGACACGGACGGATCAGGCAGCGATCTCGGTCGCCGGGCGGCGACGCGCCGCAGAGAGCTGGGATTGACGAGGGAGGAGGTCGCCCGTCTCGCTGGCATGGACCCCGGATACGTGGCCTACCTCGAGGAGCACGCCTCCCGGATGACCCGGCCGACACTGGACCACCTCGCCGGGGCACTGGACACCACCCAGGACCACCTGTTGGGCGCGGACACCGATCTGCCACCCGGGACCGCGACCACCGCCGCGCCGGTGGCGACCACGACCTCCCTCCCGCCCTCACGGTGCATGCGCCTGATCGGCCCGGGGGGTGTGGGACGCATCGGATTGAGGTCGGACTCCGAACCCGCCCCAGTCATCCTTCCGGTGAACTTCCTGGTCCGCGACGGCGCCATCGTCTTCAGGACCGCGGTCCACGGACTGATCGCGGGGAACCTCCCCGACGAGGTCGCCTTCGAGGTCGACCGCGTCGACGCAGCGACCAGCGAGGGGTGGAGCGTGCTCGTCGTCGGCCGCGCCGAACCGGTGACGGAGGAAGCGGAGACGGCTCGCCTCCGCCAGAGTGCCCCCCTGCGTCCCTGGGCGGGGGGCGAACACGACCTCTACGTGCGGGTGACGCCCCGAGACGTCAGCGGGCGGAGGGTGGGAGGTCGCGCGCTCCACTGAAGTGCACCCGCCGGTGCCCGCACGCGACACGAAGCCGCAGGTCAACGGATTCCGCGCCATCGACATGGGTATGAGCAGTGAAGACGTGACGCGACCCGGTCCCGTGGTGGGATACGGCCAAGCAGGCGTGTGAGCCCGTCACGGGTGGGAGAGTGTCGGCTGATGTCCGGTTCCGGTGGAGCTATCCGTGTCTTTCTCGTCGACGACCACGACGTGGTCAGACTGGGACTCCAGGCCCTCCTCCAGGGAGAGGAGGACATGACGGTGGTGGGTGAGGCCGCCACGGCTTCGGAGGCTCTGGGGCGCATACCTGCGGCGCGACCCGACGTCGCCGTCCTGGACGTGCGCCTACCCGACGGGGACGGGGTGGAGGTCTGCCGGGACCTGCGGGCCCGACTCCCCCGGTTGGCGTGTCTGATCCTCACGTCGTACTCCGACGACGAGGCCCTCTACGGTTCGGTGATGGCGGGTGCCGCGGGCTACGTCCTCAAACAGATCCACAACTCCGAACTGGTCGACGCCATCCGCACGGTGGCCTCCGGGGAGTCCCTGCTCGATCCCCACAGCACCACCCTCGTGTTGCGTCGGCTGCGTGAGGGAGCCGAGGCAGACGACCCCCTGAGCGGATTCTCCGAGAAGGAGCGCCGCGTGTTCGAACTCATCGGTGAGGGCCTGACCAACCGGCAGATCGGGGAACAGATGTTCCTGGCGGAGAAGACCGTCAAGAACCACGTCTCCAGCGTCCTGGCCAAGCTGGACATGCAGCGCCGCTCCCAGGCCGCCGCACACGCGGCGCGTCTGGGCGTTCGTCCTCTGCCCGACCGGCGTACGTGACCCCTGGTACGGACGCACGGGCCACCGCGCCGGGACGTCCGTCTCTGGAGGGGGAGTCCCCGCGCTCCTAGCGTGGTGTAGGGAGTTCCCGTTCGATCTGGGAGGCAGGAATGGCGGGAGGGACCCACGCGCCCGTCGTGGCGGCGGTCAACGGGTCACCAGCCAGTGAGCGAGCTGTCGACTGGGCAGCGGACGACGCCCACCGGCGCGGCCTCGGACTCCGCGTCGTCTACGCCTTCGACTGGCCGCTCTACCATTCGACACCGCGCGACCTTCCCGGCGGCTTCGACGCCGAGGAGTACGCACGGCGCATCGTCGACGACGCACGTCGGCGTGCGCTGGAGCGCGCGCCCGCGCTCGCGGTGGAGGCGGCCCACGTCACCGGCGGCCCGGAACCGGTCCTGCTGGCCGAGAGCCAGCGGGCGCACAGTCTCGTGGTCGGCACGCACCACTTCTCGACCGTGGATCTCGTGATCCCCGGTTCGCTCACCATGGCTTTGCTGCTCTCGTCCTCCTGCCCGGTCGTGGCCGTACCCGACGTGGAGACCCTTCCTCTCAGGAATCGCGTGACCGTCGGCGTTGACGGTTCGGAGAACGCGCGGACGGCGTCCGAGTGGGCGTTCGAGGCGGCCGACGCCCGCGGCGCGGAGCTGTGCGCGATGTCCGTGTCCGAGGGGGTGTCCTGGGAACGGTTCGGCGGGGTCGAGGAACCGCCCGATCCCGGGATCGTCGACAGCCTGATCGCTTCGGCGGTCCAGGAGACCCACAGGATGCTCTCGGAGTCCATCGCGGGCGACAGGGACCGGTGGCCCCGGGTCCGGGTCGAGGAAGTGGTCAGGGTGGGGCACCCGACCGAGGAGCTCCGGACCGCCTCGGGTGACAGCGACCTCCTGGTCGTGGGATCGCGCGGTCGCGGGGGCTTCGCGTCGTTGCTCCTGGGGTCGGTCAGCAGGAGCATGATCTCGCACAGCCGCTGCCCGGTCGCGGTGGTGCGGACGCCCCGGCCTTGACGTCCGTCCAGGGGCAGGCTCGGACCGGGTCTGCCCCGCGTGACTTCGGCTCGGTACGCGTCCGGTCGCGGCGCCCGCGCCCGCTCACCCGCTCAAGGGCAGTAGTTCGGCCAGGTCGGACACCACCACGTGCGCCCCGCCCGCCACCATCTCCTCGCGAACTCCGCCGCGGTCGACCCCGATCACCAGACCGAATCCGCCCCGCACTCCCGCTTCCACGCCGACCACCGCGTCCTCCACGACCGCGGACTCACGCGGATCACGGCCCATCCGCCGGACCGCCTCCAGGAAGAGTGCCGGGTCGGGCTTCGGGGACAGGCCCAGCCGGGCAGCCTCCACACCGTCCACCCTGACGTCGAAGAGGCCGTCCACCCGGGCCGCGCGCAACACCCTCGCGCAGTTGCGGCTGGCCGAGACGGCCGCGACCGGAACACCCCACGAGCGCAGCGCGCGTACGAAAGCGACGGTTCCCTCGAAGGCTCGGACCCCCCTTCGGCGCACGAGGTCGAGGAAGCGGCGGTCCTTGCGGGCGGCCAGCTCCGCCACCGTCACCGCGTCGCGCTCGCCCGGACCGGCCTCCTCGGGCAGGTGGAGTCCCCGTGACGCGAGGAAACCGCGTACCCCCTCCTCGCGCGGGCGACCGTCGACATGGAGAAGGTAGTCCCAGCGGGAGTCGAAGGGACGGAACGGAGGCCCCTCGGAGACCGACCGGTCCAGGAGGTAGGCGTCGAACACCTCCTTCCATGCCTGCGCGTGCACCGACGCGGTGGCGGTGATGACGCCGTCCGTGTCGAGGACCACGGAGCGTAGGCGGTCCCACGGCACACCCGTGTCACGCATGGGCTCCGTCCCCCCTGGTCGTCGCTCTCTCTGATCGCGGACGCCGGCGCCCGCTCCCCCGGTCTCGTAGCCAGGGCGTCCCGTCTCAGGGCAGCAGCACCGCGGCGCCCCTGACCCGGTCGGCGGCGAGGTCGGCGAGTGCCCGGTCCGCCTCGTCCAACGGGTAGGGCGTCGTGGCCACGGTCAACGGGTTCCGCGCGGCGAAGTCCAGGAACTCCCGGGCGTCCGCCCGGGTGTTGGCCGTGACGCTGTGCAGTGTCCGTTCCTGGAACAGGTCCCTCTGGTAGTCGAGCCGGGGGATGTCGGTCAGGTGGATCCCGGCGACGGCGAGTGTCCCGCCCCGGTCCAACGCCCTGAGCGCGGCGGGTACGAGGTCACCGACGGGAGCGAAGAGAATCGCCGAGTCCAGCCGTTCCGGTGGGTCGTCGTAGGCTCCCGTGGCCGAATGACATCCGAGTTCCAGGGCCAGAGCACGGGCTTCTCGGGACCGTGTCATGACGTGAACCCGAGCGCCTCCGGCCAGGGCCACCTGCGCCGTGAGATGAGCGGACGCGCCGAAGCCGTAGATGCCCAGGACCCCCTGAGCGGGCAGCTCCGCGCGCTTCAGTGCCCTGTACCCGATCACACCGGCACAGAGGAGCGGCGCCGCCTCGATGTCGGAGAGGGTGTCAGGGAGGGGGTGCACGTACCTCTCGTCAGCGGTCAGGAACCGCGCGAAACCGCCGTCACGGTCCCACCCCGTGTAGGTGGAGTACGGACACAGGTTCTCGCTCCCACGGCGGCAGTAGGCGCAGACCCCGCACGTGGAGGCCAACCAGGCGACACCGACCCTGTCCCCGCGTGCGAACAGGCTCGCTCCTGGGCCACGAGCCTCGACCCGGCCGACGACCTCGTGTCCGGGCACCGTCCCCGGGTGCCGGGGCGGGAGGTCGCCTTCCGCCAGATGCAGGTCCGTTCGGCAGACCGCGCAGGCCAGGAGCTCGATCAACAGCTCACGATCTCCCGGTGCGGGAATCCGTCGGCTCACCCGTTCCAGGGGTTCGGTCTCGATCGCGCCCGGGGCCGTCACGGCCCAGGCCTGTGTCAGGCGTTCCACCCCTCAAGCGCACCATACGAGCGCCGGTGGGCCCAAGGGACGACGGTCCCGTGCCCGCAGGCCCTGTGGCCTGGCCTCCGGAACCTTCGTTCGTGTTCGACTCCGTGGCCCGGGAGTGACACTCGAGATGAGGAGAGGAGACCACATGACTGGGAACATCCTCGTCGGGACGGACGGCTCCAAGGCCGCCAGGACCGCCGCCGACTGGGCCATCGCCGAGGCACGGAGGAGCGGTGCCCGACTCACCGTCCTCTGCGTCTACGACCCCGACGCGTTCCACCGCCACGTGGTACGCCCCGCCAGTCTTCTGGAGGAGGAGGCGCGCAAGGCCGTGTGGGTGACGTCGGATCTCATCAGGGAGGTCGCCCCCGAGGTCGACGTCACCGGAGAGGTGCTCCCCGGGGGATCGCCCGCCAGGGAGATCCTGCGCGGGGCCGAGTCGAGTTCCCTGGTCGTCCTCGGCACCCATGGACTGAGCTCACTGCCCGGAGAGTGGCTGGGTACGGTGGCCGATCAGGTGGCGGCGCACGCGGCGGTTCCCGTCGTGCTGGTGCGCCCCGAGCCGGTACCCGAGGAGGCCCGCGACGTCGTCGTCGGAGTGGACGGATCACCCGGTTCCGCACACGCGGTCGAGGTGGCGCTGGAACACGCCGCGTCCGGCCGCGCTCGCGTCCGGGCGGTCTGGGCCTGGACCGCTCCGGAATCCCTGGTCCCAGCGGGGTCCACCGAGGAGGACGAACTGCGGCGGTGGCGGCACGAGAATCTGGAGTCGGTCCTGGACCCCCTGGTGGCCCGGGTACCGAGTGTCGAGGTCGTGCGGGAGGTCCGGCGCCAGCATCCGGTGAGCTCCCTGCTGGCGCACCCCCGCGACACGTGCCTGGTCGTAGTCGGCGCCCGTGGAGAGCACGGGTTCGCCCACCTGGCGTTGGGCGGTGTGGCCAGCGGTGTCATGCACCGGTCGATCCGTCCCGTCATGGTGGTGCACAGGCCCAGAACCTGAGAGGCCAGGGGCACTGTCCGACACGGTGTCGGATCCGGGCGTCTCGCCCCTCGCCGTGACCGACGAGGAAGCCGAGGCGAGAACCGGTTCCAGGGGGTCCTCACGCTCCGCGCCGGGGATCAGGCGGGAGCCCGAGCGACCACGACCGGTACCGTCGCATGGTGCAGGACCGTCCGGCTGACCGACCCCAAGAGCAGTCCGGCGAAGCCACCGCGTCCTCGGGTACCCACGACGATGAGGCCCGCCCGCTCCCCTCGGACCAACAACGCGTGGGCGGGTTGGTCACGGACCACCTCGACACTGCAGGGGACCTGCTCGGTGTGGGGCCCCCGAGCCTCCCGCACCATCGCCCGCACACTCTCCTGAGCGCCCGTTGCCTGGGCTTCGAGGACGGCTGTGTGAGGAGCGGGGTCCCACGTGGAGCCCCCGATGAGCACCGGCGCCTCCCAGGCGTGCACCACCACGAGGCCCGTCTCCGTACGCGCGGCCTCCTCGAGTGCGAACCGCAGGGCGACCTCCGCTCCGGACGATCCGTCCACGCCCACCACCACGGGTCGCCCGCCACCATGGCCTTCCGTGCCGGAGGCCGCTGAGGCGGGGACGACCGCGACGGGCGAGAAGGCGTGCGCACTGACCCGCGTACTCACCGACCCCAAGGAGAGTGGTGCGGCTCCGTTCGAGCCCCGCGAACCCACGACGACCATCGCGGCCGTGCGGGAGGCGGAGACCAACGCCTGCGTCGGAGCCAGGTCGGAGGTCTCGGCGCGCACATCCAGGCCGGGTCCGAACCGGGTGGCCACCCGCTCCGTCGCCGCCCGAAGAAGTTGCCTGGCCACGGCAGCGAGATCCCGTTTCGGGCTGCTTCCCTTCACGGAACCCGGTAGGGCGGGAACGTTGACCGAGTGGAGAACCAGCAGTCCCAGGCCACGGCTCTGGGCTTCGCCCGCTGCCCAGTCCAGAGCGGACTGACTGGCGGATGAATCGTCCACCCCCACGACGATGGCGTTCTCGCGGTTCCGAGGTTGGCCCCGCCCGTCGTCACGCGTACTCATCGAGAACTCCTTCCTCCGATTCGCGCGCATCCACCACCGCGCCCTGGAAGAGCGTCCGCGTCGGCCTCCGGCTCCTGCGGGAGCCCGCGAGAAAGCATCGCCACCGTGCACGGGGCCCCTCCATTCTCGCCAGCACTCCCCCTCGCGTTCGGGCGACGTCCGTCCCCGGATCACGCGACCTTCGTCCCGCGCCGTGTTCCGCGCCCGATCCGGAAGGGCACGCGCGAGCCCCCGGCCGCAGATGCGCCGGTGCGACAGACGGTCGCGCCGGGTCCACGACGGCCGTGGCCTTCGGCGCCGCAACACCTACGAGCGACCAGGGCGCACCGTGACGTTCCACGACGGTTTCCGCACGTTTTCCAGGGAGTTGACGAGATGCGACAAATGATACAGCCTATACACTACAGGCTGTGACGCTGGTCACGGCAGTGTTCGAGGAGGAACAGGATGACGGTTGTACTGGCCCACGCCCCGGCGGACTCCGCCGAGGCCGCGTTCGAGGCCGCGGTGCGCCAGGCCGCGCTCCAGGAGTGGGAGCTGGTGATCGCCAACGCCGTCTCGAACGACGCCCCGGCCGATACCCACGCGGTGGACGGGGCGGCGCTACGAGACCTGGCCGAGCGGGCACGGGGGGAGGGCGTCCGGGCACGTCCGGTGCACCTGACCGACTCCGACGCGGCGGCGGCGCTCCTGGACCTGACCGAAGACGTCGAAGCGAACCTCCTGGTCATCGGCGTCCGACGCCGCTCCGCGGTCGGCAAGCTCCTCATGGGCAGCACGGCCCAGCGCCTGATCCTGGAGGCCCGGTGCCCGGTCCTCGCGGTGAAGTCATGACCGGCGTGGCGACGACGGGGAGGGAGGGCTCATGATCGGCGACAGGGGACTCATCGCCCCCGCCGTGGGCGCGGTCCTGGTACTGACGACCGGCTTCTTCGCGGTCCAGGACGCGGTGGGCCGGGAGGACGGCTCACGAGCCCGTTCCGCTCTGACCGTGATCGCCCCGGCCGCTGCCGGGGGCGGCTGGGACCTGGCCGCCCGTGAGTTCCAGCAGGCGACCAGGACCGAGTCGATCGTCAACAGCGTCCAGGTGGTGAACGTCCCCGGCGCTGGAGGCACCATCGGTCTGGGCCAGTTGCGGCGGTTGGAGGCCGACCCCACCACGGTGATGATCACCGGAGCGGCGATGGTCGGCGGCGTGGAGATGGGCGGCTCCTCCGCCCGGCTCAGTGACGTGACCCCGATCGCCCGGCTGACCGACGACTTCCAGGTCATCGCGGTGCCCGCCGACTCACCGTGGGAGACGCTCGACGACTTCCTCGAGGACTGGCGGGAGGATCCCGACATCCCCGTCGGCGGAGGATCGGCGGGCTCCCCCGACCACCTGGTCGCCGGTCAGCTGGCTGAGGCGGCCGAACTCGACCCTGCCGGGCTGCACTACACCCCGCACGCGGGCGGCGGCGAGCTCACCCTGTCCCTGCTCTCGGACGCCCACGGCACGGTGCGGATCGGCGTGAGCGGGTTCAACGACTTCCGTGACCTCATCGAGGGCGAACGCCTGCGCGCCCTGGCCGTGGTCGCCCCCGAGCGACTCGAAGGGGTGGACGTACCCACCGCCGCCGAGCTCGGCTACCCCTCCGTGAACCTGGTCAACTGGCGCGGCGTCGTCGCGGCCCCCGGCATCTCCGAGGAGGAGCGGTCCGAACTGCTGGAGATCACCGAGGAGATGTACCAGGCGCCGTCCTGGCAGGAGGCGATCGACCGCAACCGGTGGGACCCCAGCTGGGCGGGGCCGGAGGAGTTCGGCGGCTTCATCTCCGAGGAGGAGACCCGCATCCGCGCGCTCATGATCGACCTCGGCCTCATCGACGAGGCCTGAGGACCAGGACCCCACGGAGGAGAACATGTCCGACACCACGCTCGACCAGTCCCCAGCCGCCGACCCTCCGGAGGAAGCCGGACCCGCCCGCCCCCTCTCCTTCTGGGAGGGGCGCGGCGAACTGCTTATCGGCGCCGTCCTGCTGCTCATGGCCGTCGTCCTGACCCTGGGCAACCTCGGGATGGACGTCATCGGTGACGGAGGCCCGCTGGGCCCGCAGGGCTTCGGCTGGTTCGTCGCCGCGCTCGCGACGGTCATCGGCACGCTCCTGATCGCCGCGGCACTGCGGCGCACCCCCGAGCGCCGTCGGGCCCTGGCCACCCAGGAGCGCACCAACTGGCGCGCCGTGGCCCTGGTGATGCTCGGCCTCGTCGCCTTCAGCGCGCTGATCGACGTCGTCGGCTGGCTCGTCATGGCCACCGTGATGTTCGCGGCCGTGGCCACCGGGTTGGGAAACCGCAACCTGACGCGCAACCTCACCGTCGGCTTCGTCATGGCGGCGACCATCCAGATCGTCTTCAGCGGCCTGCTCGACCTCAACCTCCCCTCCGGCCTGCTGGGGGGTTGGTGACATGGACCAGCTGACCCACCTGCTCGGCGGGTTCGGGGACGTCCTCACCCCGATGAACCTGGTGTGGATCACGCTCGGCGCGTTCCTGGGCACCGCGGTGGGCGTGCTGCCCGGCCTGGGATCGGCCATGGCGGTGGCGCTGCTCCTGCCGATGACCTTCACGCTGGACCCGCTGGCGGCCCTGATCCTGTTCAGCGGCGTCTACTTCGGTGGCCTCTTCGGGGACTCCACCGCGGGCATCCTGATGAACACCCCGGGCAACAGCACCGCGATCGCCACCACCTTCGAGGGGCACGCCATGGCCCGCGCGGGGCGGGCCCCGCAGGCCCTGGCCACGTCCGCCATCGGCGCGTTCCTCGGCGGCCTCCTCGCCACCGTCCTGGTGGTGTTCTTCGCTCCGACCATGGCCGACCTGGCGACCCGGTTCGGCCCCGGCGAGTACTTCGCGCTGGCGTTGTTCGCCTTCGTCGCCATCTCGGCGATCGTCTCCGAGTCCCCCCTCAAGGGCCTGGCCGCTCTGGCGATCGGCCTGGCCCTGGCCCTGGTGGGCACCGACCAGTCCACCGGCACGGCACGCTTCACCTTCGAGGTCCCCGCGCTCTTCGACGGCATCAGCATCGTGGTGATCACCGTGGCCGTGCTCGCCGTGGGCGAGGTGCTCCACGCCGCCGGACGGGTGGGCCACCGAGGCGCGCACGAACTCGTCTCCTCGAAGGGACGGCCCTGGCTGTCGGGGCGGGAGTTCCGGGCGGCGCTGCCCGCCTGGCTGCGCGGCGCCGGCATCGGGGTGCCCTTCGGCATCATCCCCGCCGGCGGCGCCGAGGTCCCCACCTTCCTCGCGTACAGCACCGAACGCCAACTGGACAGGCGGCGCGGGAAGCCGCAGTTCGGCAAGGGCGCCATCCAGGGCGTGGCCGCGCCCGAGGCCGCGGGAAACGCCACGGCGGGGAGCGCCATGGGGGCACTGCTGTCCCTGGGCCTGCCGACCTCGGCGACCGCCGCCGTCCTGCTGGCCGCCTTCCAGCAGTACGGGATGCAGCCGGGCCCCCTGCTGTTCGAGCGCAACGGCGACGTCGTCTGGGCTCTGCTGGCCGGGCTCCTGCTGGCCACGGTGGTCCTGCTGATCATCAACCTGCCCTTCGCCCCGCTGTGGGCCAAGCTGCTGTTGCTGCCGCAGTCCTACCTCTACGCCGGGATCACCGTCTTCGCCAGCCTCGGTGTCTACGCCACCGGCGCCAGCAGGACCGACCTGGCCATCATGTGCGTCCTGGGGGCGCTGGCCTTCGTCATGCGACGCACCGGTGTTCCGCTGGCCCCGATCCTCATCGCGGTCATCCTGGGCCCGCTGGCCGAGTACTCCCTGCGTGACGCCATGGCCAACTCCGGCAACGACCCGCTCACGCTCATCAGCAGCCCCATCACCATCGCCCTGTACGGCCTGCTGCTGCTCGGGCTGGTCTGGACGGTGTGGCGACGGCTGCGTCCCGCCCACCCGGCCCGCCCCGTGGCCGAGGGCGAGACGGAGGAGACGGGAGAACACGACAGGGTCTGACGAGGACGCGCTCCACGTCGAGGGCCGCCCGGAGCGATCCGGGCGGCCCTCGGGTGTGCGAGGTCATGGTGGGGTCAGTCGCTTCGCGGCCCCTGAAGCGCCTGTTCCAGGATGTAGGGCAGGAGTCCGCCGTGGCGGTAGTAGAGCTGCTCGCGCGAGGTGTCCAGCCGGGCCCGTACCGTGAACTCCACGACCTCACCGGTGCCCAGACGCCGTGCGGTGGCCCGCAGGACGGCCGGGACCTCCCGGCGCCCCTCCATCCCGGTGAAGGCGTACTCCTCCTCACCCGTCAGGCCCAGGCTCCGAGCGCTCTGGCCGTCCTCGAACTGCAACGGGAGCACTCCCATCCCGACCAGGTTGGAACGGTGGATGCGCTCGAAGGACTCGGCGAGCACGGCCCGCACGCCCAGCAGGGTGGTGACCTTGGCCGCCCAGTCACGGGAGGAGCCGGTTCCGTACTCCCTTCCGCCGATCACGATCAGGTCCTGGCCCCGCTCCATGTGGCGGTCCGCGACCACGTGGACGGCGTCGACGACGCGGTCCCGTCCGTCGGCGCCGAAGTCCACGGCCCTGCCGCCGGGCAGGTCCGGGGTCATGCGGTTCTCCAGCCGGGGGTTGGCGAACCCGGCCAGCCGCATCACCCGCCAGTTGCCGCGCCGCGAGGCGTAGGTGTTCAGCTCCCGCGCCGCCACGCCCGCGTCGGTGAGGAGGGTTCCGGCCGCGCTCGTGGAGGGGATGCGACCAGCGGGACAGATGTGGTCGGTGGTCACCGAGTCACCCAGGAGTTGCAGGACCCGGGCCCCGACGACGTCACGGTGCCCACCGGGTCCGGTGGCTGCGGAGCCCGCCGCGCCGTCCAGGAACGGGGGGCGCTGGAGGTAGGTCGACGCGGGGTCCCAGGCGAAGACCGGCCCCTCGGGGGCGGTCAGCTCCCGCCAGTTCTCGTCGCCGTCGAAGAGGGTGCGGTAGACCTCGGTGTACATGGACGGTTCGACGGAGGCCGAGGACACCGCCGCCACCTCGGCCTCGGTCGGCCACAGGTCGGACAGCATGACGGGTTCCCCGTCCGACCCCGTGCCGAGCGGTTCCTTCGTCAGATCGGCGTCCACCGTGCCCGCCAGGGCGAAGGCCACCACCAGGGGCGGTGAGGCGAGGAAGTTCAGGGAGACGTCGTTGTTGACGCGACCGTCGAAGTTGCGGTTCCCGGAGGTCACCGAGGCGGCCACCAGACCGTGCTCCCTGACCGCGGACTCCACCTCGGGGAGGAGGGATCCGGAGTTGCCGATACAGGTCATGCAGCCGAACCCGACCAGGCCGAACCCCAGGCGTTCCAGGTCGCCCATCAGGTCGGCGCGTTCCAGGTAGTCCACCACCACGCGGGAGCCCGGGGCCAGACTGGTCTTGACCCAGGGCCGGGGACGCAGGCCGCGCCGCACCGCGTTGCGTGCCAGGAGCCCGGCGGCCACCATCACGGCGGGGTTGGAGGTGTTGGTGCAGGAGGTGATCGCCGCGATCGCGACCGCTCCGTCACGTGGACCGTCGGCGGCGCCGGACACGGCGTCGGACACGGCGTCAGCCCCGGGCTCCGGCTCCACGGAGGGCTCGGCGGAGTCGTCGGACCCGGCGGCTTCGTCGGTCCCGGCCGTCGAGCCGCCCCCGGTCGGTACCCGGCCCAGCGCGGACAGGCAGCGGTGCAGCGCCCGCGCGGTGTCGCCCAGGTCCACCCGGTCCTGGGGGCGGCGCGGACCGGCCAGGCTGGGCACGATCTCCCCCAGGTCCACCGTCACCGTCCGATCGAAGCGCGGACGGTGGGCGGGGTCGTGCCACAGGCCCTGCTCCTTGGCGTAGGCCTCCACCAGCTGGACCCGCTCCTCGTCGCGCCCGGTGAGCCTCAGGAAGTCGAGGGTGCGCTGGTCGACGGGGAAGATCGCGGAGGTCGACCCGAACTCCGGGCTCATGTTGGCCAGGGTGCACCGGGTCGCCAGGCTGGTCGCCGCCACCCCGGGGCCGAAGAACTCCACGATGGACCCGACGACGCCCAGGCGACGCATCCGTTCGGTCACGGTGAGGACCAGGTCGGTGGCGGTCACCCCGGGCGGCAGTTCCCCGACCAGTTCGACTCCGACCACCGGGGGGATGAGCAGGGAGACGGGCTGGCCCAGCATGGCCGCCTCGGCCTCGATGCCG
Source organism: Nocardiopsis sp. NPDC058789 (assembly GCF_042745575.1). Taxonomy (NCBI): domain Bacteria; kingdom Bacillati; phylum Actinomycetota; class Actinomycetes; order Streptosporangiales; family Nocardiopsidaceae; genus Nocardiopsis; species Nocardiopsis sp. NPDC058789. The sequence goes on from NZ_JBHYOW010000001.1 coordinate 480,481, forward strand.
CCGACACCCCAGGCCAGCACCGACAGGCCGTTGACCATCGTGGTGTGGGAGTCGGTCCCGGCCACGGTGTCGGGGAAGGCCAGGCCGTCGCGGACCTCGACCACCCGGGCGAGGTGCTCGACGTTGATCTGGTGCATGATCCCCGCGCCGGGCGGGACGACCTTCAGTGTGTCCAGCGCCTGTTGGCCCCACTTGAGGAAGCGGTAGCGCTCGCCGTTGCGCTCGTACTCGCGCCGGACGTTGAGCCGGGGGGCGTCGGGCCGGGCGAAGAAGTCGGTGGAGACCGAGTGGTCGACCGTGAGCTCGGCGGGGACGACGCCCTCGATGCGGCCCGGGTCCCCTCCCTGCGCGGCCACCGCGTCCCGCAGCGCGGCCAGGTCGGTGAGGACGGGGACTCCGTTGGTGTCGTGCAGGAAGACCCGCGAGGGGTGGAAGGCGATCTCGTGCGCACCGGACCGGCCCTCGACCACCGCCCTCACGTCGTCAACGGAGACCAGGTCCCCGTCCTCGTGCCGAAGCAGGTTCTCCACCATCACCTTGTGCGCGAAGGGCAGCTCCCACACGCCCGGCACGGCGTCGAGACGGAAGAAATCGAGCTCGCCCGCAGGGGTTCGCAGCCGCCGTCGGCTGCGGTGTGAATCGATCGACATCGCACCTCCTAGCCTATAGGCTACACGATGTAAGTAGGCGCGCTCAGCCGGTATCCTTGCTCCGCAGAGAGGACGGGACACGTGGCACCGAAGCAGGTCTTCAGCAAGAGCGAGTACGCCTACGAGGAGATCAAGCAGCGCATCCTCGCCGACGAGTTGAGCCCCGGGGAGGCGGTGAACCAGGAGGGCATCGCGGCGGAGCTGGGCATCTCGACCACCCCGGTACGCGAGGCGTTCAAACGGCTGGCCAGCGAGGGGCTCATGGCCCTGGCCACGCACAAGGACGCACGGGTCACCGAGCTGACCCTCACGGAGGCCCAGAGTCTGTACGAGGTGCGCCTCAACATCGATCCCCTCGCCGCCCGGTGGGCCGCCGAACGGCGCTCCGAGGCCGACATCGCGCTCGTCCGCCAGGCCGTCAGCGCCCTGCATCCGCTCACCGGCACCTCCGAGCTCCCAGCGCTCATCGCCCACCGGGAGTTCCACCGGGCGATCTACCGGGCCTCCCACAACGAGCCGATGATCGAGATCCTCGACAGCCTGTGGGACAAGGCCGACCGGTACCGCCAGTTCACGCTGAAGTACAGGGCCGACACCGAGGCGGAGATCGAGCGCGTGCGCGGTGAGCACCAGGCGCTCGCGGACGCCGTGATCGACGGTGATCCCTCAGGGGCCGAGGACATCATGCGCCAGCACATCTCCCGCAGCCTCGGCCGCCAGGCGGTGGAGAAGCTCCGGGCCGGGGAGACCGCCGACGGCTGATCGCTCGGAGCGGGTGAGGCGGCCCTCGGGGCGACGGCGCACCTCTGACGACGCCCCGAGCGTGTCGAACTCCCACGGGGTGGGCCGACCAGGGGCGCGGAAACCGGGCGGGTACGCTGCTGATCAGGGAGGAGCCGCGGAGCTGACCGCGATGGACTCTCTGCCCGATTGCACTCTCGCGGCGTGTGACCGCGACCCCGGTGAACAGTGAGGCGAACGGCCATGGACAAGCCGCAGGGGAAGGACTCGTTCTCGTTGCTGTACAGGACGGGGTTCCGAATCAACTACGCGCTCCTGCAGGTCATGGGCCCGGCCGCTCTGAGCCCCGAGACCGACCCGCGCGTGCGCGCGAAGAAGGAGTTCGAGCGTCGGCGCGCACTCCACCGGGAGTGGAAGGCGCACCAGCGCTCCGCGTAGCGCGACCGCCGCCTCGGGCGGCCGGAGCTCCCGCCGCTGAAGACTCGGCCCGTGTCCCCGGGCGGTTCGACGAACCGCCCGGGGACACGGGCGTTCTGTGGGCGGTGAAAGGTCCGGGGACCCGATACCTCCGGTGATCCCACCCGCGCTCGGCGGAGGGGCTCGAAGGATGCCGGAAGGCGGCCCGGGACCGAGAAACGGACTTCTTCCGCCCCATTACCCGCAGGCCTCTCACAACGTGACGGAATGAGCACGGAACGACCTTTCTCCACTTCGGCTCACCCTCACTCGTCAAAACCGGACGGAGAGAAGGGGAACCGCTTCATGATTCACCCACCATGGCCTTTCCCGGTCTGATCTTCGGGGAAAAGCATGATCATTCCGCGTCCGTCCACGTCAGGCACGGGAAAACGGCTCACGGCCGCCCGGGATCGACGGTGCGGGCGGGGCCGACCCCCAGGACGGTCCAGGCCTCAAGAGCGGGATGGCCGCGCACAACCCTTGCCCACAGGCCCATGACGGTTCCCGTCGCGTGGCCCCCGACGTCCTCGTGGAGGAAGAAGACGAGTTCTGCCTGATCGGCGGCCATTTCGATATAGAGGTGCTCCAACATGTCACCGGGAACGGAAGAGGAGTAGAGCGCCGTCCTGATCTGTTCAGGGGGAAACGGGTCGCGGACGGACAACCGCAGGAGTATGATTCTCATGTTTTCCGACTGTTCATCGAGGCACGGGCAAGTGATTCCTGAACGGATCGTGAACCACTCTTGCGGTGGGGCCCCGCGGACTCCACACTTGGCACGAATGTTTTCGCAGGGTCTCCGTCCCGGCATGCCCGACGGCCCAGGAGATCGATAGGGAAGAAGCGGCTGGAGGAAGGTCGTGTTCGGATCGATCGGCATCGGCCAGGACGCGGTGAGTGTCTACCGAGCGATGTTCGCCGAGCCCCGCGCGGGAGTACGGGACCTCGGACGCCTCCTGGACTGGCCCGTGGAACGGGTGCGGTCGGCGCTGGACGAACTGGCCCGGCTGTCCCTGGTCCGGCGGTCCTGGGAGCAGACCGACGAGCTGGTCCTGGTACGGCCCGAGTTCGCCCTCCAGTCGCTGCTGGTCCAGCAGGAGTCCGACCTCCTGGAGCGGCAGCAGCAGCTGGCCACCGCCCGCTCGGCCATCACGCAGCTGATCTCCGAGTTCGAGGAGAGCCACCGCATCCGCGCGACCATGGACATCGAGCAGCTCCACGGGATCGACGCGATCCGGCTGCGCATCGAGGAGTTCGTGCACGAGTGCCGCCACTCGTTCTGGACGTTCGCGGACGGGGGCGCGCAGACGCAGGACAACCTGGAGGCGAGCCTTCCCCTGGACCGGATGCTGCTGGACCGGGGCGTCGAACTCCGCGACGTCTACCTCGACAGTGTGATGAACGACCCCAGGACGGTCCGGTACATCTCCCAGCTGACCGAGCTCGGAGCGCAGATCCGCACGGCTCCCACCCTGCCGACCAGGATGATCCTCTTCGACCGCACCACCGCGCTGATCCCCACGGACCCCGACGACTCCTCCGCCAGCGCCCTGGTGCTGCGCGGCCCCGGTGTCGTCACGGCCCTGCTGGCCCTGTACGAGTACGTGTGGGAGGGCGCCAACCCCCTCGGGGCCAGCGCTCCACGCGGCCGTCATGGCCTGAGCACACAGGAGCAGGCGGTGGTGAACCTGCTGGCCGAGGGCAACACCGACGAGACCATCGCGCGCAAGCTCGGGGTGTCGGTGCGCACCGCGCGCCGGATCACCGCGGACCTCAGCCGTCGGCTGGGGGCCCGGAGCCGGTTCCAGGCGGGCGTCCTCGCGACCGCGCTGGGCTGGATCGACACGTCCTCGCTGGACGGGGTCACGGAACGGGAGGGCGTGGTCTGAACGCCGATCGGCCCGGGGGTCACTCGGCGGCCAGGGTGAGAGGGGTCTCCCGCCGAACGCGGGGCCGCAGACGGCGGGTGAGGGGCACCGGGCTCTCGCCCAGCACCTCCTGGTGCAGGGACTGGAGCTCGCGCGAGGGCTCCAGGCCGAGTTCCTCGGAGAGGGCCAGCCGCAGGCTCCGGTAGGACGTCAGAGCCTCGTCGCGGCGCCCGGCTCCGTTGAGCGCGCGGATGAGCTGGCCGTGGAACCACTCGTTCAACGGGTACTCCATCACCAGGGACCGCAGCTCGCAGATCGACTCCCGCTCCCGGCCCAGCAGGAACTCGGCCCGGATCCGCAACTCCTGCGCGTGCAGCCGCTGTTCCTCCAGCCGAACCGCGTGCGAGCCGATCAACGGGCCCCGGGGGACGTGGGCGAGACAGGGGCCGGACCACAGGTCCAGCGCCTCGCCCAGGCGCCGTGACGCCGGGTCGGGGTGACCCTCCTCCAGGAGGCGGCGCCCCTCGATGAGGAGCCGTTGGAACTCCAGGGCGTCGAGCTGCTCGGGGGCGACCCGCAGGAGGTAGCCCGAGGAGCGCGTGACCAGGAGCCCGGGTACCTCCGTCGTAGCGTCCGCCCGTTCGACGGCCTTGCGGAGCTGGCAGACGTAGGTCTGCACGGTCGTCACCGCGCTCTTGGGCGGGTGGTCCCCCCACAGTTCCCTGATCAGGACACCCATGGGCACGGGGTGGTTCGCCCGCAGCAGCAGCATCGCCAGGACCTGGAGGACCTTCGGCGCCTTGGGCGTGCACGTCCGGTCCTCCCTGAGGATCTCCAGCGTGCCGAGAATCGTGAAGTTCACCGGGCCACCCCTCCTCGTCCCCATTCCGGTCTCACTGCCATCCGGCGCCGCACTCGACGCTGGAGCACTGCGAAGGCGAGTTCGCGTCCTGGGCGAGGACCGAGCCGCCGGATCCGAGAATGGCGATGACGGTGAAACCGGCCGCGCAGAGGAATCGCTTGATACCAACCATGAAGGTCACTTCCCTTTTCTGTGAACCGTGGGTGACCACGGAGTGTCTTTTCTCGGGATCCGCGTCACGGACGGGATTCGTGAATTCCGTTCTCCGGTCCGTCGATCTGATTTCCATCATCGACGCTCGGATGGGGAATGTCAGCAGGATCGACTGGCATACTCCTGCAATGGCACATAGCTGCCAGGTGCGATGTGGCCTCCACCTGCCAGGAGGCCCGGACGGGGAGGGCGCGGGGACCCCCGCCGGGACACCGGGGGCCGTCACATCCCCTCTCCCACGGGGTTCCGGGCTACCTCGCGTACACTCCCGCACCGCCTGCCCCAGGCTCGCGTTCACGGCCCGCACCCCGCCGCACCGCGCGGCCAGGAGTCGCCGAAACCGCGTTCAAGGATCGCTCAAGCCCTCGTCCAGGCACGTTCGAGCAATCGTCCCGGGAAATGAGAGTTTCCTTGTCCGGGGTTCGCGGTACCTGGTACCCGAAACCGGCTGAAAGGAATCTCCCACAACGCTATTGCCAATACGTGGCGGCGTTACCTAAGTTCTGCTCTGGCAGCCGAACGACCACCGGATTCGCCAGCAGAACCAGCCCCGCACCGGCGTCTCGCACTCGCCAGAAAAACCGTACGAACCTCCGGACCCATCCGCCGTTCTCGTGACCGAGGAGCCGATAACCGTGGCTACTCCCGCCGTCTGGGAAATGATCCAGGAACACGCCCACCACCGACCGGAATCCGTGGCGCTGAGTCTCGCCGAGGACACCATGACCTTCGGGGAACTGGTCGCCGCGGTGCACGCCACCGATCCCGGCGAGCCCCCCTCCGGCGTCCACGTCGTGCGCGCCGGACGTGACGGACGGGCCGTGATCGACACCCTGGCGGTCCAGCGGCTCCGACGCCCCGCGCTCCTCGTCCCCCACGACGCGGGCGCCGAGTACACCGCCCGGATCAGTCAGGACCTGCGCGACCGCACCGAGGACTTCGCGAACGCGCACGGTCTGTGGACCACCACCTCCGGCTCGACCGGCAGGCCCAAGATCGTCGCCCACGACCCCGAGGGCGTCGACCGCTTCGTCGACTGGGCCCGCGGCCACTTCGGCCTGGGGACCGACACGGTCTCCCTCAGCCTCTCCCCGATCAACTTCGACATCGCCACCCTGGACGTGTGGGCGGTCCTGGCCGCCGGTGGCCGGGTCGTCTTCGCCCCTCAGGACGACCTCACGAACGGTCCGGCCCTGGCCGAGGCGGCCCGGACGCACGGTGTCACCCTCCTCCAGGCCGTACCGGTCGTGCTCACCCTGATCGCCCGTGCGGGTCTGCCCGCGCCACGGATAGGCACGGTGATCTCCACCGGCGACTTCTACCCCCTGGAGACCCTCCCCGACCTGCGGGCGGCCTTTCCCGAAGCCGACCTGTGGAGCGTCTACGGCAGCACCGAGACCAACGACAGCTTCGTCCTTGACCTGTGCCGCGCGACCGCCGGGGACCTGGGCCGCCCCATCGACGGGGTCCACCACCACGTCGACGGGACCGGTGAGCTGGTCGTCTCCACCCCCTTCCAGGCGCTGGGCTACGTCAACGCCCCGAACGACGCCTGGCGCACCGTCGGGGGGCGGCGCGAGTTCCGCACGGGCGACCTGGTCACCACCGCCCCCGACGGCACCCTGCGCCTGTCCGGACGGAGTGACCGCCAGGTCAAGGTGCGCGGTGTGCGCCTGTCCCTCGACGCCGTCGAGGCCGTGCTGCGCCACCAGACCGGTGTGGCCGACGCCGTGGTCACCGCGCGCGGCCGTGGCTCCGGGGACAGGGAGCTCCTGGCGGCCGTGCTCGTCGAGCCGGGAGCCGCCGTCTCCAACCTGGCCCTGCGCTCGGCCGTCTCCTCGACCCTCACCCCGACCGCCGTACCCAGCCGGACCTTCCTCACCACGGAGCCCTTCCCGGTGACCGGAACCGGCAAGACCGACCGCGACGGCGCCATCAGCCGACTCCTCGAAAGGTGACCGACATGACCACCGACATCCGCGACCGGATCCAGGAACGCATCGTGACCGCCCACGCCCCCGACCTGGCGGGGGAGCGCATTCCCAGCGACTACGACCTGCTCGCCAACGGTGTCGTCGACAGCCTCTCCCTCCTCGCGCTCGTGGAGTGGATCCAGTCCTCCTTCGACGTCCCCGTCACCGACGTCGAGATCTCCCCCGCCGACTTCCGCACCATCGACGCGATCGCGGACTTCATCGGGACCAACACCGGGCAACGGATCTGACCCGCCGCCCGCCCGACCCCCTCCGAACCGAAAAGAGAGAACCGTGTTCAAGCGCTCCCGTGAGAAGACCGAGACCATCGACTGGGGCAACGGCACCAGCGACCGCCTGCTGGTGGAGGACGACAACCTGGGCTTCACCGTCGCCCACACCGTGGTGCGGGCGGGGACCGTCTCCCGGCTCCAGTACGCCAACCACCTGGAGGCCTGCTACTGCATCGGCGGCAGCGGCTTCGTCGAGAGCAAGGACGGCGGAACGCGCATCGACCTCACCCCGGGCGTCCTCTACGCCCTGGACCAGCACGACCCGCACCTGCTGATCGCCAGCGACCACGAGGACCTGGAACTCGTCAGCGTGTTCAACCCCCCTCTCTGCGGCGACGAGCGGCACGACCTCGACTCGCCCGAGTTCTCCTCCTACTGACCGGACGTGAACAGCATGGTGACCACCACCGCGGCACCGCCGCGAGACGAGGACACCGCGCTCGCCCGGGTACGCGAGCGCGTGGAACTGGTCGCCCCGGCCATCAACCGGGGCCACCTCGACCGGGACCGCGAGGCGGTCTTCTCCCGGGACGCCTGGCGGGAGCTGGCGGGCACGGGCCTGTTCGGCTCCTGCCTGCCCGAGGAGGTCGGAGGGCACGCCGGTTCCCTGACCGACCTCATGGACGTGGTCGAGGGCCTGGGCTACGCCGTCCGTGACTCCGGCCTGAACTTCAGCGCGGCCACCCACCTGGCCAGCACTGGGTTCGCGCTCAACGGCTTCGCGGGCCCCGAACTCCGCCGCCTTCACCTGCCGTCCGTCGCCGCCGGGACGTCCATCGGCTGCCACGCCATCACCGAGCCGGAGACCGGCTCGGACGTGCTGTCGATGTCCACCACCGGCCGCTTCGACGGTGACCAGGTGGAGCTGGACGGCCTGAAGACCTACGTCACCAACGGTCCGGTCGCCGACCTCGCGGTCGTCTACGTCCGCACCTCCGACACCCCCGGCCCGCTCGGCCTGAGCGCCGTGCTCGTCCCGAGGGGCACACCCGGTGCGGACTTCGGCCCCGCGCTGGACAAGACCACCCTGCGGACCTCCCCCTTCGGACAGCTGCGCCTGACCGGGTGCCGGGTCCCCAGGGCCAACGTCATCGGTGGTGTGGGGACCGGCTTCCTGATCCTCGACCGCGTGATGACCTGGGAGATCCTGATCGCCTTCGTCATCAACGTGGGCGAGATGCGCCACCGCCTGGACCGGGTCGTGGAACGGGTCGGCGGCCGACACCAGTTCGGTCGGCCGCTCTCCGACTTCCAGGGCGTGCGCAACACCGTCGTGGAGATGCACATCGCCACCCAGACCGCCCGCCAGGCCCTGCACGCGGCGGGGGCGGCGGTCTCCGCGGGGCACAGGGCCACCGCCGAGACCGCGGTGGCCAAGATCCTCACCAGCGAGGCCAACATCCGCACCGCCCAGGCCGCCGTGGAGTTGTTCGGCGGCGAGGGCGTGCTCACCGACACCGGAATGGAGATCGGGGTCCGCGACGCCCTCAGCGGCCCCATCTACTCCGGCTCCAACGCCGTGCAACGGCAGAAGATCGCCAAGGCCCTGGGCCTGTGACCGGAGGATCACCGTGACCGAGACCGACACCCACACCCTGACGGAACCGACCTACTTCCTCGACCACGAGAGCCCCGAGGTCCGGGAGTTCGTCGACCGCGCGCTGCCCGACCGGAACGCCCCACCCCGGGAGATGGCCGTGCGCCTGCACGACGCGGTGCGCGACGGCGTCCGCTACGAGGTCTACGACGCCGATCTCACCCGCGAGGGCGTCCGCGCGTCCAGCATCCTCAGACGCGGCCAGGGGTTCTGCGTCCACAAGTCCATCGTCTACGCGGCGGCCGCCCGCTCGGTGGGCATCCCCACGCGGCTGGTCTACGGGGACGTCCGCAACCACCTGGCGTCGGACCGCCTCCTGGAGCTCATGGGCGACGACCTCTTCACCTTCCACGCCCTGGTGTCGGTGCGGATCGACGACACCTGGATCCGCGCGACCCCCGTCTTCAACACCCTGCTGTGCCGTCTCTACGGCATCCGGCCGCTGGAGTTCGACGGCCGCGAGGACAGCTACTACCACCCCTTCGACAACCAGGGCCGCCGCCACATGGAGTTCGTCCGCTGGCGCGGCGAGTTCGACGACTTCCCCTACGAGACCGTGGTCGGCGGTATCACCGAGAACCACCCGAAACTGGTCGGCCCGGAACTGGTGACCGCCCAGGGGTCGCTGACCGACGACGCCCGCCGTGAGCGTGGAGAGTGAGAGGAACGGACATGACCGGAACAGTCGAGTCGAACGTCATCGTCTCCGACGAGGTCCGTGCCGCCGTCGAGACCGGGGCGGCCGTCGTCGCCATGGAGACCTCGGTGGTCGCCGGGGGTTCCTACCCGCACAACCTGGAGACCGCGCTCGCGGTGGACCGGTGCGCGCGTGACGAGGGGGCGGTCCCCGCCCGCGTCGCGGTGATCGACGGCGCCCTGCGCGTCGGGGTCTCCGACGACGAGCTGGAGCGCCTCGCCAAGGCCGCGGACAGCCAGAAGATCAGTACCCGGGACCTGGCGGTGGCCCTGCACGGCGGCCGCACCGGGGGCACCACGGTCTCCTCCAGCCTCATCGCCACGGTCGCTGCGGGGATCAGGGTGTTCGCCGTGGCCGGGATCGGCGGCGTGCACCGGGGAGCCGAGGTCTCCTTCGATATCTCCACGGACCTCACCGAGTTCACGCGCTCGCCCGTGGCGGTCGTCTGCGCGGGGGCGAAGTCCCTGCTCGATCCGGCGCTGACCCTGGAGTACCTGGAGACCGTGGGGGTGCCCGTCATCGGGTACCGGTCCGACGACTTCCCCGGCTACTACACGCGCAGCACCGGTCAGCCGGTCCCCTACCGGATCGACGACCTGGGAGAGCTGGCCGCTGTCATGCACCGGCACTGGGGGGCCGTCTCCCGCTCCTCCGTGGTGGTCACCCACCCCATCGAGGAGGAGTGGAGCATCGACGCCGACCTGCTCAACACGATGGTGGAGGACGCCCTGCGCGAGGCCCGCGCGACCGGTGCGACGGGGCCCGCGCTCACCCCGTTCGTCCTGGCGGCCATCTCCAAGGCGACGGACGGTCGCAGTGCCCTGGTCAACCGGGCGGTCCTGGAGTCCACGACCCGGCTGGCGGCCCGCCTCGCGGTCGCGGAGGCCGCCGTGTCCGCCGGTGGGCGGCTCACGGGAGCGGCGGTGCGGGCATGACGCGCGTACGCGGTGTGCTCCTGGACCTGGACGGGACCCTGGTGGACTCGCCCTCGGTGATCCTGGCCGCCTTCCACGACGCCTGCGCCCCGTACGGCGCGGTGCCGCTGCCGGACGGCGTTCGCGGGCTGATCGGCAGACCGCTCGACGCGATCCTGCCCCGGCTCCTCCCCCGGGCCGACGACGCGGTCCGGGAGGAGGCCAAGGCGCTCTTCCGGGAGTCCTTCGCGCGCCGCAGCCGGGAAGCGGCCTCGTCCCTGGTGTTCCCGGGGATCCCGGAGCTGCTGACGGACCTGGCAGCCGAGGGGCTGCGGATCGCGGTGGTCACCAGCAAGATCACGCGGAGCGCCCACGAGCTGCTGGAGTCCACCGGGCTGGACCGCCACCCGGATCTGGTGGTCGGGCACGACCGGTCCCCCCGGGGCAAGCCCGCCCCCGACCCGGCCCTGCTGGCCGCGCGCTCCCTCGGGCTGCTGCCCGAGGAGTGCGTGGTCGTGGGCGACTCCCCCGACGACGTCTCCATGGCGGTCGGGGCCGGGATGGCGGCGATCGGGGTGGACTGGGGCGTCTCCGACGCCGACACCCTGTTCTCCGCGGGCGCCGACCACGTCGCCACCACCGTCAACGAACTCGCCGGTCACCTGCACGGACCGGTCACGCAATCCGCCAGGAAGGTGACTCAGTGAACACGGTTCGCACACTGACGGGGAGTCCCCAGGCGATGGGCGCGCTCGGCGTCCTGTGCCTGGCGCAGTTCCTCATCGCGCTGGACTACTCCATCATCTACGTGGCCATGCCCAGTATCGGGCTCGACCTCGGCCTCTCGTCGTCGGTGCTCCAGTGGATCGTGAGCGCCTACGCCCTCCTGTTCGCCGGTCTCCTGCTGGTGGGCGGACGCGTCTGCGACCGGGTCGGCGCGAAGCGGGTCTTCCTGGTCTCGGTCCTCGTCTTCGGCGCGGCCAGTGCCCTCGGCGGGTTCGCCCAGGAGGGGGTGGCGCTGCTGGTCAGCCGGGGCGCGCAGGGGCTGTCGGCGGCCTTCCTCCAACCGGCGACCATCGGCCTCATCAGCGCCACCTTCGCGGCCGGACCGGCCCGGTCCCGGGCCCTCGCGGTCTGGGGCGCCATCGGAGCCTCCGGGCTCGCCGTCGGCGCCATCCTGGGCGGTGTCCTCACCGAGTTCTCCTGGCGCCTGACCTTCCTCATCAACATCCCCCTCACGCTGCTGGCGGCCCTGGGCGGCCTGCTGTGGCTGGCCGCGGCCTCTCGGACGGAGCGGGGGGCGCGCGTCCCCCTGTCCGCCGCGATGATGGGGACCGGCGCACTCCTGGCGCTGGTCATCGGTCTGACCCTGGTGGCGGACCCGGAGGCCTCGGACGCCTACACCGGGGGCGCGTTCCTGGTCGCGGTGGTGCTGGGGCTGGCCTTCCTCACCCACGAGTCGCGGGCCGACAACGTGATGGTGGACCGTTCACTGCGCCGTACCCGCTCCCTCGGGGCCGGTGTGGTGGCCACCTACCTGTACATGGCGAGCGTGGGCTCGGAGTTCTACCTCGTCACCCTGCTCCTCCAGAAGCTGGAGGGCTTCACGCCGCTCCAGGCGGGGCTGGGATTCCTTCCTCTGGCCGTCATGGTGACCTTCGGGAACATGGCCGCGGGCCGCGCGGTGGAACGCGTCGGCGCGGGAACGACCATGACGGTGGGCTTCCTGCTCAGCCTCGTCGGCCTGGCGCTGCTCGCCGCCATGCTGGGGTCGGGCACGTACACCACCCACCTGCTGCCCGGCCTGCTCCTCAGCGGGTTCGGCCACGGGGTCATCTACACGTCCATGTTCGTCATCGGCACCCGGGACGTGCCCGACCGGCACCAGGGCACCGCCGGTGCCCTCATGACCACGTCCCAGTACCTGTCGGCGGCGGTCACGGTGGCCCTGCTGACGATCATCCTGGGCACCGACCCGACCGGGGTGGAGTTCCGGTGGGCGTTCGGCCTCACCGCCGCCTTCGCCGCCGCGGGCATGCTCATCTCCCCGCTGATCCTGCGCCGCCCGGAGAAGCGGAAGGTGGAGGTCCGGGTATGAGGACGAGGCTCGGCATCCTGGTCATCCACAACGACCCCGTGCCCGAGGCGGAGATCTGGCGCTCGGCCGGGCCCGACACGAGTGTGCACACCGCGCGGTTCTGGACGCCGCGTCCCTTCGGCACCGAGTTCACCGGCCTCGACCTGGGGGTGCTCCTCTCCGAGACGGGGCTGGACACCGCCGTCCGCCAACTCGGCGATCTGGGCGTGCACGCGCTGGGCTACTGCTTCGCCAGCAGCAGCGTGTTCGGTGGGACGGCGTTCGACGACGCCTTCGCCGCGCACGTCGAGGAGCTGTCGGGCGGGGTCCCCACCGTCACGGCGGGCCAGGCCATCCGGGAGGAACTGGACGGCACCGGAGACGACGGGGTCGCGGTGGTCGCCCCACCGTGGTTCAGCGACGGCACGCTGGAGGCCATCCGCGCCTACCTGCCGGTACGGGTGCGTCAGGTCGTCCGGTTCGAGCTGCCGCCGGAGTGGGACGGCATCGAACGGCCGGACCTCTTCGACCGGGGAGCGCGCTTCGCCGTGGACCAGGCCGAGCTCGAACGCCAGGTCCTGCGGAGGTTGGCGCCGGGGGTCGGGACGGTCGTCGTGCCCGGCGGCGGGTTCGCGAGCCTCGCCGCCGCCGAACGGCTGCGGGCGCGGGGGCTGAGGGTGGTCTCGTCGAACTCGGCCCTCCTCGGCGCCATGGAGCGGCGGGCGGCCTCGGCCGCACGGGCGGTTCCCGCGCCCTGACACGGCTGAGCCGCGAGCACCCCCGGAGGTACCGGAGGACGCGAACGGGGGCGGCGCACCGCCGCCCCCGGTCCGCCCGCGCGCCGCCCCGCACCGTGCTGGCCCGGCGAGGGGCCACCCCGCTCGGAACCCTGGTGGGGCGCCTGTGCCACTCTGGGGCGCCGACGCGGACGAACGGAGTTGACGATGGGTGACCTGATGAGACCGGGCGTGTGGGGTGTGCTGGCCACACCCTTCAGGGGCGAGACCCTGGAGGTGGACACGGCGGGGATCGAACGACTGGTCAAGCACGCTGAGGGCGCCGGGGTCACCGGGTTCACCGTGCTGGGCGTCTTCGGGGAGGCCGCGCAGCTCAGCCGTGAGGAACGCCGCCTGGTCCTGGAGACGGTCCTGGCCACCACCGACCTGCCGTTGGTCGTGGGCTGCACGAGCCTGGGGACGGCCCCGACCGTCGAGGAGGCGACGACCGCCGTGGAGCTGGTCGGTGACCGGCTCGCCGGGGCCATGGTCCAGGTCAACAGCGCCGACCCCGCCGTACTCGGCGCGCACCTGGACGCCGTCCACGAGGCCACCGGCGCCGACCTGGTGGTGCAGGACTACCCGGTGGTGAGCGGGGTCCGGATCTCCGCCGCCGTCCTCGGAGACCTCGTCGCGAGCAGGTCCTACGTCAGCGCGGTCAAGGCCGAGGCGCCGCCCACCCCCGCCGCCGTGGCCGAGCTGACCGCCCGCTGCGACGTGCCCGTCTTCGGCGGCCTGGGCGGAATCAACCTGCTCGACGAGCTCGCCTGCGGCGCGGCGGGCGCGATGACCGGCTTCTCCTACCCGGAGGCCCTGGTGGCCTGCGTGGACGCCTGGGACCCGGCCGACCCGGGCCGCAGCCGCGCCGCGCTGCTGGAGTACCTGCCGCTGATCACCTTCGAGCAGCAGGTCGGGATCGCCCTGGCCGTCCGCAAGGAGTGCCTGCGCCAGCGCGGCCTGATCGACGAGTCCGGTGTCCGTGCTCCGGCCCGGAGCCTGCCCGACTCCCTGAGGCCCCTGCTCAGCGGGCACATCGCCCGCGCCCAGGCGCTGTAGGGCCCCGGGGCGGGTCGCCGACGGAACGTCCTGGCCACGGGCCCTCGGGCGCGGGCTCCCTGGAACAGGCCCCGCCCCGAGCCCTCACCGGGGTTCGCCCGGCCACCGGACGCGGGCGAACCGGGCTCCCCCAGCGAGCGCGTCGTCCTCGGCCGCGTCCGGGGAAGGCGGGCAGGCACGCGAACGACCCTCGAAGCCCCTGGGCGCGGACCGCGGTATCAGAGACGGTCAGTCGAACGGGTGACCGGTGCCGCGCTCCGTTTCACGGTCCGGCGGGCGGTCCGGGTGGGTCGGTGTCTCCCGGAGCAGCTCGTGCAGGCGCTTCAGGACCCGCATCTGCGCGGGGTTGTACAGGTGTGTGACGGCGGCGGCCAGAGTGCGCTCGGCGCGGCGCGCACCACCCGGGGCGTCCGCCGTCGGGTCGGCGGACGCCGGGTTACGCTCGCGCCCCCGGGTGACGACCGGAACCAGACGCGCGGCGAGGGCGTCGACCGCCCCGTCGCCCGCGTCCGGGGGCAGCGCCTCGAAGTCGTCCTCCGCCTCCTCGGGCCGACTGATCTCCTCGTGGAACACCGCCATCGCGTCCTCGCTGAGCACGGACGAGTACACCGTCAGCAGGGACCGCTGGCGCTCGGTGAGTTCGCCGGAGAGCGGGGCGAACGCGGACGGGACGTGCGCGGGGGCGCGGTGGCGGAGGAGGAGCGCGAGTTCCTCCCGTACCCGGTTGAGCCGGTCGACGGTCGCCTCCAGCTCACGGTCCAGCGCGCGGATCGCCTCGTCCGGTTCCTCGTCGGCCCGGTCCATCCTCGCGATCTCCGACAGTGGAACGCCCAGGTCCCTCATACGACGAATCTGGACGAGTCGGACCAGATGCGGGACCCCGTACTGCTTGTACCCGTTCGCGGCGCGCTCGGGAACGTCCAGGAGTCCGATCCGGTGGTAGTGGCGCACGGCCTTCACCGTGGTTCCCGCGAGTTCGGCCACCTGCCGGGTGCTCCACGCCACGAGTCGCCTCCTTGTCCCCGTGAAACGGTGTTCCCACGCATTCCACACCCTGCCCCCGGGGCAGGGTCAAGGGCTTGACCCTGCCCCGGGGTCATGGTTTCGGATGGGCGCCGCACCGCCCACCACTCCATCCGGGAGAACCACCATGCGGCTCCTCCGCCCGTCCTTCCAGATCATCCGCGCGCACCTCGGCGCCTACCTCGCACTCAACGGTGTCGTGTACGGGCTCCTCCTCCTGGGGATGGGGGCCGCCCTGGCGTTCCCCGAGCTCAACGCGGCCATGATCACCGACCAGGAGGAGGACGGCACCGCCGCCCTGGTCACCGCACTGCTCGGGAACGCCTGGTTGTTCGCGCTGACCATCCTGGCGGTCAACGTGCTGACCGTCGCCCTGGCCCTGATCCTGCTGCCGTCGATGGTCGTGCCCTTCGCGGGGATCGCGCTGTTCGCCCACAAGGCGTTCACCATGGGGGTGGTCCTCGCCCCCATGGACGCGACCGTGGCCAAGACGCTGATCCCGCACTCGTTGACGATCCTGATCGAGCTCCAGGCCTACGTCCTCGTCGTGCTCGGCGCGTACCTCCTGGGCAGGGCCTGGCTGCGCCCCCGGACCGTCGGCGCCGCCACCCGCCGGGAGGGGTACGTCCACGGTCTGCGACAGGTCGGTCGCCTCGTTCCGCCCGCGATGGCGCTGTTCGTGGTCGGCGCCCTCTACGAGGCCCTCTCCCTCATCCACATCGTCCCGCGCCTGGTCATCGGGGGTTGAGCCGCACCGAAGCGGTCACGCCCCGGCCAGGGGGCCGTGGGCCCGCCTGACCGCGGCGTACCCCAGGGCCTCCTCCAGCTCGGCCACGGCCAGGCGCATCCGTTCCACGACGGACGGGTCGGTGTACTCGCCCCGGGCGTTGGTCCGCGAGCCCGCCCGTGAGACCACCACGCAGTCCACGAGCACCGCGCCCAGGAGCGTGAGTGTGGGCATGAGCGGCGCGTGGGCGCGCATGCCGCCAGCCTGGCCCGGGGAGGCGCTCACCAGGAGTGTCGGCCGCCCCACCAGACCCCCGGAGCCCACCAGCCAGTCGATGGCGTTCTTCGTGACCCCGGCGGGGCCGTGGGCGTACTCCGGGGTCGCGATGATCACGCCCTCGGCGCGTTCCGCCAGCGCGCGGAACTCCCGGACCGCCTCCGGCCAGGAGCCCTCGTCGTTCTCCACGTCCGGGTTGAACAGCGGCAGGCGCCCGGCCAGGTCACCGCCGACCACGGTGGTCCGTGTCCCCACCCTCGGGGCCAGGTCCAGGAGGGACGCGTTGAACGACCCCCTCCGCAGACTGCCGCAGATGCCCAGTACGACGTGGTCCGGCATGAGCCCTCCGTGGTCCGTGTCCCGGAGCACGAGTGTGCCACGCCGATCGGGGTCACGCCCTAGGTCCGCGCGAGGTTCCGGATCGGTTCGGCCAGCTCGGTCTCGAAGAAGGCGAAGAACCCCTCCGGGTCGGGTCCGGCGTTGGTCAGCACCAAGTGGTCGAAGCCCGCCTCCGCGAACCGTCGCACCACGTCGAGGTGGCGTTCGGGGTCGGGCCCGTATCCGAAGACCTCCGCCATGTCGTCGGTCCTGACCAGGGCGGTCGCCGCCTCGAAGTTGACCGGGTTCGGCAGCTCGGACTGGACCTTCCACCCGGTGAGGCCGAACCGGAAGAGCTCCCGCGCGGACTCCAGCGCCGCGCGGTCGTCGGGGGCCCAGGCCAGGGGCACCTCTCCGTAACAGGGACCGTTGCCGCCACGTTCGCGGTAGGTCTCCGTGAGTGTGGAGTCGGGTTCGGTCGCGAAGAGGCCGTCGCCGTGGTCGGCCGCCAGGCCCGCCGCCCGCCTCCCACCCGCGGCCATCACTACCCTGGGCGGGAGCTGGGGGAGGTCGAAGACCCGCGCGTCCTCCAGGACCAGGTGCTCGCCCCGGTAGGAGTGGTACCCCCCGGACCAGAGCAGACGCATGATCTCCACGGCCTCGACCAGCATCTCGTGGCGCACGGTCACGTCGGGCCATCCCCGGCCCACCACGTGTTCGTTGAGGCGCTCCCCCGCGCCCACGCCGAGGGTGAAGCGACCCTCCGAGAGGATCGCCGTGGTCGCCGCCGCCTGCGCGACGATCGCCGGGTGAACGCGCAGGAACGGGCAGGTCACGCCGGTGGCGATCTCGATCCGACCGGTGCGTTCCGCGATGGCCGCCAGCATGGACCACACGAACCCGGAGTGCCCGTGGCTGAACAGCCAGGGGTGGAAGTGGTCGCTGACCTCGACGAAGTCGAACCCGGCCCGCTCGGCGCGCACGGCCTGGTCCACGATCTCCCGGGGCCCGTAGCCCTCGGCGAAGAGCTTGTAGCCGATTCTCATGGATCCCTCCTCCACCCCTGGCCCTGACCCGTGTGGCCTCTACGGAAACTCCGTCAAGCGGAAAGTCGTCCTGTACTCCCCCGACGTGTAGGGGTTCCGCACGTCGGGCAGGGCGGTCAGGGAAGGCCCACTGAAGGGGAGGATCGCCATGGACGACCGACGACCACCAGCGCAGAGCCAGCCCCACCCCGGTCGGACCGAACCGATGGAGCCCCGGCCCAGGGACGAGATGCGCGACTACGAGGGCAGGGACCTGCTCAAGGGAAGGCGCGCCCTGATCACCGGCGGCGACTCCGGGATCGGCCGGGCCGTGGCGGTGGCCTTCGCCAAGGAGGGCGCCGACGTGGTCTTCGGCTACCTCAGCGAGGACGCCGAGGCCCAGCACACCGCGGACCTGGTCCAGGCGCAGGGTCGCCGGGCCGTGGGCGTGCGGGGAGACCTGGCCGACGAGTCCGCGTGCGCGCACCTGGTCGGACGGGCGGTGGAGGAGCTCGGCGGGATCGACGTCCTCGTGGAGCACGCCGCCACACAGACCCCGGTGGACGACTTCACGGACCTGACCACGGAGCAGCTGCGCCGGACCTTCGACGTGAACGTGATGGGGGTGTTCTGGACCGTCCGCGAGGCGCTGCCGCACATGTCCGAGGGTGGTTCCATCATCATCACCGGGTCGATCAACGGTCTGCGGGGCAACACGTCGCTGATCGACTACGCGTCGAGCAAGTCGGCCGTCATGAACCTCTCCGTGTCGCTCTCCCAGCTGCTCATGGACCAGGGGATCAGGGTCAACTGCGTGGCCCCGGGTCCGGTCTGGACCCCGTTGATCCCGGCCACCCTCGGGAAGAGGGGAACCGAGGGGTTCGGTCAGCAGGCACCGATGGGTCGGGCGGCCGACCCGGACGAGATCGCGCCGTCCTACGTGTTCTTCGCCAGTGAGAGGCTCTCGTCCTACTACACCGGCGAGACCCTGACCCCGGTCGGCGGGGAGATCCAGGGCAGCTAGGCACCGGGAACCGGCACGCCCGGAGCTCCGAGCGTGCCGGTCGCGGCCGGTTCAGCGGGAGCGGCTCCGTGGGGATCGTCCGCTCCCCGAGGTGCGCCGGTCGCTCTCCTTGCGCAGCGCTCCGACCAGCTCGTCCTTGGTCATGGTGGAGCGGCCGTGGATGTCGA
>NZ_JBHYOW010000002.1:0-131362 GCF_042745575.1 Nocardiopsis sp. NPDC058789
CGGGGGCCCCCCCGCGGGGGGGGCGGCCCCGGGGGGGGGGTGGGGGGGGGGGGGGGGGGGGGGGGCCCCCGGGGGGGGGGGGGGGGGGGGGGCCCCCCCCCCCCCCACCCCGGGAGGAGCGGGCGCGGTCAGCCCTGCTCGGCGTCCGTGGGCGCGGCCTTCGTGACGGCGTGGCCGCCGAACTGGTTGCGCAGGGCGGCCACGACCTTCATGGCCTGACTGTCGTCCTGGCGGGAGGCGAACCGCGCGAAGAGCGAGGCGGTGATCGCCGGGGCGGGGACCGCGAGGTCCACGGCGGCCTGGACCGTCCAGCGGCCCTCGCCGGAGTCCTGCACGTATCCGCGCAGCTCGGAGAGGTCCGGGTCCTCCTCCAGCGCGCGGCCCAGCAGGTCCAGCAGCCAGGAGCGCACGACGGTGCCCTCACGCCAGCTCTCGAAGGTGCCGGGGACGTCCTTGACGATCCCCGAGGCCACCATCAGCTCGTAGCCCTCCGCGAAGGACTGCATCATGCCGTACTCGATGCCGTTGTGGACCATCTTCACGAAGTGGCCCGCGCCGACCGCTCCGGCGTGCACGAAGCCGCCGCCGTCGTCGGGGGTCAGGGAGTCGAAGACGGGGCGCAGGCGCTCCACGTCCTCGGCCCCGCCGCCGACCATGATCCCGTAGCCGTTCTGGCGGCCCCACACGCCGCCGCTGACACCGGCGTCGACGTAGCCGACGCCCTTGGCGGCGAGCGCCTCGGCGCGCGGCGCGTCGTCGACGTAGTGGGTGTTGCCGCCCTCGACGACGATGTCGCCCTCGGAGAGGAGGTCACCGAGCTCGGAGACGATCGCGGCCGTCGGTTCGCCGGACGGGACCATCACCCACACCACGCGGGGGGCGTCGAGGCGGTCGACCAGTTCCGACAGGGTCTCGACGTCGCGGGCGCCGGGGGAGACGTCGTAGCCGACGACGTCGTGCCCCTTCTCACGCAGGCGGGCGGCCATGTTGCCGCCCATCTTGCCGAGACCGATCATTCCGAGTTGCATGTGTACTCCCCTGGGGCACCTGTGGACATGTGGAAGCCGACCGGCCCGTGGCGCTGTGCACGGGCCGGGCGGCGGACGCTCGTCGGTGGAACGGGCGTTCCGGTCAGCCGGAGAGGCGGACCGGCATGATCAGGTAGCGGTACTCGGGGGAAGCACCCTCCTCAGCGGGCTTCCCGGTGAGGATCGCGGGCTTGGTCGAGGTGGTGAAGTGCAGGCGGGCCACGTCGGTGCCGATGGCGCCCAGCCCGTCCAGCAGGAACCCGGAGTTGAAGGCGATCTGGATGTCCTCGCCGTCGAGGTCCGCCTCCAGGGTCTCCACGGCCTGCGCGTCCTCACCGGTGCCCGCCTCCAGGACCAGCGCGCCCTGGGTGAAGGCGAGCCGCAGCGGGGTGTTGCGCTCGGCGACCAGCGAGACGCGCTTGACAGCCTCGACGAACTCGGAGCGGCTGACCTCCGCGACGGTGTTGAAGGTGTCCGGCAGCAGGGCGCGGTACTTGGGGAACTCACCGTCGAGCAGACGCGTGGTGGTGCGTCGGCCGCCGCCCTCGAAGCCCATCATGCCCTCGCCGGTCTCGCTGCCCGACAGGGCGATGGAGACCTCGGCGCCCGAGGTGAGCGACTTGGCGGTGTCGTGGAGGGTCTTGGCCGGAACCAGCGCGACCGCGGACAGGTCCGGGTTCTCCGGCTTCCAGTTCAGCTCGCGGACGGCGAGGCGGTAGCGGTCGGTGGAGGCGAGGGTGATGGTCTCGCCCTCGATCTCGACCCGGATGCCGGTGAGCATCGGGAGCGTGTCGTCACGGCCGGCCGCCACGGCGACCTGGCTGACGGCGGCGGCGAAGGCGTCGCTGCCGACTGTCCCGCTCACGCCGGGCATCTCCGGGAGGGACGGGTAGTCCTCGACCGGCATCGTGTTCAGGGTGAACTTGGCGCTGCCGCAGCTCACGACGACCTTGGGGCCGTCCGTGGAGATCTCCACAGTCTGTGGAGGAAGGTTGCGGGTGATCTCGGCGAGGAGGCGTCCGGAGACCAGGGTCTGCCCGGGCTCCTCGATCTCGATGTCGACGGAGACCTGCGCGGAGACCTCGTAGTCGAAGCCGGACAGGCGCACGCGCTGTCGGCCGTCGATCTCACCCGCGTCCAGCAGGATTCCGGCGAGGACCGGTACAGAGGGACGCGAGGGCAGTGTGCGCGCTGTCCAGGCGACAGCGTCGGCCAGTACGTCGCGTTCGACCCGGAACTTCACTCTCCGACTCACTTTCCGCCCGACCGGGGACCGGTCGCAGCCTCAACGTTGCAGCTCGTGGGTGTCTCGTGGATCCGCCGGGGGCGTGTCCCCAGGGTGTGGACGGCGTCCGCGACGAGGGCGGACCGTGCCGCTGGAGCGGTCTCGGACTCCGTAGGGGTCACCGCTCAGATCCGGGCGGCGGAGGACAGGGGCGAGACCACACGTTACCCGGATTCACCCGCTGCCGCTGACAGCTCGGGACTGACCCGCCGTCACCTCGATCTCAGGCGTTTGTCCACAGATTTTCCGCGAAGCTGTTTTGACGCCACATCTTGGTTAATGAAAGTGCGTCGTAGTAGTAGGGCCTGTGGATAGTGTGGATAACCCTTGTTCTCGCAGGTCAGACTGCGAATTTTTGTCCACAGGGCCTGTGGATGACCCTGTGCGTAACTCGGGCCCGCTGTGGACAACCAGAGGGCCCCTCAGCTTGTCCACAGAGCGTCCACAGGTTCGTCCACAGCTTTTCCCCAAGTTGTCCACAGTGCCTGGGGGTTCCGTGGTCCGATCATCGGTGGCCGTGTCCACAGGGCGACCCTGGGTTACCCACAGGCGCGGGGCTGTTGTCCACAGGTTATCCACAGGGTTGTCCACAGAATTCGACCCCTCTCTGTGGATAACTCCGCCGAGAAAACCCCAAACTTTTTTTCGGAGCCCGGCACAGAGCGCGCGAACCTGGACAAAGAGTCTGTGCACAGGGTTTTCCACAGGTCCTTCGCGAAGCGCTGGTCCCGTTCCTCGTCACGGCCCCTGACCGACGCCCTTCACCCCCGCTGTGGCCAGCGCAACAGGCTCCGCACACCCGGGAAACCAGGGGAAACAGTGCGTGTCCGGTACGCACCGTACTGCTCGGCCACGACACGGACGTACCTCTCCCCAGGGTGCCAACACCCACACAAGCCTGTGGATAACTCGGCCCGGGTGGTTTCGGGGGAGCCCCGGAGACTGTGGACAGGCGCGAGCGTGCGCACGGAGGCCCACCGGCGCGGTCACGGGCCTCCCGACGGGCGCGGGACGGGGAGAGAAGTCGACACGTCGACTCGGGGACACGTCGACAGGCGGACACGGAGACACGGGGACAGGCGCACGGACCGGGGGCCCGCGGGTACCCGGAGACACCCCCGGACACGGCGGAGGGGCGGGCCGCCGCACTGGCGGGCCCGCCCCTCCGGTCGTCGTACGCCCGGCACGTCGGTCAGGTCAGCGAGGGCTGGTCCTTGATCCGGCTGGTCAGCTCGTGCACCTGGTTGTAGATGGAGCGGCGCTCCGCCATCAGCGCCCGGACCTTGCGGTCGGCGTGCATGACCGTGGTGTGGTCCCGGCCGAACTGCTGCCCGATCTTCGGCAGGGAGAGGTCGGTGAGCTCACGGCACAGGTACATGGCGATCTGCCGGGCCGTGACCAGGACCCGGGACCGGGAGGTCCCGCACAGGTCCTCCAGGCTCAGCCCGAAGTAGGCCGCGGTCTGGGACATGATCGCGCTGGCCGTGACCTCCGGGACCTCGGCGTTGGGGACCAGGTCGCGCAGTACCTGGCCGGTCAGGTCCAGGTCCACGGACTGCCGGTTCAGGCTGGCGAAGGCGGTCACCCGGATCAGCGCCCCCTCCAGCTCCCGGATGTTGGTGGAGATCTTGCTGGCGATGAACTCCAGGACCTCGGGCGGGGCCGCCAGGCCCTCCTGCGCGGCCTTCTTCCGCAGGATCGCGATGCGGGTCTCCAGCTCCGGCGGCTGGACGTCCGTCAGCAGGCCCCACTCGAACCGGCTCCGCATCCGGTCCTCCAGCGTGGTCAGCTGCTTGGGCGGCCGGTCACTGGAGATGACGATCTGCTTGTCGGAGTTGTGGAGCGTGTTGAACGTGTGGAAGAACTCCTCCTGCGTCTGCTCCTTGTTCTCCAGGAACTGGATGTCGTCCACCAGGAGCACGTCGATGTCCCGGTAGCGGCGCCGGAACCCGTCCGCCTTGCCGTCCCGGATCGAGTTGATGAACTCGTTGGTGAACTCCTCCGAGCTCACGTACCGCACCCGTGAGCCCTCGTAGAGCCGGTGCGTGTAGTGGCCGATGGCGTGGAGGAGGTGGGTCTTGCCCAGTCCCGAACCGCCGTGGATGAACAGCGGGTTGTACGCCTTCGCGGGGGCCTCCGCCGCAGCGACCGAGGCCGCGTGCGCGAACCGGTTGCTGGAGCCGATGACGAAGGTGTCGAAGGTGTACTTCGGGTTCAGCCGCGCGTGCTCACCGGGCGGGATCTCCTGGGACCGCCCGGGCGGAGAGGTCGGGGCGGGTGCCGGTGCGGACGGTGCGGCGGGTTCGCTCTCCTCCGCCGCCGGGGGATCAGCCACGGGCTCGACGGGCGCGGGGGCGGCCTCGTGCGCGCTCGGGGCCGGTTCCGCGACGGGCGCGGGCTCCGGGCCGGGCCTCGGGGCCGGGCTCTCCCAGCGGTTGGGCTCGTCCCACGACGCGTCCGACCAGCTCTGCTGCTGCCACAGCTGCTCCTGGGCGGGCTGTTCCCATCCGGTGGCCGAGGCCGCGGGGAACGCCGTCCGGTGCCCCTCCTGGGGGCGCGCGGGGGGATCGGGGAGCGGCTGCTGGGCGCCGTGCGCGGGGAGGTCCGTGGCGGGCCGTGCCGGTGCGGGGGCCGGACCCTGGGAGGACCGCTCCGGAACGTGCGGGGCCCGGCCGTCAGCGGTCACGTGCCCGTGCTGCTGGGGCGCCGGTCCCTGCTGGGGCGCCGGTCCGCGTTCGGCGGGCCGCGGGCCCTGGGCGGAGGAGGCGGGGCCGAGCAGGTCGGCCTGCGCCTCCTGGGCACGCGCGTGCCCAGGGTGGGCGCCGAGCGCCTCGGACGGGTGCGGGGCCTGCGGCCGCTGGGGTGCGTCGAAGGGGTGCGGTCCGGCTGGACGGGCGTGCTGGCCACGGGGTTCGTGGACGGAGGGCTGGTCGGCGCGGCCCGGCGCCGGGGGCTGCTCGGGCGGCGCGGAGAGCGACGTGTGCGCGCCCGTGTCCCTGCTCACTCCGTAGGGGGAGGGAGTCGGGGGAGGGGTGGGCACGGCGGTGGGGTCCACGGTGACCGCGACCCGGATCTCCCGTCCCAGGTGTGCCGAAAGCGCCTTGCTGATCGCCGGGTAGAGGCGCGTCTCCAGGACCTTCTTGGTGAACTCGTTGGGCGCCGCGATCAGCGCCGTGTCCTCGATCAGACCCAGCGGACGGGTCTGCGGCAGCCAGGCACGCTGGTGTGCGGGGAGGGAGTCGTGGTCGATCCCGTCCAGCACGCTCGACCAGACCATTGCGAGGTTGACCTGTGCTTCAGCCAAGGTGACCTGCCATGGTTGCTGTCCCTTCGGTGCGGATCTGTTCGGTGCGGTGGGAGGCGGTGAGGGGACGGGGGGCGTTCGGTCCGGCGTGTCTCTGGGGGCGGGGACCCCACGGGGCCCACACGTCCCATTGTCCTCCCCTGAGGGAGGTGCCGGGCCGGGGTTCCGGTTCGCGGGCGGTCGTTCGGGTCGTGCGCGGCCTGTGGACAACGGACGCGAAGTCTGGAGTCCAGGAGTGTGACTACCTTCGGGTATCCACAGCTTCCGGAGGTTGTCCACACCTTGTCCACAGGTTTATCCACAGGATGGCAGACCCCTGTGTGTATCGGGAGGTTATCCACAATCCCCAGTTCAGGGGGTGTGTACAGCGATTGTCCACAGGTTTGGGGTGGCTGTGGACAGTCTCGGGGGTGAGTTATCCACAGGTTGAGGTTATCCACAGCCCCCACCCCTTGGGGAAGTCTCACACGCTGTGGACAACCGGTTGTCCACAGGGAGGCGGGTAGACTGTGGCCGGTGGCGTCCGCCACCGGTCGAGCCGGGCCCCGGCCTCCCCTCGCGGGACGGTCAGCGGGGCCGATTTGACCACGACCCGACCAGGTCGTATGTTCTTTATGCTTATGCCGACGATTCTGCCTGCGCTCGTGCCAGCCACGAAGTCGCGGCCTCGTCGCACGCACTGTAAGGCCCCGCATATCCTGGGGGTCTGTCGTAGTACTTTCCTGACACGCCCCTGGAGCCAGTAGTGAGCAAGCGTACGTTTCAGCCGAACAACCGGCGTCGCGCGAAGGTCCACGGCTTCCGGCTGCGCATGCGTACGCGCGCCGGTCGCGCCATCATCGCCTCGCGACGTCGTAAGGGACGCGCCGCGCTGACCGTGAGCCACTAGGCCACGTCAAGCCTCAAGTCTTCACTGGGACCGGTCCGGCCTTCTCGCCGGTCGGTCCCTTTGTCGTGGGGCACGGAACCGGTAGCCGGGGGCCGTGCCGCACCCCTCTCCCGGAGGAACCCCGATGTTGTCGCCGGAGAACCGGATGCGCCACAGCGCCGAGTTCGGAACGGTCATGCGTTCCGGTCGGCGCTCCTCGCGTGACGCTTTGGGCGTCATCTACCTCGCTCCCCGGAAACCGTCCGGCGACAGTGACCACACCGACGCACCGGCACCGCCGCGCGTCGGTTTCGTCGTGAGCAAGGCCGTCGGGGGAGCCGTCGTCCGCAAACGCGTGCAGCGACGCCTCCGGCACCTGATGCGCTCACGGTTGGCTGTTCTGCCAAACGGTAGCCTGCTGGTAGTGCGGGCCAGGCCCTCGGCCGCGAACCTGCGGCAGGCGGACCTGGCGGTACAACTCGACAGCGCGATCGCCGCGGCGCAGCGTCCCCGTGGGGCCGACAAGCGTCGGCGCGGCCGCGGGGGCCCACGCCCCGAACCGGTCGGGTCGGCGAAGAGTGAAGCAGACGGTGACCGTCGCCCCCAGGAGGGCGCAGAACGGTGGGCGCAGCAATGACCGAGCACAGACCGACGTCGTTCGCACGGCTGCTGATCCTGCCCATCCGGGGGTACCAGCGCTTCATCAGCCCGCTCTTCCCCCCGGTCTGTCGTTTCTACCCCTCGTGCAGCGCGTACGGCGTCGAGGCGCTGCGCGTCCACGGGGGGCTTCGCGGGTTGTGGCTGACGGTCAGGCGCATCGCCCGCTGCCACCCGTTCAACCCGGGGGGTCTTGATCCGGTTCCGCCGCCCAAGGGGCGCCGGAACGAGGAGTCCGAGGAGTCTACGGGCGGAACCGGGCACACCGGCACCGCTTCCGGGGACCAGTAGCTGAACCGAATCACCGAGGAGTTGGCCGGTGCTGGACTGGCTTTACAACATCATCGGCCACGTGTTGGTCTGGATCCACTCGGGTCTGACCATCGTTGGCCTGAACCCCGACAGCGGGTGGGCGTGGGGCCTGTCCATCGTGCTGCTGACCTGCCTGATGCGTCTGCTGATGGTGCCGCTGTTCGTCAAGCAGATGAACACGCAGCGCAAGATGCAGGAAGTGCAGCCGAAGATCATGAAGCTTCGGGAGCGCTACAAGCACGACAAGGAGCGGCTCCAGCGGGAGTCGATGAAGCTCTACCAGGAGAGCGGCACCAACCCCATCATGGGCTGCCTCCCGCTGCTGCTCCAGATGCCGGTCTTCTTCGCCCTGTTCAGCGTGCTGCGCAGCGTGGCCGAGGGCAAGGTGCAGTTCGGCTTCACCCAGGAGCTCGCGGACAGCGCCCGTGAGGCGCTGATCTTCCACGCCCCGATCGCCGCCCAGTTCAACACCCCGGCGGACGAGCTGCGGGCGCTGGGCGCGACCGACCCCATCATGGCCAAGGTCGTCATCGCCATCGCGTGTGTGGTCATGGGCGTCACGACGTTCCTCACCATGCGTCAGAGCATCAAGCGCAGCATCGCGCAGCAGCCTGACAACCCGATGATGCAGACCCAGAAGATCATGATGTACATGGCGCCGGCCTTCGGGCTCTTCGGCCTCATGATGCCGATCGGTGTGCTGGTCTACTGGGTCACCTCCAACGTGTGGACGATGGTGCAGCAGCACTTCCTGTACCGGAACCAGCCCGCGCCCGGCACGGACGAGTCCTCGAAGGGCTCCTCCTCGAAGGGTTCGGCCAAGGGCATGCTCGGCCGCAAGAAGGCTCCGGAAACCGCTCCGGAGCCGGTGGAACAGCCTAAGATCGAACGCAAACAGCCGAAGAAGCAGACGCGTTCCAAGCGCGGCGGCGGCGCCAAGTAGGGCCTCCCTGTTTCGTGTCGGCGTTCACGACTTTCGAGTGCGCAGGCGAGAATGCCCCTGAGGCGTACGGCGGCCAGGGACTGACGGATAGAGGAGACGGGATCGCTGTGGGACGTAGCGAGGAAGAGAGCGGTGGTGTGGCGGTGGCTGACGCACCTGAGGCGGGAGTCGACGTCGAGGCCCTGGAGAACGAGGGCGACATCGCCGCGGACTACATCGAGGGTCTGCTCGACATCGCGGACTTCGACGGCGACATCGACATGGACGTCGAGGGCGACCGCGCGATGGTTTCCGTCGTCGGGGCGACCCTGGACGAGCTGATCGGTCAGGACGGCGAGGTCCTGGAGGCGCTCCAGGAGCTGACCCGTCTGGCCGTCCACCGGGCCACGGGTGAGCGCAGCCGACTGATGCTGGACATCGGCGGCTACCGCGACGGCCGCCGGAAGGTGCTCTTCCAGATCGGCGCCGAGGCGGCCACGAAGGTCAAGGAGACCGGCGAGGTCCACCCGCTGGAGCCGATGACGCCGTTCGAGCGCAAGGTGGTGCACGACGCGGTCGCCGCGGCCGGACTGCGCAGCGAGTCCGAGGGCGAGGAGCCCAACCGCTACGTGGTGGTCCACCCCGCCGACTAGGCGACGGACGGGCGGTCGAGGGGCGGTGTTTCACGTGAAACACCGCCCCTTCGTCATGCCCGGAGGGGCGGTGGGTCACCGGCGCGGGACCCACCCGGACGGAGGTCCCGGGACCGAGTCGGACGCAAGGGGTGTTTCACGTGAAACACCGGTGCGGCCCCCGCGTAGGATCGTCTGCGGGGACCTTCCCACCACGAGTCGTCCCACCCTCGGTACCCCCGGGGTGGCTCCGCGAGTGGAGTCGCGAACCACACGATCCGTGTGGGGGAGGGACGAACCCCCATGCGCGCGGTCGGCCGCGATCCGACGCGCGCTTCCCGCGTCGTTCGGTCCCTGTCCCCTTGTGGACAGGTCGACATGACGACCCAACGGTTCATGGAAGTGACGATGGACGAGTTCCGACAGGTGGTGACCGATGACCTCGGGCACTGAGGAGCCCGGCGCCACGCTCCCCGCCCCGCCCCCGGAGGCGGTCGCGGTCTTTGGCGACACCCTGCCCGTGGCGACCCGTTACGCCGAACTGCTCGCCGACGACGGGGTGCGTCGCGGGCTGATCGGCCCGCGCGAGGTGCCCCGCCTCTGGGAGCGGCACCTCATCAACTGCGCCGTCGTGGAGGAGCTGATCCCCGAGGGCGCCGAGGTGGTGGACATCGGTTCCGGTGCGGGCCTGCCGGGGCTGGTGCTGGGTCTGCTGCGCCCCGACATCAGGATGATCCTCCTGGAGCCCCTGCTGCGGAGGACGGTCTTCCTCGACGAGGCGGTCCGGACCCTGGGGCTGACCAACGTGGAGGTGCGCCGGGGGCGCGCCGAGGAGGCGCACGGCGAGCTGTACACCGACTTCGTGACGGCCCGTGCGGTGGCTCCGCTGGCCCGGCTGGCCGGTTGGTCGCTCCCCCTGCTGCGCAAGGACGGCAGCCTGTTGGCCCTCAAGGGGGAGCAGGCGGAGGCCGAACTCGCGGAGGCCCGGGAAGACGTTTCGAAACTGCGCCCTGGCGTGAGCGATGTGATCAGGGTGGGGCGGGGTAAAGTCGATCCCGCTACCACGGTCGTTCGCGTCACGGTGACATCCGACGGTGGCCCGCCCGCGTCGGGAGGCTCCCAGAAGAAGGCGCGGAACGGCAAGAAGAAGCGCGGACGGAAGAGGTGAACTCATTCGTGCCCCAGAACCCAGCCGACGACGCCGGTGTTTCACGTGAAACACCGGCGGGCGCCTATGGAGACCTGCTCGATGTTTCACGTGAAACACCGATCGACTCCACGGCGGGCCAGCCCCCTGTTTCACGTGAAACATGGAGTGGCGAGGCGGCCCCCGACAGCGTCCCCGACACTCCTCTCGCCCGGGCGGCCCGAGCCGCGATGACGGGCCGTGCGCACGAGGACCCCTGGCCTCGTCCCAAGGCCTGCCGGATCATCAGCGTCGCCAACCAGAAGGGCGGGGTCGGCAAGACCACCACGACGGTGAACATCGCCGCCGCCCTCGCCATGAACGGACAGCGCGTCCTCGTGGTCGACCTCGACCCGCAGGGGAACGCCTCCACCGCTCTCGGCATGGAGCGCGACACCCAGACCCGGTCCATCTACCACTGTCTCGTCGAGGACGAGGAGATCCGCAAGCTGGCCCAGCCGGTTCCGGACATCCCCAACCTGTGGTGCGCTCCGGCCACCATCGACCTCGCGGGCGCGGAGATCGAACTGGTCTCCCTCGTGGCGCGGGAGGCCCGACTCAAGCGGGCCTTCGCGGCCTACGACACCTCGGACCTCGACTACATCCTCATCGACTGCCCGCCCTCGCTCGGCCTGCTGACGGTCAACGCGATGGTGGCGTGCGACGAGGTCATGATCCCGATCCAGTGCGAGTACTACGCGCTGGAGGGGCTCGGCCAGCTTCTGCGCAACGTGGAACTGGTCAAGTCGCACCTGAACACGGGACTGTCGGTCAGCACGATCCTGCTGACGATGTACGACGGTCGGACCCGGCTCGCCCAGCAGGTGGCCGACGAGGTGCGCTCGCACTTCGGAGAGCTCGTCCTGAAGTCGCTGGTACCGAGGAGCGTCCGTGTCTCCGAGGCGCCCAGCTACGGGCAGTCCGTCATGACCTACGACCCGGGATCGACCGGAGCCGTGGCCTACCTGGAGGCGGCGCGAGAGATCGCCTTCCGGGCCGAGGGGCTCAACCCCGGCTGACGGTGGTTGTTTCACGTGAAACACCCCGCCCGGTCGGCGCGGCCGACCGGGCGGGCGGAAACTCACAAGGAGTGTGGAGGGAGTTGCCGGTGAGCCAGCAGCGGCGCGGACTGGGCAAGGGGCTGGGGGCGCTCATCCCGCAGGGGCCGACGGCCCCCGCGCCGGTGGACGTCCGCGACACGGTGGTGTCCGTCCCCGAACCCCCTGCGGCCCAGGGGCCGACGGAGATGCCGGACGGGACCTACCTGGAGGAGGTCGAGCTCGGCTCGATCACCCCCAACCCCCGTCAGCCCAGGACCTACTTCGACGACGAGGCTCTGGACGAGTTGCGGGACTCGATCATCGAGGTCGGTCTGCTCCAGCCCGTCGTGGTCCGCAAGCTCGAAGGCGGGGAACAGCCCCGCTACGAGCTGATCATGGGGGAGCGGCGGTTCCGGGCGAGCAAGCTCGCGGAGTTGGACCGCATCCCCGCGATCGTGCGTCGGACGGACGACGACGAACTGCTCCGGGAGGCGCTCCTGGAGAACCTGCACCGGCAGCAGCTCAACCCGCTGGAGGAGGCGGCCGCGTACCAGCAGATGCTGGACGACTTCGGCACCACCCAGGGGGAGCTGGCCCAGCAGGTCGGGAAGTCGCGTTCGCACATCGCCAACACGCTGCGTCTGCTCAACCTCCCGGGGAGGGTGCAGACGCGGGTGGCGGCCGGGGTGCTGAGCGCCGGTCACGCGCGTGCCCTGCTGTCGATCGACGACCCGGAGGCGCAGGAACGCCTCGCGAAGAGGGTCAACGACGAGGGGCTGTCGGTCCGGTCCCTGGAGGAGATCGTCGCGCTCCGGGAGATACCGGACGAGGACAAGCCCCGAAGGGCCTCCGCCGGGCGGATTGACAACCCCCCGCAGATCGAGGAGTGGGCCACCCGTCTGGGTGACCGGCTGGACACCACGGTGAAGGTGGACATCGGCCGGAAGAAGGGCAAGATCGTCGTGGAGTTCGCGACGATGGAGGACCTGGAGCGGATCATCGGTCAGATGGACCGCGAGAACTGACCTCTCCACCCTCGCGAGTGATGGCGGTGTTTCACGTGAAACACCGCCATCGTCGTGTCCGCCGTCAGGGTGACGGCGGTGTTCGGAGGGGCTGTTTCACGTGAAACAGCCGGTCAGGGGGTCGCTGGCCCACTGATCGCGCCCTCAGGTCGCCCGTGAGTGGCCCAGGGGGTGCAACCCTGGGGTGAGTCCGACTGGACGCCAAAAGGCCCCCAGGCTTCGCCTGAGGGCCTCTCGTGCGTGTGTGCGGTGCTCCGGGTCAGAGGAACTCCGCCAGCTCCTTCTCCAGGAGTCGCTTCGGCTTCGCGCCGATGATCTGCTTCACGACCTCGCCGTCCTTGTAGACGTTCATGGTCGGCAGCGACATGACGTTGTAGGCGCGGGGCGTCTCGGGGTTCTGGTCGGTGTTGACCTTGACGACCTCGATCTTGTCGCCGTGCTCAGCGGCCAGCTTGTCCAGGACCGGGGCCATCTGCTTGCAGGGACCGCACCAGTCGGCCCAGAAATCCACCAGGACGGGCTTGGCGCTCTTGAGGACGGTCTCCTCGAAGGAGGCGTCGGTGGCGTTCTTCACGGTGGACACTGCTTGGTTCTCCTTGGTTCGACGAAACCGGGTGAGGGGGGCCGGGGAGTCTAGTTGCCGAGGGCTGCGAGGAAGCGCTCGGCGTCCAGCGCTGCGGAACAGCCGGTACCCGCGGCGGTGATCGCCTGACGGTACTGGTGGTCGACCACGTCGCCCGCGGCGAAGACGCCTTCGAGGTTGGTCCGCGTGGACGGGGCGTCCACCTTCACGTAGCCCTCCTCGTCCAGCTCGACCTGCTTCTGGAAGAGCTCCACGCGCGGGTCGTGGCCGATGGCGACGAACAGGCCGGTGACGTCCAGCGTGCTGGCCTCGTTGGTCTTGTTGTTGACGAGCTTGAGGCCGCTGACGCGGTCCTCACCGACGACCTCGACGACCTCGGTGTCCCAGAGGAAGCTGATCTTCTCGTTGGCGAGGGCGCGCTCCGCCATGATCCGGCTGGCGCGCAGCTCGTCGCGGCGGTGGATCACCGTCACCGACTTGGCGAAGCGGGTGAGGAAGAGGGCCTCCTCCATGGCGGTGTCGCCGCCGCCCGCCACCGCGATGTCCTGGTCGCGGAAGAAGAAGCCGTCACAGGTCGCGCACCAGGAGGTGCCCCGGCCGGACAGTTCCTTCTCACCGGGCACGCCGAGCTCGCGGTAGCCCGAGCCGGTGGCCAGGATGACGGTGTGCGCGAAGTAGGTGTCACCGCCGACGGTGACCTCCTTGACCGGCTTGGTCAGGTCCACGTCGGTGACGTCCTCGGGGACCAGCTCGGCGCCGAAGCGCTCGGCCTGCTTGCGCAGGTTGTCCATGAGGTCGGGGCCCATGATCCCGTCCGGGAAACCGGGGAAGTTCTCCACGTCGGTGGTGTTCATGAGCGCACCACCGGCCGTGATGGACCCCTCGAACACCAGCGGGCGCAGTTCCGCGCGCGCGGCGTACACGGCAGCGGTGTACCCCGCCGGTCCGGAACCGATGATGATGACATTGCGGACGTCACTCACGCTCTAGGCCCTTCACACAGTCGCTGCCCGGCCACGGTGGTGTGACAGGGAAAGATGGTTAGCACAACCGATGGTAGGCGCACGCCATTCCCGGTCCGACATCCGTGCAGCGTACGGGGGTGGGGTATGGGACTCAGCCCTTCCCGGACCCCGGCCACCGGACCGCCCGGACCGCGAGGGCCAGGCCCCCGGCGAGAGCCCCCCACACGGCGTTCACGGTGAGCACCGAGAGCACCGCGAGGGGGTGAGTGAGCGGCACCCGGAACCCCTCACCGAGGAGCGGCGACAGCACCGCGCCGAGCAGGACCGCGAGCACCCCGTAGGCGACACCCGCGCAGACGAGGGTGACGAAGGGCCGGGGCACGTGCGCCACGATCACGGCCGCAACCCACGCCACCGTCACCAGCAGCGTGACGCCCAGCTGTGCCCAGGGGGCACCGATCGTCTCCGTGACCCCGGTGACACTCATCAGGGGGCGTACCAGGGCCAGTGCCCCCAGGCTCAGGACCAGGGGCCAGGGCACGCCGGGCGGGGCTCCGGTGGCCGGGGCCGGACGGTGGTTCATGGGGTCCCCCTCGTGGATTCTGGGGCGGCGGACGCCGCGACGACCTCCCGCACGCTACGGACGGGGCCTGCTCGGGGCGTCCGTCGCGTATCCCCTCCGGGTACGTCGAAACGCGTAGCCGGACGCGCCCGCGAACAGGGGTGCCGACGGGGCCGGGCTCCGTAGAATCACGGCATGCCCGACCGCCCCGGCCCGCGCGGCCAGCAGGACCCGTCCGGCTCCACCGACCGCACCGGCCGCCAGGCCGTCGTCGTCGACGCCCTCCTGGGGTTCGCCGTCTTCGCGGTGGTGGCGATCGCGATCGGGGCCGGGATCGGCGGGGGAGACCTCCCACCGACCGTGGCCTACGCGTTCGCGACCGCGCTCGGACTCCTCATGCTGGTCCGGCGCCGCTGGCCCCTGGCGGTCCTCCTGCTCACCGCCGTCCTGCTCATCGTCTACTACGTGGCGGATCTGCCGGTGATCGGGCTGGCCGTGCCCGCGGCCGCCGCGCTGTACTCCGCCGCCCTCTTCGACCGCACCCGGTGGGCCGTCGGGACCGCGGCGGCGCTCGTCGTCGTCTCCACGACAGCGAGGCTGGCCGAGGGCCAGGACCCGGCCTTCCTCCTCGGGTACGAACTGGTGTCGACCGTGGCCATCATGGGTGCGGCGATCGCCCTGGGGGACGGGGTCCGCCAGAGGGCGGAGGGCGCCCGCCAGCGCGAGTTGATCGCCGTCCTGGACGCCCAGGCGAGGGAGGCGGAGTCAGCCGAACTCCTGGCCCGCGAACGCGCCCGGATCGCGCGGGACCTGCACGACGCGGTCGGCCACCACCTCTCCGTGGTCTCCCTGCACACCTCGGTGGCGGCCGAGGCCCTGGAAGAGGGGGCGGTGGACGCACCGGTGGCCCGGGCCGAGCTGGACCACGTCTCCCAGGCGGCCCGGGAGGGACTGCGTGACCTGCGTTCCACGGTGCGGGCGCTGCGCGACCCCGGGCCACGGAGCGACAACGGGGACGGGGTCGAACGGGTGGCCGGGCTCGCGCACCTGGACGACCTGGTGGCCTCCGTGCGCGCGGCGGGGCTGACCGTGCGGGTGACCGGCGAGGGTGGTCCCGAGCTGCCCGGTCTGGTCGACGCCACCGCCTACCGGGTGGTCCAGGAGGCGCTGACCAACACGCTCAGGCACGCGCGGGCCGAGACCGCCGAGGTGGTGCTCGAACGCGCGGAGGAATCGCTCACGGTGACAGTCTCCGACGACGGGACCGGGCCCCTCCCCGGCGGGGCGCGCCGGGAGCCGCTCGACGGCGGGCGCGGCGGAACGGGGCTCGCGGGGATGAGGGAGAGGGTCCGGATGGTGGAGGGGACCCTGGAGGCGGGGCCGGTGCCCAGGAGCGGGTACCGGGTCCGCGCGCGGCTGCCGCTCGGGGGCGGGGAGTGAGCGCGCCGACGAGGGTCCTGCTCGTGGACGACCAGGAGCTCGTCCGCGCCGGTGTGCGCTCCCTGCTGGAGCGCGAGGGTGACATCGAGGTGGCGGCGGAGGCCGAGGACGGCCGCGCGGCGCTGGTCGAGGTCGACCGCCACCGCCCGGACGTGGTGCTGCTGGACCTCCAGATGCCCGTCATGGACGGGCTCGCCGTGCTCCGGGAACTGGAACGTCGACGTGTCGACACGTCGGGCCGCCGACATGTCGACACCCGGGTGGTGGTCCTCACCACCTTCGGCGAGGACGCCAACGTGTTCACCGCGCTGCGCCTGGGCGCCGCCGGTTTCCTGCTCAAGGACGCCAGGCCCCGTGAGCTGCGGGACGCGGTCCGCACGGTGGCGGCGGGGGAGGCCCTGCTGTCGCCCGGCGTCACCCGGCGCGTCATCGAACGCCTCGCCGGGAGCGAGCCGCCGCCCGAGGCCGTCGCGCGGCTGGAGGCGGTCACCTTCCGGGAGCGCGAGGTGCTGGCCCTGGTCGGGCGGGGGATGTCCAACCAGGAGATCGGGGCGAAACTGCACCTGAGCCCGGCCACCGCGCGCACGCACGTGGGCCGCCTCCTGGCCAAGCTCGGGGTGCGTGACCGCGTGGGGCTGGTGGTGCTCGCCTACGAGAGCGGGCTGGTGCGCGCGGGGGACGGCCGCTGAGGACGGGCCGCGCCACCGGTGGCGCGGTCGCCTACAGGGGACGCTCGGAGAGCACGCCGCCTCCGGGGTCCCCGTCCGTGCAGCTGCTCGGGTCGAGGACCACCACTCCGGCGCCGTCCTCGTCCCGGGTGAAGAGGACCCACGCGGGTCCGGGACCGTCACCGGCGTCGTAGAGGGCGTCGTCGACCAGGGTGACCCGTGTTCCGGCGTCCTTCTCGAAGCGGGTGACGCACTCCTGCGCGTCGGCGGTCAGCTGCGTGAGCTCCTGGGTGCCGGTCTCCTCCTGGGCGCCCTCCGTCGCCCGCGAGGCGGCCAGGACCTCCGCCGCCTGGGAGCCGAGCCGGTCCTCCGTGTAGACCGTGCCGCTCGCCACCGAGGTCGCGGAGTAGGACTGGGCGGTGTCAGGTGCCGACTCGGACTCGGACTCCTCCAGCAGCGGCGACGCGGCGGTGGACTCCTGCTGGTCGTTCATCTGCCCGTTGAGGATCGCGGCGCCGCCACCGACCACGAACACGGTCACGGCGGCGATCGCCATCAGGTGGGGGAGGCCGAAGCCGCGCCGCCGGTTGAGGGGGACCACCGGTGCCAACGTCTCCGCCCCGGGGCCCTCGGACGCGTCCGACGCGTCGGAGGCCGAGGAGTCGGCGAGAGGGGGTTCCCCGGCCGTCGGGGTCGCGGAGCGTTCGCGCACCGCCTCGGCCACACGCCCGTCGAGGAGGTCCGCGACGTCCTGCGGCAGTGCCGGAACGGGCTCGTCGGCGAGGACGCGGGTGACCCCCGAGAGTTCGTCGAGGACCGTGGCACAGGACGCGCAGGTCTCTATGTGGGTGGCAACGAAGCGTTCCTCGTCGGGGTCCAGAAGGTCCTCCGCGAAGAAGGCGAGTGCCTCCACGTCAGGATGGGACGTCACGATGGGTTGGCACCTCCTCTCCCAGATGTGACGTCTCGGGGAGGCTGAGGGTTCCTTAGATGGGCCAGTGAGGGAAGAAGTTTGGCGCGACCTCGCGCACACCGGCTCTTGACGGTGCCCGACGCGACCTCGAGGATCTCCGCCGCCTCGTCCACCCGGTAGCCGAGCATGTCCACGAGGGTCAGCGCCATCCTCTGGTCCAGCGGGAGGAGTTCCAGTGCGGCGTGCACGTCCAGCCGGGCCTCGGTCTGCGCGGCGTGGTCGTGTCCGCCCCCGGAACGGCTCAGGCGGTCGTTGGAGATGACGTCGAGGGTCTCGTCCTCCGTCGGGGTCGCCGGACGCACCTTGCGGCGTCTGAGGCGGTCGTGGCAGGCGTTCACCACGATGCGGTGCATCCAGGTGCTCACCTGCGACTCGCCGCGGAACCGGTCGGCGGCGCGGAACGCGGACATGAAGGCGTCCTGGAGGGCGTCCGAGGCCTCCTCGGGGTCGCCCATCATCCGGACGGCGACAGCCCACAGGCGCTCACGGTGACGGCGAACCAGTACCGCGAACGCCTGTTCGTCACCCTGAGCGTGCCTCGACAACAGCTCCGTGTCAGGAAGCTCCTGGGCCGCGTCCATCAGCGCTGATCACATACCCCACAAAGTAGAACTAGGTCCCGCGAACCTCGACCTCGTTAATGGTCCCACGGAAGCGTCCGTCGTCCGAGGGCAGGTCGGTGAACCAGACGAGGACGTACCGGCCGGTCGCGGCCTCGTCCAGGGTGACGGTCTGCTCACCGCTGACCTCGCCCTCCCACGCGGAGGGGAGGTTGGCGTCCAGGCTGGCGTCGTCGGAGACGGCGTTGCTGTCACCGACCCTGATCTGGACCCCGTAGGAGCTCGAGGGCACCACCAGGTCGACCTCGTGGACCTCCTGGCTGGAGCCCAGGTCCAGGAGCAGGCCGACACCGGACTTCTCGGTGCCCATCGGGTCGTTGTAGCCCTCGGTGTTCCAGGCCGTGCTGGGATCGCCGTCGTGGGCCAGCGGCGCGTTCTGCCCGTGCTCGGAGTTGTCGCCCAGCGGGTCGAAGCCGTCGGAGTCGGAGATGTCCAGGACGCTCAGTTCGGCGTCGGCCGGGGTGTCCTCGGTCGCGCTGACGCTGGGGTCGGCCTCGCCGTCCGTGCCGGAGTTCATCATCGAGCCGAACGACCAGGCGCCGACGACGACCGCCACGAACAGCACCACCGCGACCGCGCCGACCAGGACGCGTTTGGTGGACGAGCCCTCCTCACGGGAGGCGCGCTGGTCCATGCGGGAGGGTGCCGGGCGGGAGGCGCCGCGGGCCGGGGCGGCGGAGGTGCGGCTGGTGCGGCGCTGGTTGTTGGTGGCGTCGAACTCGCCCGTGCGCCGGGAGGTCCCGGGCTCGGGCGGCGCGGCCTCGGCCGGGGAGACCGGCAACGGGATGAGCCGGGGGACCTCCGCCATGGCGGCGCAGAACTCGGCCGGGCTGGAGATGGGCGGGCCGGGCACCATCTGACCCACCAGCTGCGGCAGGGCCGCGCGGGTGGTGATGGAGGCCAGGGGTTCGCCCACGCCCTGTCTGAGCTGACCGGGCGGGTAGGGGCCCATCGGCCCCTGGGGTGCGCCGGGCAGACCGCTCTGCGGACCGCCGGGCCAGTACCCCGTGAGGGCCGCGTAGAGCAGGTTGCCCAGGCCCTGGGCGTCGACGGCGGCGGGCTGGGGGACGTTGTTCCCCAGCAGGGCGGCGTCCACCCCGATACCGGTGACCTTGACCGCTCCGCCGCTGCTCCACATGAGCTTGCTCGGGGTCAGGCACAGGTGGTGCAGGCCTCCCGCGTGCGCGGCGGCGATGGCCTCGGCGGCCTCGGCCACCAGACCGGCGGCGCGCTCGGGCTCCATCGGGCCCTGCGCGAGGAGTTCGGCGAGGGAGGAGCCGATGACCCACTCCTCGACGACGTAGGGGACGGGGGTGGTGTCGTCGGCGTCGAAGACCTGGGTGACGCGGGCGTCGGGGATACGGCTCGTCGCGCGGGCGGCGCGCACCACTTCGGACGTACGGGGGAAACCCTCCGCGAAGGTCCACACCGCGACGGGGCGCGCGAGCGTCTCGTCGGTGGCCTTCCAGCGGGTCGCGCCACCGGTCTCGCTCACCACGGTGTCGAGTCGGTAGCGGTTGGCCAGCTTCGCCCCGGGTTCGATCAGGAAGGTGCTCATGATGGGAGTGACGGGTGACAGTGCCGTGGTTCGCGTGGCGCCGTCGCGGGCGTACGCGCGGGGGTTCGGCGCTGTCTGCTGTCCCCAGCCTCCCTTCGGGCAGCTCGGATAAACGATGCTCTGGCGGTAAAGCGGTGTCTGTCCATGCTAGGACGCTTGAACAGCCTCTTTGGAGGACACCGGATGGTCACGCTTCTTCCGGGACGTACCCGGGCGCGACCACCCAACGTCATCCATTACAGGTGATCAGCGGCGTCGTAGCCGGGTTCTGACCAAATCAAGGAATGCTGTGACTTCAGTCACATTGAGGAACTTGGCGGCAACCACGAACAGTACGGCACCGACCAGTCCTCCGGCCACCATCGACGCGAGGGCGGGCCACACGTCGCCCGGCAGGCCGCCGAGGGCGAAGATCATCAGGACGCCGAACGCCGCCGCCGGAACCGTGGCCACGTGCAGCTTGAACAGCGTCACCGCGGTCCGTCGGCCGTCGAGCCCGTTCAGCCTCCTGTTGAGGAGGTACCACATGATGGCCGAACCGACCACGTAGTAGAGACCGTAGGGCACCGGCAGCCACACGACGATGTCCTGCGGGTTGTCGGCCATGAAGTACAGCAGGCTGAGCGCCGTGACCGCGTGGGCGATCTCGGACGGGATCGACACCAGCGCCGGGGTCCGCGTGTCGCCCAGCGCGTAGAACACGCGCATCTGGAGCTGGAAGAGCGTGAAGGGGATCAACATCACGCAGAACACCATGAGGATGCGCCCGATCGCCGCCGCGTCCTCGGCGCTCGTGCTGCCCTGCGCGTAGATCATCACGCAGAACGGGACCGCGAAGACGATCATCGCCACCGCGATGGGCACGATCAGGACCGACGAGAGCCGGAAGCCCCGGGAGAAGTCGCTGCGCACCTGGTCCTTGCGCCCGGCCGCGACGTGCTCGCTCATCCGGGGCAGCAGGGCGGTGATCACCGAGACCGCGATGATCGCGTACGGAAGCTGGAACAGCATCGACGCGAACTTGTACGCCGCGATGCCCGAGCCGGTCTCGTAACCGAGGTCGGCCGCCATCGAACCGGCGCGCGTGGCGACGTTGGTGGAGACGAGCGCGCCCACCTGGGCGACGACGATGTAGAGCATCATCCACGAGGCCGCGCTGGCGGCCTCGCCCAGCCCGGAACCGCGCAGGTCCAGGCGGGGACGCCAGCGGAAGCCCGCGGCGGCGAGCGCCCAGACCAGCACGCCCGCCTGGACGACCTGGCCCACCGCGGTGCCGAGGCCCAGCAGGGCGAGCTCGCCGGAGGTGATGGTGTCCGGCGTCCGGCCCGGACCGGCCAGGGACAGGAACCACAGGCAGACGCCGATGATGACGACGTTGTTGAGCACCGGCGCCCACATCGGAGCGCCGAACTTGTTGCGCGCGTTCAGCATCGCGCTGGCCAGGCCGCTGGCGCCGATGAAGAAGATCTGGAGCACCAGGTAGCGGGCGAGGATCACGGAGACCTCGTACTGGGCCCCGCTGAACCCGCCCGCGTAGATCCGGATGAACCACTCCGCGATCAGCACCGACACCAGCGTCAGCACGAACAGCGCGAGCAGCATCAGGGTGACCAGACGCTGCTCCGTCCGGTCACCGCCGTCCGCGTCCAGCTTGCGCCGCTTGACCAGGAAGGGCACGAACACGCTCGCCAGCAACCCGCCGATGAGCAGGTCGTAGATCATGTACGGCACCATGCCGGCGGTCTGGTACGCGTCACCCAGCAGCTGGGTGCCGATCGCGGCGGCGAGCACGATGGTGCGGACGAAGCCCGTCACACGCGAGGCGATGGTGCCGACCGCCATGATCGCCGTCGACTTGGCGATGTTGCCCGGACCGGTGTGCGTCGCACCGCCGATCTCGTCGCCGTCCTCCAGGCCCGCGCGGTCCGCCGTGCCGACGTCACCGATCTCGCTGGGATCCCGGACCGTCCTCAGGCCGGTCTCCGGCTCGGTCCGGGGTTCGGCGCGCTCGTAGGCGTCGAGCACGTCCTCGGGCATCACCAGGTGGTGCCGGGGCGCGCCCTCGTGGGTTTCCTCGGGTCCGGGCTCCGGACCGTCGGCGTGCTGGCGGGGATGATCGCTGGACACCGTGGGGTGGTCCTCTTCCTCTGACTCTTGCGGCTGGGGTGTCCGGCGGGGGCGGGGCCGGAAGGGCTCACGGCATCTATCGACGCAGGCGGCCGCGGATGAGTTCCACGGCGGAGCTCAGCTCGGGGACGCGCAGCAGTCGGGCGGAGAGCAGGAACAGCAGGGCGCCGACGGCACAGCCGACGAGGGGGGCGCCGACGTTGGTGGCCAGACCGGGTCCGACCCGCGTCTCGAAGAACCAGAGCACACCGAAGCCCGCCGCGATGCTGGGTACGACGGCCAGGTGCAGCCGCAACAATGTGCCCATCACGTGCTTTCCGTCAAGTCCCCCGATCCGGCGACTGAGGATCTGACCCGCGATGGTCAGGCCCGACAGGAACGAGAGCATGAAGCCCGAGGCGACGCCGACGACGACCAGGTTCGGCGGCAGGAGCAGGTAGGCGACGAGGGCCAGACCGCTGTGAACGGCGAGGTTGGCCAGGCCGATCAGGGCCGGGGTACGGGTGTCGCCCATGGCGAAGAACACGCGCAGCATGAGCTGGAACACGGTGAACGGCAGCAGGCCGAGCGACATCACGGCGAGGATCTGGCCGATGGCGGCCGCGTCCGCGACCGACACCGAGCCCCGGGCGAACGCCAGGATCGACAGCGGTTCCGCGAACATCGCGACGGCGAAGGCGATCGGGACGAGCACGAACGCGGAGACCCGCAGCGTACGGGAGAAGTCGGAGCGGACGGAGGCCCAGTCGCGGTCGTCCGCGTGCGCGCTCATGCGGGGGAGCAGGACGGTGATCAGCGAGACCGCGATGATCGCGTACGGGAGCTGGAAGAGCTGGTACGCCAGGTTGTAGGCGCTGATACCGGCACCGACGTCCAGGCCCTGCTCGATGCTGGCCACGTTGGCGGCGTTGGCGATGTTGGTGGTGATCCACAGGCCCGCCTGGGTCAGGAGGGTGTAGAGCATCATCCACCCGGCGGTGCGCAGCGCCTCACCGAGACCGGAGCCGCGCAGGTCCAGGCGGGGGCGCCAGCGGTAGCCGGTCCGCGTCAGGGCGACGAACAGGACCAGGGCCTGGAGCGCCATGCCGGCGGCGGTGCCCGCGCCCAGCAGGGTGAGCTCGCCGGTGGAGACGGTCTCGGGGGTGCGGCCCGGACCGGCCACGATCAGGAACATCGCGGCGACGCCCATGATGACGACGTTGTTGAGCACCGGGGCCCAGACCGCCGCGCCGAACTTGCCGCGCGTGTTGAGCATGGCGCTCAACAGGCCGCTCAGGCCCACGAAGAAGATCTGCGAGAGCAGGAAGCGGGCCAGGTAGACCGACGCCTCGAACTGCAGGGGGGTGAAGCGGGAGCCGTACAGCCAGATCAGGGCCTCGGCGGCCAGGATCGCGACCGTGGTCACCAGCAGCAGCGCCAGCACCATGGAGGTGAACAGGCGGTCCTCGGTGGCCTTGCCACCGTCGGCGTCGCGCTTGCGCCGCTTGACCAGGAACGGGATGACCACGGAGGCCATCAGGCCGCCGATGAGCAGGTCGTTCAGGATGAAGGGGATCGTGTGCGCCGTGTGGTAGGCGTCACCGAGCAGGTGGGTGCCGATGGCGGCGGCCAGCACGATGGTGCGGGCGAAGCCGGTGATGCGGGAGGCCATGGTGCCGACGGCCATGATCATGCTGGACCGCATCATGCCGCCGGAGTCGGAGCCCTCCGGCGGGGCGGGTGCCTCGGGCTCGGGGAGCTCGCCCTCCTCGTAGGAGGGGGTCGGGCCGCCGGTGGGGCGGACGGCGCTGTCACCGGGCATGGGGCCCTCGTGGGGAGGCCCGGTGTGTTTGGGCGTGTGACGGGGGGACTGCTCGTCGCCGTTCGGGGAGTCGGTGACCACCGTGGATCAGGGTTCCTTTCGTCTGCGGGGAGGGTTCGGGCCGCGACGCCGTGGGGACGGCGCTGCGGATCAGGGTGTGGCGGTCACTTTCCGGAGCCGCTGCCGTCCGGGTCGTCCTTGGTCGTGGGGGAGTCGTCCGTGGTGTCGCCGTCCGCCGTTCGGTCCCCGTCGCCGGGCGTCGCGTCGGAGGGCCGCCCGGCGGCGGGGGCGTTCGGGGTGGGGCCCTCCGGCGTCCCGTCACCCTCGGGTGCGTCGGTCTCGGAACCGGCGTCGGCCTGGGACGTGTCGGCGTCGGGTGCGTCGGTCTCGGGCGCGCGAACGTCGGGATCGGAGTCCGTCCCGGCCGCGTCGGTCTCGGAACCGGCGTCGGTCTCGGAGCCGTCGGCGGACCGCTCGCCGTCCGCCGTCCCGTCTCCGGCCTCGGCCGCCTTCGCCCTGGCCGCCTGCTTGCGGGCCCACTTGCGCAGCGCGCGCGGGGCCAGCGCCGCGACCAGGATCAACAGGCCGATCCCGCTGATCAGCAGGGCCTGCGTGCCCAGACCCGTGGCGTTCACCTGGATCAGCGTGTCCTGCGAGCTGATCGGCTCACCGTCGGCGTTCTGGAGGCTGACGTGCACGTTCGTGCTGCCGTTGATCCGGGCCGACAACGGGACGTAGACCGTGGTCTTGGCCCCCGGGGCGATCTCGAAGTGGTGCGTGTACTCGCCGATGCTCAGACGCTCGGAGTTCTCCGAATAGAGCGACAGGTACACGTAGACGGCCTCGTCCTCGAGGTCGTTGGCCACGAGCACGCCGGTGGTCCCGGTGCGGCTGGCCAGCGTGACCGGCTCACCCGGGATGACGCGCACGTCCTCCCGGCGGCTCTGCACCGACTTGACCACCAGGGTGCGGGTGGCTCCGGCGAGGGCCTCGCGGTCCCGCCAGTGGACCGACTCCAGGCGCACCAGCGCGGGCCGGAACGGGTCGCTGTCACCGACCAGGATGCTGTTGAACAACCGCACGTCCCGGCTGACGTCCTCGATCTGGCCGAGGTAGGTGGAGCTGAGCCCGTCGCCGTACGCCTGGTCCGGGTAGTCCAGCTCCTGACGGGTCTCCTCCCGGTCCTTGGAGTCGGGGAGCTCGACCCGGTCCAGGCGCTCGGGGGAGAGCCAGGGCAGGCCGTCCGTGGCCTCCAGCACCCCCGACGCGAACTCGGGGCTGGGGTCCCAGCCGGGCTC
Organism: Nocardiopsis sp. NPDC058789; assembly: GCF_042745575.1. Lineage (NCBI taxonomy): Bacteria > Bacillati > Actinomycetota > Actinomycetes > Streptosporangiales > Nocardiopsidaceae > Nocardiopsis > Nocardiopsis sp. NPDC058789. The sequence continues at coordinate 24,855 of NZ_JBHYOW010000002.1, forward strand.
GGGGGCGGCGACGACCACCCGGTCGCCCTCGCCGCTCTCCCCGGCGATCATCGCGGTCTCCGCCGCGAAGCGCTGGAGGGCCAGGGCGGACTCGCCCGGCTCCCACGAGGGCATCGACAGCACGTCGGTCAGACCGGAGTCCGTCACCAGCGCGTAGGGCTCCTCGTCAGCTTCCTCGTCCCCGCTCACAGGCAGGGGGGCCTGCGCGCTGGGGGTCGTGGAGATCCAGGAGGCGGGGGGAAGCGCCTCCTCGGACAGCAGGAAGCGGTCGGCGCCGTGCTCGGTGTACAGCTCCTGGACGCGCTCGTCCATCAGCCCCTCGGCCGGGACCGCGAACCGGTCGTCCGCCTCCAGGGCGAGCGCGCGCGCCACGGCCTCCTGGCCGAGCCGCAGCGAGGCCTCGGCGTCACCGTTCATGTCGTTGAGGAGCAGCGCGACCAGGTCGGCGTCGGCGTAGGGGGAGGCCACGACGGTGTCGGCGGCCAGGACCTCGCGGGCCTCGCGCAGCCACACCTGGGCGGCCACGTCCGCGGGGCGCCCCTGACGGCCCGGTTCCTCGGCCGGGTCGTCCAGGGGGCCCTCCAGGACCTGGTGCTCGGCCGCGGCCATGCGGAGGACGTCGTCGAGCGTTCCGGGGTCGACGGACCAGGTCACCGGGATGCCCTCGGTGCGCGTCGGCCTCTCCTCACCGCCGTCGTCCTCGTCGTTCCCGCCGTCCTCCTCGGGAGAGGCGGAGGGGTCCGCCTCCTCGTCGGTGCCCTCGTCGGACGCCTCGGGGGAGACCGAGTCGGCGCTCTCCTCCGCGGTGACCTCCTCCCCGGCGGTCGGTGAGCTCTCGTCGGTCGGCTCGGGGCTCTCCTCGACGCCCTGGTCCTTCTCCAGCCCCAGTTCCTCGACGAGGTCCTCGTCCCCGGCCTCGAAGGACAGGGGGACCTGCGCACCGGATTCCAGGAGCCGTCCGAGGCGCCCGTCGGCGCCGACCGACCCGTGCAGCTCGTCGCTGAGGAAGGTGTCGTCGTCGGCGCGCTGGGGGGCGTCCATCAGCGGCCAGACCCAGGCCAGGTCCAGGGTGGGGACGTCGTCGTCGGCGGTGTAGGGAAGGAAGGTGTACTGCGCGCCGAGGGGGTCGCCGTCACCGTCGACCGCCTCGACGACCATGGGGTACACCCCGTAGGAGCCCAGGCCCAGATCCTCGGCGGGGGTGCTCAGCGAGTACTCCAGGGTGCCGTCCGGCTCCAGCTTCCCCTTGAACTCCTTGTCCGGCCCCGAGGCGCTCGGCTGCCAGTCCTCGCCGGTGGCGAAGTCGTCCAGCTCGTCGCGGGAGGTGAAGGGGTGCCGGGAGTAGCGCACGCGGACGGTGACGTCCTCGACGGTCTCCCCGGTGGTGTTGGTCACCTCGCCCGACACCCGCAGGGTGCTGTCCTCGTCCAGGGCGTCCGGGGTGATCCGGTCCACGACGAGCGGAGCGGCCGCCCCCTCGTCGTCGGGCTCGGCCGACGCGGGCGAGAGGGTGGCCGGTATCGGAAGCAGAGCGGCGGTCATGGCCATGACCGCGGCCGCGGAAGCAGTTCGACGCAACGCTTGGTTTCCTGATTCGGGTCCAGGTGTCCGTCCCGCCAGGGATACGGAAGGTGGGGCGGGGTCGGTCGGGGTGCCCGCGCGGCGCGCTCGGCCCAAGCGGGGCTGGTGGCCTCGGACTGACCGTGACATGCCACCACTTCACCCGAAGATACCGCGTTCCTCGAATCCCGGTTCTGACGCGGACCGTTGTTCGGGGTCGTGGTCGGCCCACCCTTTCATTGACCGGGGTCCGACACCAGGGCCGCCACAGGCCCTCAGCGATATCGGACTGATTCGCGGTCACCCCGTGTGGCCGCCTAACCTGCGTGGTGTGCCGAACACAGAGCCTTCGCGTGAGAACGACGCCGCCCGGAACCCGTCCACGGGGGTGAACCCGCCCGCGGGTGAACTCAGTGGTGCGCAGCGAGCGGCGGTCGCCGCGTTGGTCGACGCGATCCAACCCGTGGCCGACGAACTGGGCGACCGTTTCGACGCCCAGGGGCAGCAGCTCGCCATCGTCGGCGGTCCGGTCCGCGACGCGCTCCTCGGCCGCGACTCCAACGACGTGGACCTCACCACCGACGCCGTGCCGCAGCGCGTCCTCGAACTCATCGACGGCTGGGCGGACTCCGTGTGGACCGTCGGCATCGAGTTCGGCACCGTCGGCCTGCGCAAGCGCGGGCTCCAGCTGGAGATCACCACCTACCGCAGCGAGGCCTACTCGCCCAAGTCCCGCAAGCCCGAGGTGGCCTACGGCACGAACATCCACGACGACCTGCTCCGCCGCGACTTCACGGTCAACGCGATGGCGGTGCACCTGCCCAGCCGGGAGTTCGTGGACCCCTTCGGCGGTCTCGCGGACCTCAGGGCCAAGGTGCTGCGGACCCCGGGCCGCCCGGAGGACTCCTTCAGCGACGACCCGCTGCGCATCATGCGCGCGGTCCGCTTCGCGGCGCAGCTCGGCTTCTCCCTGGCACCCGAGGTGGCCGAGGCCGCTCGGAACATGGCGGACCGGCTCGCCATCGTCTCGGCCGAGCGCGTCCGCGACGAGCTCACCAAGCTCATGCTCAGCCCGGACCCGCGCCGGGGGATCGAGCTCATGGTGGACCTCGGCATCGCCGAGCACGTGATGCCCGAGATTCCGAGGATGCGGCTCGAGATCGACGAGCACCACCGGCACAAGGACGTCTACGAGCACTCGCTCACCGTCCTGGACCAGGCCATGGACCTGGAGCGCCGACGCGGTCACGAACCCGACCTCGTGCTGCGCCTGGCCGCCCTGATGCACGACGTCGGCAAGCCCCGGACCCGTGCCTTCGAGGGCGGCAACAGGGTCACCTTCCACCACCACGAGGTGGTGGGCGCGTCCATGAGCCGCAAGCGGCTGTCCGCTCTGCGCTTCCCCAAGGACGTGATCTCCCAGGTGAGCACGCTGGTCGCGTTGCACCTGCGGTTCCACGGCTACGGCCGGGGCGAGTGGACGGACTCGGCGGTGCGCCGCTACGCCAGGGACGCCGGTGACCAGCTGGAGCGCCTGCACATCCTGACCAGGGCCGACTGCACCACCCGCAACCGGCGCAAGGCCGCCGCGCTCGCGCGTTCCTACGACGACATCGAGCGTCGCATCTCCGAGCTGGCCGAGCAGGAGGAGCTGGACCGCATCCGGCCCGACCTGGACGGCAACGAGATCCAGGAGATCCTGGGTGTGAAGCCCGGTCCGCTGGTGGGCAAGGCCTACCGGTACCTCCTGGAGCTGCGCCTGGAGAACGGCCCCATGGAGAAGGAGAAGGTCGTCGCGGAGCTGCGCTCCTGGGCGGCGGACCACCTGGAGCAGGACGGCCGTCAGGACGGATAGACCGCGCGGGCGCCGGGAGGGGCGGTCAGGCGCCGCTCAGAGCCCCGGCTTCACCGCGGTGACCGCCATGCCCGCGCCGAACACCCGCAGCGGCGTGCCCTCCAGGGCGCCCGACACGCTCGGCAGGGCCGGCGGACGGCGGTCGAGGGACGGCATGAGGTAGTCGATCGCGCGCACGCGCAGCCCGTGGCCGCGCAGCAGGCGTCCCAGCTCCTGGCTGCTGAAGGACCGCGTGTCCGACATCCGTGTGTGCAGGGGCCGCACCCAGGGCAGGAACGGGGCGGTGACGGCGGGGCGCCGCCGTACCCCCCAGAGGACCCCGTGCGTCTCGAAGGGGAACCAGCGGTTGGACGTGGTCAGGGAGAACGCGCCGCCGGGCCGCAGCACGCGGTGGATCTCCGCCAGGGCGCCGTCCAGGTCGTCCAGGTGCTCGACCACGTCGAACGCGGTGACCCGGTCGAAGGTGTTCGTGTCGAAGGCCAGGGAGTCGGGGGTCATCTTGTGCACCCCGATCCGGTCCTCCAGTTCGGTTCCGGCGATGCGCCCGTTGATCGCGTCGAGCAGCGCGGGGTCGGTGTCGATCGCGTCGACGCGCACGTACCCCGGGGCGAGCGCGACGGTGTGGGAGCCGTCACCGCAGCAGACGTCGAGGAGGCGGTCGCCGCGGACGGGCAGCTGGCGGGTGACGGCCCCGACGCGTTTGGCCACCCCTCTGTCACTCCCGGACCCGCCCCTGGACCCGTGCGAAGCACCGCCGGTTCCGAAACCGCCGCTCATGGCCACCATCTCCTGCTCGTGCGCGAATGCCTGCGGGGGAGACTACATTAAGTGTCGCTTTGACTACTCGTAGAGAGGGTGACATGTCGACTCGTGGTCAGGGGGCCTGACGGCACCGTCTCCCGGAAGGACCCGCACCCGGGAAGCCGATCCGCCGGTGCGAGGATGGCGCGATGACGATCACCACCTGGTACCTGGAGACGACCGACCCCGCCGAGCTGCGGCCCGGCCGCGAGCCGGAGGGCGCGGTGACCCTCGTCCGCGCGGAGGTGCCCAGCCCCGAGCTCTCGCGGTTCCTCTACACGACGGTCGGCGGCGACTACCAGTGGATCGACCGCGCCCGTTGGAGCACCGACGAGTGGCGTGCGCGGGTGGCGGACCCGAACGTGGAGACCTGGGTCCTGTACGACCGGGGCACGCCCGCGGGTTACGCGGAGCTGGAGTCCCAGCCCGGAGGGGAGGTCGAGGTGGTCTACTTCGGCCTCCTTCCCGGGTTCCTCGGACGGGGCCTGGGCGGGCACATGCTCACCGAGGCGCTGCGCCGGGCGTGGGACCTGGGGGCCCGCCGGCCGGACCGCGAGGCCACGCGCCGGGTGTGGCTGCACACCTGCTCGCTGGACGGGGACCACGCCCTCGACAACTACCGGGCCCGGGGTCTGCGCCTCTATCGGGAGACCACCGAGGAGCAGCCGGTGGCCGAGGGTGTCGGAGGCTAGGGGCCAGGGCCCAGGGCCCAGGGCCCAGGGGCCAGGGGCGCTGGGGTCGACTCGTCGACGAGTCGGCACGTCCACGAGTCGACACGTCGACCCAGCCCGGGGGGCTCGTGACCGGCGTCCTCCAGGGGAACGGACGACGTCCCCCGGGTCCCCGCGCCCCGGGGCCCCGCCGGGACACGCACGGGCCCATGAGGAAGGACACGGCCCGAAGAGGGACGTGTCCTTGTGGGGGGCGTGCCCGGGGCCCACGGGCCCCGGGCAGGGGAGCGGCTACTCGCCCGCGATGAAGCTCTCGACCTTGTCGTGCGCCTCGGCGTCGCTGTACTGCTCCGGCGGCGACTTCATGAAGTAGGAGGACGGCTCCAGGATCGGGCCGCCGATGCCGCGGTCCTTGGCGATCTTCGCGGCGCGGACCGCGTCGATGATGATCCCGGCGGAGTTGGGGGAGTCCCAGACCTCCAGCTTGTACTCCAGGTTCAGCGGGACGTCACCGAAGGCACGGCCCTCGAGGCGGATGTAGGCCCACTTGCGGTCGTCCAGCCACGGCACGTGGTCCGACGGACCGATGTGCACCGCACCGGCGTTGAGCTCGTGCGGGATCTGCGAGGTGACCGACTGCGTCTTGGAGATCTTCTTCGACTCCAGGCGCTCGCGCTCCAACATGTTCTTGAAGTCCATGTTGCCGCCGAAGTTCAGCTGGTACGTGCGGTCGACGATCACGCCCCGGTCCTCGAACAGCTTGGACAGCACCCGGTGGGTGATGGTGGCGCCGATCTGCGACTTGATGTCGTCACCGATGATCGGCACACCGGCCTTGGTGAACTTCTCGGCCCACTCCGGGTCGGAGGCGATGAACACCGGGAGCGCGTTGACGAAGGCCACGCCCGCGTCGATGGCGCACTGCGCGTAGAACTTGTCGGCCTCGTCGGAGCCCACCGGGAGGTAGGAGACGAGGACGTCGGCCTTGGCGGCCTTCAGGGCGGCGACCACGTCCACGGCGTCCTCGGGGGACTCCTGGATCATCTCGCGGTAGTACTTGCCCAGACCGTCGTAGGTCGGGCCGCGCATGACGGTCACGCCGGTCGGCGGGACGTCACAGATCTTGACGGTGTTGTTCTCGCTCGCGGTGATGGCGTCCGCCAGGTCGTGCCCGACCTTCTTCGCGTCCACGTCGAAGGCGGCGACGAACTCGATGTCGCTCACGTGGTACGGGCCGAACTGGACATGCATCAGGCCGGGGACCCGCGACTCCGGGTCGGCGTCCTTGTAGTAGTGCACACCCTGGACGAGCGACGCCGCACAGTTGCCGACACCCACGACGGCTACACGTACCGAACCCATTGGTCCTTGCTCCTTCTTCTCCGCGAACATGGATTCCACAGCGCACGGCGACGGGCCCGCTCCGACGGCGGTCCGGGGCTCGTCATCCTGCGTCGTATTCCGTATGTGATCAGCAGCGCGCACGGCGGTTCTGTTCCCCCTCATGGCCGTCGAATCAGGGAGAACTGTCCATGTCTGGCTGGTTTGTTCTGATCTGACTCTATCCACGACCGGTGGTGGGGACGCAGGCGGTCAACGGTCACGAAGACACCGGAGTGACCACTGGTGACCACGGTGCGGGGCGGTCCCGTTCGATCCCGTGCGTGATCCCACACGAACACCCCGAACGGGGACGACACCGGACCGCGCCGCACGGGTGACCGCAGTCACACGCTGCGCCCCTTTCGGCTCCGCGTCGCTGAACTGCCAGGACCGGCGGTTCCCGGCAGACGGTGACGAGGTCTTCCAAAGCGAGCGATACCCTCGCGCGTGGGTTGTGCTATATCGTTCGATCGCTCTAACGTGACCTTTGATTTGCGTGCGAAGCCGGTCCAGACCCCCGAACGAAGCCATGCCGCGGCGACGTTGACGTCGGCCCAGAGCACCGACGCGACCGGGGAAGCGCTCCCGCAGGCCAACGATCAGGAGGAAGTAGCGGCCAACGTCTTCGCGACCTGTTGAAAACCTTCACCCCCGGGTGGGCGTCTCTTTATCAAGCCTTGAACCACAGGCGAAAGCGGCGGAACCGGGTCGAACCACACCCGAGCGTGCCGCTCCACGAGTACAGGTCGTGAATCACCGATCCCCCAGGGGGACCGACCCCCGTTTCCACCAAGGAATCGTCAGGCCGAGCGGCCGTGAGAGGCAATCGAGGACCACGTGAGTACCGAACGACGACGGAATGCCGACGGCGGCCGTCGCCGGGCCGACGGCCCGGACGACGGTCCGCGCGGTGACGGCGGAAGGCGCAGGGCCGGTGGCCCTCCCCGGGAAGAACGTGCGGGCGGACGGCGCCGACCTGACTCCGAGGACGGCCTTCGGGGAGACGACAGGCCCGCTCCGCGCTCCCGCAGAGCCCGCCCCCCCGGGGACGAGGCCCGCTCCGAGGGGCGCCCCCGCCCCGAGGGCGGCCGCCGCCGCGCTGAAGGAGAGCGGCCCCGCCGCCCCGACGGCGAACGCCGACGCCGCCCCGAGGGCGACGGAGAGCGCCCGCGCAGGCGCCCCGACGACCCGCGCTCCCGACGACCCGAGGACGGCGACCGCCCCCGTCGTCGCCCCGACGACCCCCGGGCCGGCGGACGCCGCCGCTCCGAGGGCCCCCGCGACCCCCGCGACCGTGAACACGGGTCCCGATCCGAGGGACGCCGCTCCGGAGGGCGCGGCGCCCGCGCCGCCGCCGCCTCGGGCGGACGCGGCGGACGAGGCGGCGGCGGAGGCCGCCGTCGCCCCCGCGAGGACGAACCGGACGACCGCCCCTGGTTCAAGCGCTTCCTGTCCAAGGCCTGGAAACCCGCGCTCGCCTTCTGCGGTCTGATGATCATCGCCGGGGTGGCCGCCTTCGCGGTGCTCTACGCGATGGCTCCCGATCCGGAGGAGCTGGAGAAGAACGCGGAGAAGGACGCCTCGGCCACCCAGATCCTGTGGGCCGCGACGGGCGACGCGGAGAAGGGTGAGGTCGCGCTCACCACCGGCGAGGTCCAGCGCGTGGCCATCCAGCGCGAGGACATCCCGGAGGAGGTCGTCGACGGCGTGCTCGCCGCCGAGCAGGCCACCTTCTACGAGGACCCGGGCATCAACATCAAGGGGATCGGCCGCGCCATCCTCTCCGGAGGCGACGCGGGCGGTGGTTCGACCATCACCCAGCAGATGGCCCGCAACTACTACAGCGACCTCGACGGCGACCCGCCGCTGACCCGCAAGATCCGCGAGATCTTCATCTCGATCAAGCTGGGCCAGAAGGTTCCCCCGGACGAGATCCTCACGACCTACCTCAACACGATCTACTTCGGCCGCGGCGCCTCCGGCATCGAGATGGCCGCCCAGAAGTACTTCGGCAAGAGCGTGAGCGAGCTGGACCGGGCCGAGGGCGCGTACCTGGGCATCATCATCCAGATGCCCAGCAACTTCGAGAACCCCGAGCCGGACTCCTGGACCGCGAACTACCTGGACAAGGAGCGCTGGCCGTACGTCCAGCGCCAGCTGGCCGCCATGTACGAGAACACCGGCGGCGAGCGCGGCCTGCCCGAGGCCGAGGCCCAGCAGCTCGAGGTACCGGACTCGATCATCCCCTACGAGCCCGAGGCCGACCTGGACGATCCCCGGCAGGGGTACATCCGTCAGGCCGTGATCAACGAGGTCGAGCGGCGGTACTCGGAGCGGAACATCACCGGCGCGGACATCGCCACCAAGGGGCTGGTCATCCAGACCTCCCTCGACCCGGATCTGATGACCGCCGCGGAGGAGGCCTTCGACGTCCTGCCGGAGAGCGCGGCCGACGACACCATGCACGGGCTGACCGCGGTCGACCCCAGCACCGGTGAGATCGTCGCCTTCAACGGCGGACCGGACGTGTCCACGGTGATCAACAACTCCCTGGTGCACCAGACCCAGGCGGGATCGGCCTACAAGCCCTACGTGCTGGCGCGCGCGCTCGCGGACGACATCGGTCTGCGCAGCCAGTTCAACGGCGACAGCGGGTTGGAGTTTCCCGGTCTGGCCAGCCCCGTGATCAACTCCGGTGAAGTCGACTACGGCGAGGTGGACCTGATCCAGTCCACCGCCGACTCGGTGAACACCAGCTACGTGGACCTGGCGATCAAGGTCGACCCGGGCCGCGTGGACGAGCTCGCGGTCGAGATGGGCGTCCACCCCGACCGGCAGACCACCTCCCAGGTGGGTCCGCTGGTCGCGCTCGGCACCCACCAGGTGAACGCGCTCGACATGGCCAGCGGCTACGCGACCTTCGCCGCCGAGGGCCGCCACTTCCCGGCGCACATGGTCACCCAGGTGACCACCGCGGACGGCGAGGTGATCGACCCGGACGACGAAGCGGAGCTGGAGAGCGGCACGGAGGTCATCTCCCAGGCGGTCGCCGCGGACGCCACTTACGCCATGCAGCAGGCGGTCCTGGAGGGCGGCGCGAAGGAGGCGGCCCTCTCCGACGGGCGCCCGGTGGCCGGTAAGACCGGTACCTCCTCCGACGCGGTCTCGGCCTGGTTCGTGGGCTACACCCCGCAGCTGTCGGCCTCGGTGGGGCTGAGCCGCGCCCAGGGCGATCCGCTGGACTTCGGTCCGGAGATCGGTGACGTCTTCGGCGGCACCACCTCCGCGAAGGTCTGGAAGGCCTTCATGGAGGTCGCCATGGAGGGCCAGGAGCACCAGCAGTTCCCGGCCCCGCAGTGGGTGGGCGAGGACCAGCGGTTCCTGCCGACCCCCACTCCGAGCGAGACGCCGGAGGAGACCGACGAGCCCAGCGACGAGCCCAGCGAGACTCCGAGCGAGGAGGAGTGCGTGCCCGGCGAGCCCGGGTGCGACGTCGAGGAGTCTCCCGAGGACTGTCACTGGATGGATCCGGACTGCAACAACGAAGAGAGCCCCGACCCGGACGAGTGCGGGTCGTGGCCCCTGCCGGACTGTGAAGACGATGAGGAGCCCAACCCGGGCGTCCCGCCGCCCGGCAGCGACCAGAGCAACCAGGCCAACAGCAACAACAGCCTGATCAGGCCGAGAGACTGACCGGCTGACGGTCACGGCACGGCGGAGGGCCGGTGCGCGGAGGGGAGACCCTTCGGCACCGGCCCTCCGCCGTGTGGGGGAGCGGGGCTCGTCGCGGTCCGGAGCCCAGCACCGGTGGTACTCCGCTGCTGGTAGCCTTGGTTCCCGTATGGCTCAGAGCCTGAGCGATGCCCCCGGTGGGACCGGGCGGCGGAACGCCGGGCTCCTGCCCTCCTGCCATGGAGATTCCATGGCCGCGACAGTCCAGAGGAGGAACGTACGCTCATGCGTCGTTACGAAATCATGGTCATCCTCGACCCCAACCTCGACGAGCGCACCGTCGCCCCGTCGCTGGAGAACTTCCTGGGCGTCGTCCGCAACGACGGCGGCTCGGTCGAGAAGACGGAGATCTGGGGCAAGCGTCGCCTCGCCTACGACATCAACAAGAACTCCGAGGGCATCTACGCGGTCATCGACCTGACCGCCAAGCCCGCGACGGTCAAGGAGCTCGACCGTCAGCTCGGCATCGCCGAGGCCGTGCTCCGCACCAAGGTTCTGCGTCCCGAGGTTCACTAGGCACCCCGGTGCCCTGACTCCCTGAGCCCCGCTCGTTCCGCCCCCGGGACTGTTTTGTCTCTGGGGGCGCGGATGATGTGGGGAGCAGGCGAAACCGCTTGATCCCGAACTATCTCGAACCGGAGCCGATCCATGGCAGGCGAAACCCAGATCACGCTCGTCGGCAACCTCGTCGACGACCCTGAACTGCGCTTCACGCCCAGTGGAGCCGCGGTCGCCAACTTCCGTGTGGCCTCGACGCCCCGCACCTTCGACCGCGCGTCGGGGGAGTGGAAGGACGGAGAGTCCATGTTCCTCTCCTGCACCGTCTGGCGTCAGTACGCGGAGAACGTGGCCGAGAGCCTTCAGCGTGGCATGCGCGTCATCGTGCAGGGCCGCCTGAAGCAGCGGTCCTTCGAGACCCGCGAGGGTGAGAAGCGGACCGTCTTCGAGATCGACGTCGAAGAGGTCGGCCCGGCCCTGCGCAGCGCCACCGCCAAGGTGACGAAGACGCAGCGCCAGGGTGGCGGCGGCTTCGGCGGCAACCAGGGCGGCGGCGGTTTCGGCGGTGGCCAGCCCCAGGGCGGACAGTCCCAGGGCGGCTACGGCAACCAGGGCGGCGGTTTCGGTGGCCAGCAGGGTGGTCGGGGCGGCGCCCCGGCCGACGACCCGTGGGCCACCAACGGCGGCGGCGGTGGTTTCGGCGGCGGCAACAGCGGAGGATTCTCCGACGAGCCCCCGTTCTGACCAGCGGCTTCCCCACGTAACACCGACCCGGCCCCTCCGGGGGTCGCGTCACCTTTCCATTGTCCCAGCCCATCCCCGGGAGGACCCCGGGGCTCTTGCGAAGGAGCACCACGATGGCTAAGCCGGCAGCGCGCAAGCCCAAGAAGAAGGTTTGCCTCTTCTGCCAGGAGAAGCAGTCCTACATCGACTACAAGGACACCACGCTTCTCCGTAAGTTCATCTCCGAGCGCGGCAAGATCCGTGCCCGTCGGGTGACCGGCAACTGCACGCAGCACCAGCGCGACGTCGCGACCGCGATCAAGAACGCGCGCGAGGTGGCCCTGCTGCCCTACACCAGCACCGCTCGCTAGCGGCGATATCCGAGGGAGGTCTTTGTCGTGAAGCTGATTTTGACCCACGAGGTCAACGGTCTCGGAGCCCCCGGCGACGTCGTCGAGGTGAAGAACGGTTACGGTCGCAACTACCTGCTGCCCCGAGGGTTCGCCATTCGGTGGACCCGCGGTGGTCAGAAGCAGATCGACCTCATCCAGCGTGCCCGCAAGGCGCGTGACATCCGCACCCTGGACGAGGCCCAGCAGGTCGCCGGCCAGGTCGGTGCGCTGAACGTGCGCCTCAAGCAGCGCGCCGGTCAGGGTGGTCGTCTGTTCGGTTCGGTCACGCCCGCGGACATCGTCGAGGCCGTCAAGGCCACCGGCGGTCCCGAGCTGGACAAGCGCCGGATCGAGATCAAGAACCCGATCAAGTCCGTCGGTGCCCACAAGGTCCAGGTCCGCCTGCACCCCGAGGTCGCCGCGACGATCAAGCTGGACATCGTCGGCGCCTAGTACGCGCTGACCGTTCCGGTCGGAACCCCGCCCCTCCTCAGAGGGGCGGGGTTCTTCTGTTCCCCTTGAACACGCCGATGGGGCGAAAAGCCCCCTTTGATTACTCTTTGTAATCTATCGTGTTCTCTGTGTCGCGTCACTTTCAGTGACGCTCCGCACGGAGAGGACAGCATACCGATGGCCGTTGAAAGACTGCCCGAGACAGACCACCCTCTCGCGGTGGACCGTAGGACGATGCTGCGAGGGGCCGCCCTGACCGCCGGGGGAGTACTGATCGGCGGAGCACTGGGTGTGTCGGTGACCGGCCACGCCACCGCGGCGACGACGCCCAAGGTGTACACGCGGTCCGACTGGGGGGCCCGCGCTCCCAAGAGCGCCATCCAGGTGCTCGCCAACGGGCCGACCCACATCGTCGTGCACCACACCGCGACCTCGAACGTGTCCGACACCTCCACCAGCCACGCCGCCGCGCTCTCCCGGTCCATCCAGCGGTACCACATGGACAACAACGGCTGGAGTGACACCGGCCAGCAGCTGACCATCAGCCGGGGCGGCCACATCATGGAGGGCAGGGACAAGTCCCTCCAGGCCATCCGCGACGGCAAGCACGTGTTGGGCGCGCACACCGCCAACCACAACTCGCACACCATCGGCATCGAGAACGAGGGCACCTACACCTCGTCCACACCGCCCGGTGCGCTCATGAGCTCGCTGGTCGACACCTGCGCGTGGCTGTGCCTCGTCTACCGCCTGAACCCGCAGGAGGCGATCGTGGGCCACCGCGACTACAACGCCACCAGCTGCCCCGGCGACCAGCTCTACTCGATGCTCCCCAAGCTCCGTAGCGACGTGGGGAGCAAGCTGAGGCAACAGCTCAGCCAGCTGAGCGGGCCCGCCGGACAGGAGCTCAGCCTGGAGCAGCTGCCGAGCTACCCGACCGTCCCGCAGTCGGAACGGGTCGCGACCTTCTACCACGGGCCCACGGTGGGAGACCTCGACACGGGCTTCTAGAGAGTCCGTTCCGCGACGAGCCGTCCCTGTTCCCTCGCAGGGGCGGCTGTACCCTTTTGCACCTCCGCTTCGCTTCGGTGCGTGTTCGGTTGTACCCCTTTGCACCTCCGCTTCGCTTCGGTGCGTGTTCGGCGCCTTTGCAGAGGGATTCTTCATCCTCGTCCACGCCTGACGCTCGTTCCTCGCTGGCGGCTTGACTCGTCTTGCAGAACCCTCTCCGGCGCTCGAACGGGGCACCCCCTTGTGGTGCGGGTGTACGGGCTGGACTCACCTCTGTGGCTGAGGTGCCTGAACGGGGTACTCCCTCGTGGCGGAGGTGTGCAGGAGGGACTCACTTCTGTGGCTGAGGGACCGTCGGCTACCCCCTGACGCGAGGTGTGCAGGGGGCGCGCCTGTGGCTGAGACATCGGGTCGACCGTGCGACTACGCCCTTGTGCATGCGAGGTCGCTGGGCTGGGGGGTGAACCTCGTGTCCGTGGCCGGAGTCGACTTGGGGACTTGGGGACTTGGGGCTCAGGGGCGGTGGGCGCCGGTGACGAGCCAGGCCTCGCCCCGGGCACGCAGGCCCAGGGTGACGGCTCGGGCGAGGATCCACACCGCGAAGGCGATCCACAGGCCCACCAGACCGCCGGTCTCCGAGGTGGCCAGGCTGGGGATGACCAGGGCGAACGGCAGGAAGGCGAGCATCGTCCACAGGGAGGCCCACGCCAGGTAGCGCTGGTCCCCGGCGCCCATGAGGACGCCGTCCAGCACCATGGTGACCCCGCTCAGCGGCTGCATGAGGGCGACCACCACGAGGGAGGCCACGATGAGCGCGGCCACGCTCGGGTCCGAGGTGAAGGGGACGTGCGCCCAGGGCAGGACCAGGAACACCACGACGGTGAACAGGAGCCCCGACATCACCCCCCACTCGACCATTCGCCGGGTGGCGTGCCTGGTGCCGCGCACGTCACCGGCACCGAGGTAGCGCCCCACAATGGACTGCCCGGCGATGGCGATGGCGTCCATCGCGAACACGAGCAGGGCCCAGATGTTGTAGCTGACCTGGTGAGCGGCGATGGACTCGTCACCGAGCCGGGCGGCCACGGCGGTGGTCACCAGCGCCACGACGCGCATGGAGACGCTGCGCAGGAACAGGGCGAAACCGGCCGACGCCGAGGCGCGCAGACCCGCCAGTGAGGGCGCGAGCGAGACCCCCTCGCGCCGGGCGGACCGGGCGATGGCGGCCACGTACCAGAACGCCCCGCCGCCCTGGGCGATCACCGTCGACCAGGCGGATCCGGCGATGCCCCAGTCGAACACGAACACGAAGGTCGCGCACAGGGCCGCGTTGCCCACGTAGGAGGCGACCGCGACCACCAGTGGGGTCCGGGCGTCCTGGAGCCCGCGCAGCACCCCGGTCCCGGCCATGATGACCAGCAGGAACGGCGTGCTCAGCAGACTGATGCGCAGGTAGGTGAGGGCGTAGGGGGCGACCTCGGGCGAGGCGCCCAGGAGGTCGATCATCCACGGACCCAGGGGCCAGCCGATCCCGATCGCGGCGATCCCCAGCAGGATCGCGAGCCAGAGCCCGTCCACCCCGTCGCGGACACCGCCGGGGACGTCCCCGGCACCGAACTTGCGGGCCACCGCGGCGGTGGTCCCGTAGGCGAGGAAGACGCACACCGCGGCCAGGGTCAGCAGGACCTGGCCCGCGATCCCGAGGCCGCCCAGCGCCTGGGTGCCCAGGCTGCCGACGATCGCGGCGTCGGTGAGCAGGAACAGCGGCTCGGCGATCAGCGCGAAGAACGTGGGGACGGCGAGGGCGAAGATCTCGCGGTCGTGGCGGTGCCGGAAGGGGGCCGCCGAGAGCAGTGTGGCCATGACGAAGCCACAGTACCGGACAGACGTTCGACGGCCTCTGTGGCGTCGGGCACCGAAGCGGCCAAGCCTGTGGATAACCTGTGGAAAGCCGTCCTGTGAGACATCTTGCACCTCCCGGTTGTGAATCATGTTTTCCCAGTTCAAGTGGGTCATTGGCGACTCGCGGCAAAGTTATCCACAGGTGATGTGCATAACCTCTGTGCGCAATGCCCCACGGCGCTTCGGTTGTGGTGGTAGGGGGTTGTCCACAGGCGCGCCGAGCGGCGTCTTCGGCACCCCGGATGGGGCATCCTGGAAGAGTCGGTCCGATCCGGGCCGACGCACGCGGCCGGTGTGGGGAGAAGTTCGTGAGTGTCGCTGAGCAACCACCTGAAGAGGGCGGATACGAGCGCACCCCACCCCACGACATCCAGGCCGAACAGAGCGTTCTGGGCGGCATGCTGCTGTCCAAGGACGCCATCACCCAGGTCGTCGAGATCATCCGCTCCGCCGACTTCTACCGCCCCGCGCACCAGATCATCTACGACAGCGTCGTGGACCTCTTCTCCCGGGGCGAGCCGGTCGACGCCATCTCGGTCAACGCCGAGCTGACCAAGCGCGGCGAGGCCACCCGGGTCGGCGGCGCCCCCTACCTGCACACGCTCACCGAGGCGATCCCCACCGCGGCGAACGCGGGCTACTACGCCAAGATCGTCTCGGACCGCGCGGTCCTGCGCCGCCTGGTCGAGGTCGGCACCCGCATCGCGCAGATCGGCTACGCGGGCGACGGCGAGGTGGACGACCTCGTCGACCACGCCCAGGCCGAGATCTACAAGGTCGCGGAGAAGCGGACCGGCGAGGACTACGTGGTCCTCGGCGACATCATGCCCGGCGCCCTCGACGAGATCGAGGCGATCGGCGCCAACGACGGCAGCATGACCGGTGTGCCCACGGGCTTCGCCGACTTCGACGCCCTCACCAACGGCCTCCACCCCGGCCAGATGGTGATCATCGCCGCCCGCCCGGCCGTCGGTAAGGCCCTGGCCCTGGACACCCCCCTGCCCACGCCGGAGGGGTGGACGACCATGGGGGAGGTCAGTGTCGGTGACGAACTGCTCGCCGCCGACGGGACCCCGACCCGGGTGGTGGCGGCCACCGACGTCATGCGGGACCGCCCCTGCTACGAGGTCACCTTCGACGACGGCACGGTGGTGGTGGCGGACGCCCAGCACCAGTGGCTGACCGACACGCGAGCCTCGCGCCGAGCGGCGCAGGAGGCCCGGGCGAGTGGTGGCGCCCCCCGGGTGCTGCCCGGCGTGCGGACCACGGAGGAGATCGCCCGTACCGTGCGTCTGGAGACCGCGGACCGGAGACTGAACCACTCGGTGAGCAACACCGAACCCTTGGAACTGCCGGAACGGCGGCTGCCACTGCCGCCCTACTTCCTGGGCATGTGGTTGGGGGACGGGGCCTCCCACTCGGCGCGGATCACCACCGTCGATCCGGAGGTCCTCACCAACATCGAGGCCGACGGACTGGTGACCAAGCCGGTGGGGAACGCTTCGTGCACCTACGGTGTCTTCCTCCCGGCGGAAGAGGTCGAGGTCGCGGAGAAGACCTGCGTGGTCTGCGGGGCCAGCTTCGTCCCGAAGTTGCCGCACGTGCGCACGTGCGGCCAGTCCTGTGGCGGGCGGGCCCGCTTCGTGTCGGAACCGGTTCCGCACACCAGTTGCCCCGACTGTGGCCGGACCTGCTTCTCCAGCGTTCGTTGCCGTCAGTGCCAGGACGGCCACGGGAGCGTCCAGGCCCTGCTGCGGACCCTGGGCGTTCTGGGCGACAAGCACATTCCCGCGGCTTACCTGCGTTCGTCGCTCGCTCAACGCCGGGCACTCCTGGCGGGGCTCCTGGACAGCGACGGAACCGTCAACGCGGCTGGGTCGGTCCAGTTCGCCGTCACCAACGAGCGCCTGGCGGCGGATTTCCGGGAGCTGGCCCACAGTCTGGGGTACCGCACAGGTCTGTCGACCAAGCGGGTCAGGGGGCGCTCGGAGGAGAGCTCGACCTGTCACACCGTGACCTTCGGTTCCGAGCGGGAGGTCTTCGGTATCGAACGCAAGCGGGCCGCGCACCGGGAGCGGTCCGCCGGGCGGGCCTACTCCCGCGTCGGAACGAGGTTCGTCACCGACGTTCGCCCGATCGACGGTGTCCCCGTGCGGTGCGTCCAGGTCGACCACCCGGACCACCTCTTCCTCGCCACGCGTTCCATGGTGCCCACGCACAACTCGACCCTGGCCCTGGATTTCGCGCGGGCCGCGTCCATCAAGAACGAGATGGCGTCCGTCTTCTTCAGCCTGGAGATGGGGCGCAACGAGATCGTTATGCGTCTGCTCTCCGCCGAGGCGCGGGTGCCGCTGCACACCATGCGGTCCGGTCTGATGACCGACGAGGACTGGGCCCGGCTGGCCAGACGGATGGGCGAGGTGGCCAGCGCGCCGCTGTTCATCGACGACTCCCCGAACATGTCGATGATGGAGATCCGGGCCAAGTGCCGCCGCCTCAAGCAGCAGCACGACCTCAAGCTGGTGATCGTCGACTACCTCCAGCTGATGAGCTCACCCGGCCGGGTGGAGAGCCGCCAGCAGGAGGTCTCCGAGATGTCGCGTTCGCTCAAGCTCCTCGCCAAGGAGCTCGAGGTGCCCGTGGTGGCGCTGTCCCAGCTGAACCGTGGTCCCGAGCAGCGCACCGACAAGCGCCCACAGGTTTCTGACCTGCGCGAATCCGGGTCCATCGAACAGGACGCGGACATGGTGATCCTGCTTTACCGCGAGGACGTGCACGACAAGGAGTCCCCGCGCGCGGGCGAGGCCGACATCATCGTGGCCAAGCACCGTAACGGCCCCACCGCCGACGTGACCGTGGCCTTCCAGGGCCACTACAGCCGCTTCGTCGACATGGCCCCGGGCTAGGCCGATCCGGCCAGCCCCGAGCGGCATCCTTCCGGTGGGCGCCGTTCGTGCGGCACCGCCTCCTTGACGGACGGCCCTTCGTGGGGGAGCGGGCCGGGTGGACCATGCCGCGCTGATCTCGGTGAGTACGGGGCGTGACCTTGGGTGGCTGGATGCGCCCCTTCGGTCACGCCCCGTTGTATCGGTCAATCCATTAGTCGACTTATGGGCTAGCCGTAATGTCGACAAAGAGACACGTCGACATTACTCTGCGGAGTCGCTGGTCACGGCCCCCTCGCGGAGCTCCAGACGGCGCCCGGTGAACCGCTGGCGCGCTCTCCGGTCGTGCGTCACCAGGAGCAGGGCGCCCGTGTACCGGGACAGCGCCTCCTCCAGTTCCTCCACGAGACCGGGGGAGAGGTGGTTGGTCGGCTCGTCCAACAGCAGCAGGTCATGGGTGCCCGAGGTCAGCCGCGCCACCTCGATCCGGCGGCGCTGCCCCACGGACAGCGAGGCCACCGGCTGGTCGAGGTCGCCGCCCCGGAACAGTCCGAGCGCGGCGAGTTCGTCCCGGTACTCCTCCGGAGGACCGGGACGCCCGGCCGCGTAGGCCTGGAGCACGGAACGACCCTCGGGTACCGGGGCGTCCTCCTGGCGCAGGAGTCCCACACTGCGGGGCAGCGCCACCCGGCCGGAGTCGGGGACCAGCTCCCCGGAGAGCACCCGGACCAGGGTGGTCTTGCCCGCCCCGTTCGGGCCGGTGACCAGGACTCGTTCGCCCTGGGCCAACGACAGCGCGCCGACCTCCAGCCGATGGTCCACCCGGACCCGCTCCAGCTCCGCGACCGGGGCGTCCTCCGGTGCCGGGCCGACGAACTCGGCTGTCATCCGGAGCGGGACCGGTGGCGGCGCCACCGGATGCGCGGTCAGCCTGGCCATCCTCTCCTTGGCGTTGCGGATCCGGCCCATCGACCCGTGCGCCGCCCCACGCAACCGGAAGGCCCCGTGCCCGAAGGCGGCCTTGTCCATCATGCGCGGGATGGCCCGCAGCGCGGCGATGTTGTTGTCGGCCAGGCGTCGCTGCCGGGCCAGGTCCCGCTTCCAGTCCTCGTGCTCGCGGGCCCAGCGCGCCCGCGCCGCCGCCTTGGCGGCGAGGAACCCGTCGTACCCGTCGCCGTACCTCCGGACCCGGTGCGTGTCCGCGTCCACCTCCAGCACCGTGTCGGTCACCGCGGCCAGGAAGGCCCGGTCGTGGGTGACCGCGACGACCGTGCCGCGATGGTTCCGGAGTCGCGCCTCCAACCAGGCGACCGCGTGGTCGTCGAGGTCGTTGGTGGGCTCGTCCAGCAGGAGGAGTTCGGGTGAGGCGGCGAGGGTCGCGGCCAGCGCCAGCCGTGAACGCTCTCCGCCGGACAGGGTCCGCAGCGGCCGGTCGCGGTCCAGTGAGGGCAGGCCCAGGCCGTGCAGCCCGATGTCGACACGTGTGTCGGCGTCGTAGCCGCCGCGCGCCTCGAACTCCGCCAGGAGGTCGCCGTAGGCGTCCAGGTCCCCGGGGGTGGCGCCGCCGAGGGACGCCTCGGCGGCGTGGACACGCGCCTCCAGGACCCTGAGGTCCCGGAGCGCCTGGTCCACCGCGTCGGCGACGGTGCCGAGCGGAACCCCGTCGGAGACCCGTTCCAGCGTCTGGGGCAGGTAGCCCACGCCGCCCGGGGCGCGGGCCGTGAGCTCCCCGTTGTCGGGGTCCTCCACGCCCGCGAGGAGACGGAGGAGGGTGCTCTTGCCGGAGCCGTTGTCCCCGATCACGCCCACGCGTTCGCCAGGGGCGATGGTGAGGCTGACTCGGTCGAGGACCGTCTGGTCCCCGTAGCGTTTGGTGATCTCGCTCAGGGCGAGTTGGGAGCGGTGTCGCATGCCTGTTCCGAGCATGGGTCCTCCTGTTCTGCGTGGTTCCTGGGAAGGCCACGGAGCGCAGGGGCGGCCCGGTGTTTCGGTCATGGGCGCACAGGTGTGCTGATGGACCGGAACTCGGAAGAAAGGAGGCTGCCCGTGCGCGACCGCGGTGTGGGGACGTCGACGGAGCGGGCCCGGACCGCGGTGCGGTGGGGCGCGTGCTCGGAACGTGGACGTCCGGCGCGGGTCACAGGTGGATGTACAGCCTCATGTGCAAGACGATACGTCTCGTTGCCGAGGCCGTCAAGCCCTCCGGGTGAGACGGGGATCACCGGGGAGGGGCGCCCGAGAGGCTAAATAGAGACGTCCACATCTGGATTTATGGTCTTGCCGATTTATCGACATAGCGACGAAGGGGCTCCGGAGCGTGAGCGGTCCGGGCATGACGAAGGGCCGCCCGCGTGGTGCGGGCGGCCCTTCGTGAGCTGTCGTCGTCGTGGCCTAGAGCCAGCGGGCCTCGGGCCGGGTGCGGCCACGGTCGTCGGTGACCAGGACCCAGTGCATGATCGGGTGCTCCGAAGTGGTGTCGGTGTCCTCTTGGTCCGTGCGCGGACGCGGGACCAGCGCGGGTTCGGGGGCCAGGCCGGAGAGTCGGCGGCTCGCCGCGGTGGACCGGGTGCGCCGAGGGGTGGTCGCGGAGTGAGAGAGGTGCGGGCCGTGCTCGGTCCTGCGTGCCATGAAGCCCTCCTCGTTTCCTTATCAGATGACCCAAGTTAACCCTATGTTCACCTTCGAGTCAATTGGGTTCCTTCGTGGCGCGTCCGCTGCGCAGGGCCCGAGCCTTGGTTCGGGCTCCAAGGTGAACGGGAGGTGAACGAAGCGGTAACTGGTTCGTACCCGCGGCGCGCCCGGTTCACTCCGCTCCCGGACACGAAGAAGCACCCGCCGCTGGGGCGGGTGCTCCGTGAACGTCCGTGGTCGGCGCGTCCGGCTACTCCTTGAAGATCAGTCCCACGACCTCCAGGTAGAGCTGCTCCGGGTACGGGATGAAGGCGATCTTGCTGAGCGCCTGGTCCTGACCGGCGGACTCCATCACGAAGGTGCCGTAACCCAGGAAGCGGCCGATCAGCGTCCGCTCGAACCGCATGTCGGTGACCTTGCCCAGCGGCATCATGTTCACCTGCCGGGTGATCAGCCCCGTGGTCAGCAGCAACCGCGCCGACGTGATCACGAAGTAGTCCACGGACCACTCGGCGACCCGCCAGACGAACCACACCAGTACGAGCAGCCACAGCCACCACACGAGGGCCAGGGTCGCGGCGCTGTTGGCGCCGATCGTCTGACTCAGGATCGCCGCGAACACCAGGGCCGCCAGGACCGCCCCCACGGGTCCGATGAGGACCGCGGGGTGCCGACGGATGGTCACGACGTCCTGCTCGTGCGGCAGGAGATAGCGGTTCACCGATGCCGGAGCCGCGTTGCTTGAGGCTACGAGCTTCATGAAACCCGACCCGTCCCCGCCTACGACAGCAGCGTGTTGACGAACCGGGACATCGACTCGGCGCCGCCCACCAGGAGATCCAGTCCGCTCTGGATCACGCCGGCCGCGCTTTCAGGTTGCGTGAGCAGATAAAACGCCACGAAACCGATGAGCGCGTAACCGCCCCATTTCTTCAACTTCGCCACGACTGACTCCCCTTGGAATCCACCTGACCCACCAACCCAGCAGCGATTGTCGCACCGACCATCTTGCCCGTAAAGCCTGAAGCGCACTCTCGGCGTGGCGGTATGTCGGACGTTCACCCCTTGCGGGCTGTGTCCGGTTTCGGTGGTGTTGGTAACCGAGTGACTGACGGTCCGGAAAGAGTTCCCGTTCTGACGCAGGTCAGGGCGGTGGAATCGGGGCGCGGTGCCGTTCCTCTCCGTGCTGGGAACAGGGCACGGGGCCCTCGGCCCGGCTCCGGAGGAGGGGTCACCGGTCCGTGAGGGCGGGTGACGGAGAGCCAGGTTCTTCGCGAGCCGAAGAGGCGAGTAGTGCGCGCCCGAAACCGATACGGGAGTGCCGCGTGGGCTCTAGCGCTGTTCCGCGAAGGCCAGGGCGAGTACCTGGAGGTGCTGCCGGGCGATCCGCTCCACGAGGTCCGGGGTGGCCCGCCCGGTCACGTCCTGGGCGCCGTGTCTGGCCGCGTCCACGCACCGCGAGACGGTGGAGGAGTGGTGCACGTCGGAGAACTCCGACGACAGGCGGTTGACGACGGGGCTGAAGTGCGCGTCGCGGGCGGCCTGGGCGGTCGAGGGGGAGGTGTTCTCGGGCATCTCACTCCTTGGGGCTGCGGGGCTGCGGGGGCGGAACAGCACGGCGCGTGTACGGCTGGGGGCTTTGAGTAGCCACTGGAGGGTTGCCGGAGCGCCGCGCCGGAAACGGGCGGCGACGTTCGGTTATCAGTGGGCTGAGCCCCTTGTGGGGTGGTTTCGGCCTGGCAAGTGCACCCGGTTACGGGTAGTCAGGAACCATGATCACTCTAATCTGTTACGTTCCAATCTCGAAATGAATTCGGCTAATGCAACACCGTGTCGGTAGCCCTCCGGGCAAGCCAGCTCCACCTGGGGAGACACCTCGGGGTGAGGGTGCGTGATGGGACCAATGCCCGATTTTCGGGCGTTCATTCACCCCAGCAGAAAAAGAGCCGAAAAAGCGCCCAACCGGTGATCCGGTTGGGCGCTCGTGCCGCGCGTCGCGGGGTTCTGGTTCAGGAGCAGCCGTACAGACGGTCGCCCGCGTCGCCCAGTCCCGGGAGGATGAAGCCGTCCTCGTTGAGGCGCTCGTCCACTGCCGCCGTCACCACGCGCAGCGTGGCGCCGTGGTCGTCGGGCAGGGTTTCGGCCAGTTTCTGCTCGACGGCGACCAGGCCCTCGGGCGCCACCAGCAGACAGATCGCGGTGATGTGGTCGGCGCCCCGCTCCACCAGCAGTTTGAGGGCCGCGGCGAGGGTTCCGCCGGTGGCGAGCATCGGGTCCAGCACGTAGCACTGGCGGCCCGACAGGTCCTGGGGGAGGCGGTCGGCGTAGGTGGCGGGCTGGAGGGTCTCCTCGTCGCGCGCCATGCCCAGGAAGCCGACCTCGGCCGTGGGCAGCAGACGGGTCATGCCGTCGAGCATGCCGAGTCCGGCGCGCAGGATCGGGACGACCAGCGGCGTGGGGCGCGTCAGCTGGGTGCCGGTGGCCTCCACGAGCGGGGTCTGGATGGTGACCTCTGTCACGCGGACGTCCCGGGTCGCTTCGTAGGCGAGCAGGGTGACCAGCTCGTCCGTCAGCCGCCGGAAGGTCGGTGAGTCGGTCCGCACGTCGCGCAGGGTGGTCAGCTTGTGCGCGACCAAGGGGTGGTCGACGACCAGGGTTTCCAAAGCGTTCTCCGGGTGAGCTGGGATAACGGGACGGTGGATGGGGAGAGGGGCCTGCCCGAGTCTAACCGCGCGTATCACCCGAACCAGGGCTCCCCACGGCCCCCGCCTCCCCTTCCGCTCTCCCCCGGTGGCGTCGGGTGGGAAACAGGTGCGCACGGGTTCGGTCACGGGGGCGCGGTGAACCCGTGTCTCGTGAGAGCGTTAGGGCGTTCCACGGCGGACGAGGGACCACGACGCAGTGAGGGTGATCGTTACCATGGCACTCGCACGGGCGGGCCGGGCTCCTCTCGTCCGCACCGAAACACCGTCCGGGTTGGGGTGACGATGACAGTGCTCGATCATGGTGACGACGACTCGGGTGACTTCGCGGCCGTCGCGTACAGGGAAGAGGAGTACTGGGACGTCGACCTCCTCCCGATCGCGCTGACACACGATCTCAAGGGGCTCATCCACGCCCTGCGCCAACAGCCGAGCATCAGCGGATCCCTCGGGCTGGTGTCGGTCGGCGACGACTTCTTCATCATCGTCCGGGTGTACGGCGAGGAGGTCTCCCTCTTCCTGTCCGACGTGACCGCCTCGGTCGACTGGCAGGTGGCCCGGGACGCCCTGGACTACCTGGACATCGACCTCCCGGAGGACGACGACCTCGACCAGGTCCTGCCCGCGGGTGACCTGTCCGTGGTCGCGGACCTGGGCCTGGACGAGATGGAACTGGGCGCCCTCGCGGGCGACCTGGACCTGTATCCGGACGAGGTCCTCGCGAGCGTGTCCGAGCGTCTGGGATTCGCCCAGGCCTTCCAGCGTGTCCTGGACGGTATGGGGTAGGGCACGCCTGGAAGACCACCAGGGTAGAGATCAGGAGGGCACGCGGTGTCGACCTTCGCAGCCGTCTTCGCTCCGAACGGCAAGACGTGGCGGGGTACTGAGGTCGATCTCGGTGACGTGGATGCCATCGACGACATCACCGACCTCATGCTGGACCTCGCCACGGACTGGGGCAGCGAACTGACCCTTCTGTTCGTGGACGCGGACGACGAGTGGTTCGCCGTCGTCCGGATGGACGAGTCGGATCCGGATCCGAGGGTGTACCTCTCGGACGGACGGGTGGTGCACGACCACCCGCTGGCCGGAGTGCTCTCCGAGGCGGGAGGGCTCGGCGCCTCGCAGCCCGCCGAGAGCGCGGGATCCCGCCCCGATCCCCGGCCCGACGGTGACGGGCGACTCCTCACCGACCTCGGGGTGACCGAGGACGAGCTCGCGGACCTGTCCGTGGGCGGCGGCGTCCTGCCCGGTGACGTGATCGCGATCATCGCGGAACGTTCGGGGTTCGCCGACGTCCTCGACCCGATGAGGCTGTGACCGGGTGACCGGCCTGCCCGAACTCGACCGGCACGTGGTCGACGAGGCGATGCTGGCCGCCCTGGCCGAGGCCGAGCTGGCCCTGGCCACCGACGACGTCCCGGTCGGCGCCGTGGTGCTCGGCCCCGACGGCGCCGTGCTCGGTCGGGGCCACAACGAACGCGAGGCCACCGGAGACCCGACCGGCCACGCCGAGGTGCTCGCGCTGCGCGCGGCAGCCGAGGCGCACGGCGAGTGGCGCCTGTCCGGGTGCACCCTCGTGGTCACCCTGGAGCCCTGCGTGATGTGCGCCGGGGCCACGGTGCTCTCCCGGGTGGACCGGTTGGTCTACGGCGCGCGCGACGCGAAGGCGGGCGCGGTGGGATCGATGTGGGACCTGGTCCGGGACCCGCGCCAGAACCACCGTCCCGAAGTCGTTCCACCCGATCTGATCAGCCGCGACATCGCTGACCGGTGCTCGGATCTGCTGATCGGGTTTTTCGCACGGCGCCGCGTCCGGTAGAGTACCTCTCGGTGGATTCGCCTAGTGGCCGATGGCGCCCGCCTCGAAAGCGGGTAAGGGGCAACCCTTCGAGGGTTCAAATCCCTCATCCACCGCCACCAGCCGCCCCCGGCACAGCCGGGGGCGGCTTTTTGGTGCGCCCGTCCTTCGCGCACACCGGACGGCTCGTGCGCCCTGCGCTTCGTGCGGGCGCTCGCCTAGGGGACCGGATCGCCCTCGGGGCCGGGGCCGGTCAGGTCCGCGATGGCCCCGTCCAGCCAGGTCACCCAGAAGAGCTCCAGGTCGATGCCGCCCCGGAGCACCAGCCCCTGGACCCGGTCCCGTTCGGTCCCGTGCCCGCGCGCGGCGTCGCGCCGCTGGAACTCCCGGTACTCCGCCAGACGGGCGGCGTGCAGCGCACGGTGGCGGCGCAGCTCCTCGACCAGGTCGGCGCCGACCCCCACGACCCCCGCCGCGCGCAGGCGCAGCATCAGCGGGTCGCGGAGGGCGCGCGGCTCCTCCTGCTCGCCGACCCAGCGCCCCAGCTCCTCCCGGCCCGGGACCAGCACCTCGTACTCCTTGCGCTGGCCCCGGGTGGGCGAGTCCGTCGGCAGCGCCCGGATGAACCCCGCCTTCTCCAGCTTGCCCAGCTCCCGGTAGATCTGCTGGTGGGTGGCGGACCAGAAGTACCCGATGGAGCGGTCGAAGCGCCGGGTGAGTTCCAGTCCGGAGGAGGGTTTCTCCAGCAGGGCGGTCAGGATCGCGTGGGGCAGGGACATGAGCGCATTCTAGGTAGGGGCTACAGGGCGGCGGCCAGCTCGGTGCCCTGCTTGATGGCGCGCTTGGCGTCCAGTTCGGCGGCCACGTCGGCGCCGCCGATCAGGTGCACGGCGCGACCGGCGGCGGTGAGCTCGTCGGCCAGGTCGCGGCGCGGGTCCTGACCGGCGCACAGCACCACGGTGTCGACGGCGAGCACGCGCTCCTCACCGTCCACGGTCACGTGCAGGCCCTCGTCGTCGATGCGTCGGTAGTCGACGCCCGCGACCATCTCCACGCCCCGGTGGCGCAGCTCCAGGCGGTGGATCCAGCCGGTGGTCTTTCCCAGGCCCTTGCCGACCTTCGAGGTCTTGCGCTGGAGCAGGTGCACGGTGCGCGGCGGGGCGGTCCGCTGGGCCGTGCCCAGGCCGCCGCGCTCCCGGTACTCGGTGTCCACGCCCCACTGGCGGAAGAACGTCTCGGGGTCCTGGCTCGCGCCCTCCCCGCCGTCGGTGAGGAACTCCGCCACATCGAAGCCGATGCCGCCCGCGCCGATGATCGCGACCCGTTCACCGACCTCGGCGCCGCCGCGCAGCACGTCCACGTAGCTCACCACGCTGGGGTGGTCCGCGCCCGGGATGGCGGGGGTGCGCGGGGTGACGCCGGTGGCGATCACGACCTCGTCGTACCCGTCGAGGTCGGCGGCGGTCACGGTGGTGTCCAGGCGCACGTCCACGCCGCGCTTGTCCAGCTGGACGCGGAAGTAGCGGAGGGTCTCGTCGAACTCCTCCTTGCCGGGCACGCGGCGGGCCATGTTGAGCTGGCCGCCGATCCGCGAGGCGGCGTCGAAGAGGGTGACGGTGTGGCCGACCTCGGCCGCGGAGACGGAGAAGGCGAGGCCGGCGGGGCCGGCGCCGACCACGGCCACGTTCCTGCGGGTCCGGGTGGGGGAGAGGACCAGCTCCGTCTCGTGGCAGGCGCGCGGGTTGACCAGGCACGAGGTGATCTTCAGGTTGAACGTGTGGTCCAGGCAGGCCTGGTTGCAGCCGATGCAGGTGTTGATCTCCTCTGCCCGGCCCGCCTCGGCCTTGGCCACGAAGGCGGCGTCGGCGAGCATCGGGCGGGCCAGCGAGACCATGTCGGCCTGGCCCTCCGCGATGATCCGTTCCGCGACCTCGGGGGTGTTGATGCGGTTGACCGCCACCAGCGGGACGGTCAGCTCCTTCTTGAGGCGCTGCGTGATCCACGTGTAGGCGCCGCGCGGCACGGAGGTGGCGATGGTGGGGACCCGGGCCTCGTGCCAGCCGATGCCGGTGTTGATGATGTCGGCGCCCGCGGTCTCGATCCGCCTGCCGAGTTCGACCACTTCGTCGTAGGTGGAGCCGTCGGGGACGAGGTCGAGCATGGACAGCCGGTAGACGAGGACGAACTCCGCGCCCACCCGCTCGCGGACCCGGCGGACGATCTCCAGGGGGAGGCGGACGCGGTTGTCGAAGGAGCCGCCCCAACGGTCCTCGCGCTTGTTGGTGGCGGGCGCGATGAACTGGTTGATGAGGTAGCCCTCGGAGCCCATGACCTCGACGCCGTCGTACCCGGCGCGTTGGGCGAGCTCGGCGCAGCGGGCGAAGTCCTCGATGGTGCGCTCGATCTCGTCCTCGGTGAGGGCGTGCGGCACGAAGGGGCTGATGGGGGCCTGGAGGGCGCTGGCGGAGACGGACTCCTCGCTGAAGGCGTAGCGGCCGGTGTGGAGAATCTGCATGGCGATCCGGCCGCCCTCGCGGTGCACGGCCTCGGTGATGAGGCGGTGCTGGGCGACCTCGTCGTCGTTGGTGAGTTTGGCGCTGCCGGTGAAGGTGGCGCCCTCGGGGTTGGGGGCGATGCCGCCGGTGACGATGAGGCCGACGCCGCCGCGCGCGCGTTCGGCGTAGAAGGCGGCCATCCTCTCGAAGCCGTGGGGGGCCTCCTCCAGGCCGACGTGCATGGAGCCCATGATCACGCGGTTCCTGAGGGTGGTGAAGCCCAGGTCCAGGGGTTCCAGAAGGTGGGGGTACTCGCTCATGACCTCTCCTCGCGGCGTGCCTCCGGCCGGTGTCCTGCCGGCCCGCCTTTATTATGCAACAAGTTGCACAAAGAAGCGCGAGGCACCCCGGGCCACCGCCGCCCGGGGCTCAGACCACCACGGGCAGGGGGACCGGGCGCTTTGCGGTGCGGCCGTCCCCGGAGGAGCGCCCCCGCAGCCGACGCACGACCCACGGGCCGAGGAACGACCCCAGCCACCGCACCTCCGACGCGGCCGAGCGGAACACGCCGGGAACCGAACGCTCCGGCAGCGGGTCGGCCCAGCTCTCGTCGCTCCCCGGGATGCCGAGCGCGTGCGCCACCGCCCCGGCGATCCTCCGGTGCCCCTCGGGGGAGCAGTGCAGCCGGTCGACCCCCCACAGGCGGCGGTCCGTGGCCACCTCGTACGCGGCGGTGTCCGCCACCGCGACCCCGTGCCGACCAGCAGCCTCCCGGACCCGCTCGTTGAAGTCCAGCACCCGCGGCACCAGGGGTCGGGCGAGCGGGGCGATGCGGGCGATGTCCGGGAAGGTCAGCGTGGCCACCCGCGCGCCGACCCCGATGAGCTCCGCGAACATCGTCTCCAGGTGGCCCACCACCTCGTCCGCGTCGTACCCGGGCCGGATGAGGTCGTTGACCCCGGCGAAGACCGTCGCCACGTCCGGACGCAGCTCCAGGGCGTCCTTGAGCTGGCCCTCGTGCACCTGCCGGGCCAGACGGCCGCGCACCGCGAGGTTGGCGTAGTCCACCCGCGCCCCGGTCGCGGCCAGGCGCTCGGCGAACCGGTCCGCCCACCCCCGGTACCCGGACTCCTCGTCGCCGTCCCCGATCCCCTCGGTCTGGCTGTCCCCGAGGGCGACGTACCGCAGATTCCCGTCCAACCTCATGTCCCGCACCTTTCCTGGGTGTCAGCGAACAATACTCAACAAAGCGACTATTCACCTTGTTCACCACCCGGCTTCGGGTCAACCCCTCGAACCGGTCCGGATTCGGCATGGCCGCGACCACGAGCGTGGCGGTCCGGCACTTCCGGCCGGGGCGCTCCTAGCGTGGGCCGGGGGCGACACGTCCGGCCCCCGGTCGCGCCGTGCCCCGGGAGGGTCCCTTGAGCAGGAACACCGTCGCCGAACAGCTGGTCCGCACCCTGGTCGCGGCGGGGGTGACCCGCATCTACGGCGTCGTGGGCGACAGCCTCAACCCGGTGGTGGACGCCGTCCACACCACCGACGGCATCGAGTGGGTGCATGTCCGCAACGAGGAGGCGGCGGCGTTCGCGGCGGCGGCCCAGGCCCAGATCGACGGGAAGCTGGCCGTCTGCGCGGGGTCCTGCGGCCCCGGCAACACCCACCTCGTGCAGGGCCTCTACGACGCCCAGCGCAGCGGAGCCCCCGTGCTCGCGCTGGCCTCCCACATCCCCTCGCGCCAGATCGGCACCGGCTTCTTCCAGGAGACCCACCCCGAGCGGCTCTTCGGTGACGTCACCGAGTTCCGCGAACTGGTCTCCCACCCGGACCAGATGCCCCGGCTGGCCCGGATCGCCGTCCAGCACGCCCTGGGCACCCCCGGCGTGGCCGTGCTCGTCCTGCCCGGCGACATCGCCGGACGCAGGGCGACGGGCCCCGCCGACACCAGCCCCGTCGCCGCCGGACGGGCCACCGCCTGGCCCAGTGAGGACGACGTCCGCGAACTGGCCCGGCGGATCAACGAGGCGGACACGGTCGCCCTGTTCTGCGGCGCCGGGGTACGCGACGCCCACGAGGAGGTCATGGCGCTCGCCCGGCGGGTCAACGCGCCGGTGGGCCACACACTGCGCGGCAAGGAGTGGATCCAGTACGACAACCCGTACGACGTCGGCATGATCGGCCTCCTCGGCTACGGGGCCTGCTACGACGCCCTCCAGGAAGCCGACCTCACGGTGCTGCTCGGGTGCGACTTCCCCTACGACGACTTCCTGCCCAAGGACAACGTGGTCCAGGTGGACCACGACCCGCGCAGGCTCGGCCGCCGTGTCCCGCTCCGACTCGGCGTGCAGGGGGACGTCGCGGCGACCCTGCGGGCGGTGCGCCCCTCGGTCCGGTCCAAGGAGGACGACACCTTCCTCAGGGACGTCCTCCGTCGCCACGAGCGCGCCCTGACCAAGGTCGTGGACGCCTACACGAAGAACATCGAGCACCACACCCCGATCCACCCCGAGTACGTGGCGAGCGTCCTCGACGCCCTGGCCCCGGACGACACCGTCTTCACCGTCGACACCGGCATGAACAACGTGTGGGCCGCCCGGTACCTCACCCCGAACGGCCGCCGCAGGGTGATCGGCTCCTTCACCCACGGCACCATGGCCAACGCCCTGCCGCACGCCGTCGGCGCCGCCTACGCCGCGCCCGACCGCAAGGTGGTGTCACTGTCCGGGGACGGCGGCCTGAGCATGCTCCTCGGCGAGCTCATCACCGTCCATCAGCACGACCTCCCGATCACGACGGTGGTGTTCAACAACTCCTCGCTCGGCATGGTCCGGCTGGAGATGATGGTGGACGGGATGCCCGCCTTCGAGACCGACCACGCGCCCGTCGACTACTCGCGGATCGCGGAGGCCATCGGTATGCGGGCGATCCGGGTCGAGGACCCCCGGGACGTCCACGACGCCCTGCGGGACGCGCTGGCCGCCCACGTGCCCGTGCTGGTGGACGTGGTCACCGACCCCAACGCGCTGTCGATGCCCTCCCGGATCACCGCCGACCAGGTCACCGGCTTCGCCCTCTCGGCGGGCCGCACGGTCCTGCGCGGCGGGGTGGGGTCGATGATCGACCTCGCCCGCTCCAACCTGCGCAACATCCCCCGGCCCTAGCCGATCCGTCGACTCGTCGACGCATCGCCCTGTCGACATGGCGCCGAGTCAACCGTCCCGGCTCTGGAAGGCCCTCCGGTAGGCCTGGGGGCTCGTGCCCACCACCGCGCGGAACCGCTCGCGGAACGCGGTGGGGGAGCCGAACCCCGCCTGGGCGGCGATCCGGTCCACCGAGTGGCGGGTGGACTCCAACAGGAACTGGGCCCGACGCACCCGGGCCCGGTACAGCCACCGCAGCGGCGTGGTCCCGGTCTGCTCACGGAACCGGCGGCTCAGGGTCCGGGTGCTCACCCCGGCGTGCGCGGCGACGTCCGCCAGGGTGAGATCGCGCCCCGAGTTCTCCTCCAACCACCGCAGCAGCGGCTCCCAGGCGGCGCCGTCCGGGACGGGCGGGGTCTCGTGGACGACGAACTGCGCCTGGCCGCCCTCGCGTTCCAAGGGCGTCACCGAGAGCCGTGCCGTGTCCGCCGCCACCGCTGACCCGTGGTCGGAGCGGACCATGTGCAGACAGAGGTCCAGCCCCGCCGCCGCCCCGGCCGAGGTGAGGAACTGCCCGTTGTCCACGTAGAGGACGCCGGGGTCGACGGTCACCTCCGGATGGCGCTCGGCCAGGGCGTCCGCGCCGCGCCAGTGCGTGGTGGCCCGCAGTCCGTCCAGCAGACCGGTGGAGGCCAGCACGAAGGCTCCCGTGCAGATGGAGGCGATCCTGGTCCCGTTCGCGGCGGCGGCGCGCAGAGCGTCCAGCAGGGCGGGCGACGGGGCCGCGAGGGGGTCCTCCGTTCCGGGCACGACCACGGTGTCCGCCTCGGCCAGCGCCTCCAGGCCCCGGTCCGCGCGCAGGCGGAAGGGACCGGCGCCGACCTCCGGCTCGGGCGCGCAGACCAGGACCCGGTAGGCGGGCCCGCCTCCGGGCAGACGGGTGCGCGAGAACACCTCGACGGGCGTGGTCAGGTCGAAGCCGATCACTCCGTCGAAGGCGGTGACCACCACGGTGTGCATGCCAGGGAGCCTACTGGCTGGAATCCGTTGGAAGGTGTCTGTCCAGCCACTGTCACCGCGCCCCGGCCTTCCGTAGCTTCGTGCCGACGGCCTCCGAAAGGGGGAGGCCCGACCACACGAGGGGGAGGACGATGCTGGCCCAGGTCGTGCTGTTCGACGGGTTCGACCCGCTGGACGTGATCGCGCCGTTCGAGGTCCTGTACGCGGGCGGGGCCGCCAGCGGCGGCGCGCTGACGGTGGAACTGGTCTCCGCCGAGGGCGCTCGGGAGGTACCGAGCGGGAACGGAGTGTCGCTCCGGGCCACCGCGCGCCTGGACCCCGGGCGCGCCGACGTGATCGTGGTGCCGGGAGCGGTGGGGAGCGTTCCCGACCCGGACACGGTGGACGACGAGCCCGACCCGGACTCGATTCCGGTACTCCTCGGAAACGCCCTCACCACCGAACTCCCGGTGCTGCTCGGTGCCGCCGTGGCACGGGAGGACACGCTCGTGACGGCCGTGTGCGGTGGCTCCCTGCTGCTGGCCATGGCCGGGCTGACCGAGGGCCGCGCGGCCACCACCCACCACCTGGGCCTGGACCTGTTGGACGCCACCGGCACCACGGCGGTGGACGCCAGGGTCGTGGACGACGGGGACCTGGTCACCGCCGCCGGGGTCACCTCGGGGCTGGACCTGGGCATCCACCTCCTCGAACGCGAGCTGGGACCCCGGATCGCCCACGCGGTGGAGAGGCTCTTCGCCCACGAACGACGCGGCGTGGTCTGGCGGGCCGAGGGGCCCGTCCCCGTGTCCTGACCGGCCCGCGCACCACCCATCACCACCGGAAGGAAGAACAGTGTCGGTTGCCGGAACCTGGGACCTGACCATCAGCACGCCGATCGGGCGGATCAGCCCGAGGATGCGCCTCACCGAAAGGGGAGGGGAGCTCAGCGGGGTCGCCTGGAACGAGGGGGAGGAGCCGGGCGAGCTGGTCGGCCTCACTCTGGAAGGTGACCTGCTCACGTGGCGGCAGGCGGTCACCCGACCCCTGCGGCTCGATCTCGTCTTCGCGCTGACCGTCGACGGCGACCGGATGACGGGTACCTCGAAGGCGGGGCGTCTGCCCGCGTCGAGGGTCGTCGCCCGGCGTGTGGGCTGAGCCGGGGAGCGTGGAAACGACGAAGGCCCCGACCGGTCTCCCGGTCGGGGCCCTCGCTCCTGTGGCGGAGGATAGGGGATTCGAACCCCTGAGAGGTTGCCCTCAACACGCTTTCCAAGCGTGCGCCCTAGGCCACTAGGCGAATCCTCCGTGGACAACTCTACAGGCTTCGCGACACTGCTTCGAACGGCTTTCGGGCCGCCCGGAGGAGGGGCCCGGCGCGGGTTGCGGGGGTCCCGGGTTCGGATACACTCGGGGCAGACCCCTCGTGCGGCGTCACCCTACGAACCTCCCCAGGGCCGGAAGGCAGCAAGGATAAGTGGGCTCTGGCGGGTGCGCGGGGGGTCCTTTCTTGTTTCCGGGGGTACCTCGCCCCAGCGCCGCCCCCTCCCGGTTTCCCCGACCAGGTGCGAGTTGTCTCCGCCAGCGGGTTGAATGGGACCGAGGCAGGGACACAGGGGAGTGATCACACCGTGAGCATCGCGCTGTACCGCAAGTACCGTCCCGCGACGTTCGGTGAGGTGCGCGGTCAGGAACACGTGACCGACCCGCTGCGCCAGGCGTTGCGCAGCGGACGTATCAACCACGCCTATCTCTTCAGCGGCCCGCGCGGCTGCGGCAAGACCACCAGCGCGCGCATCCTGGCCCGCTCCCTCAACTGTGAGCAGGGTCCGACCCCCGACCCGTGCGGCACCTGCGACTCCTGCGTGGCGCTCGCTCCCGACGGCGGCGGCAGCATCGACGTGATCGAGATCGACGCCGCCTCCCACGGTGGTGTCGACGACGCCCGCGACCTGCGGGAACGCGCGTTCTTCTCGCCGGTCAACTCGCGCTACAAGATCTACATCATCGACGAGGCGCACATGGTGACCCGCGAGGGTTTCAACGCGCTCCTCAAGCTGGTGGAGGAACCCCCGCCGCACCTGAAGTTCGTGTTCGCCACGACCGAACCCGAGAAGGTCATCGGCACGATCCGCTCGCGGACCCACCACTACCCCTTCCGGCTCATCCCGCCGAGCACCCTCAGGGAGCTCATGGAGGACCTCCTCAAGCAGGAGGAGGTCGCCTACGACCCGTCCGCGCTGCCGCTGGTCGTGCGCGCGGGCGCCGGTTCGGCCCGTGACACCCTCTCGGTCCTGGACCAGCTCATTGCCGGTTCGGACGAGGGCGGCATCACCCGTGAGGGCGCCGTCTCCCTGCTCGGCTACACGGACTCCAGCCTGCTCGGGGAGATGGTCGACGCCCTGGGCGCCCGCGACGGGGCCGCCGCGTTCGGTCTGGTGGACCGGGTCGTGGAGGGCGGGCACGACCCGCGTCGTTTCACCACGGACCTGCTGGAGCGCTTCCGTGACCTCGTGGTCCTGGCGGCCGTGCCGGACGCCCTGGACAAGGGCCTGGTGAACGTCTCGCCGGAGTCCGTGGAGCAGATGAAGGACCAGGCCGCCAGGTTGGGCCCGGCCACGCTGTCCCGGTCCGCCGAGATCCTCAACCAGGGGCTGACCGAGATGCGCGGCGCGACCGCGCCTCGGCTGCTGCTGGAGCTCATGTGCTCCCGCATCCTGCTGCCCGCCACCGACGGTGACCAGGGCACGGCGCTGCTGGCCCGTGTGGAGCAGATGGAGCGTCGGCTGGCCTCCGGTGCGGTGGCCCCGGCCGCTCCCGCGCCGGTGGCACCCGCGCCCGCACCCGCGCCAGCGCCAGTGCCGCAGGCAGCTCCGGCCCCCGCGCCGCAGGCCGCACCCGAACCCGCTCCCGAGGCACCCGCGCGCGCCAGTGCTCCCGAACCCGCTCCGAGCCCGGCGCCGCAGGCCCCCCGGACCTCCCGGGCCGCGACCGGCGAGCCCGCTGGCTGGGACGCCCCGCCGCGCGGCGCCCCCCAACCGGCCCCGCAGCGTCAGGCCCCCGCCGGTGGCGGCGGGCTCGACCTGGGTCGGGTCCAGGGCGCCTGGCCCCAGATCCTGGAGGCGGTCAAGGGTCGCCGCCGGTTCACCTGGATGGTGCTGGCCGGCGGCGACGTCCAGCCGGTCGGGGTCGAGGGCAACAGCGTGCTGCTGCGCTTCAACAAGCCCAACGAGGCCAAGGGGTTCAGCAACAGCGGCAGCGACCAGGTGGTGGCCGGTGCCATTCAGCAGGTCCTCGGGATCGAGGTCCGGGTGGCCCCCGCCAGTGGTGGGGCGGCGCAGGCCTCCCCCCAGCGTCGGGCCGAACCCGCACCGGCCCCGGCGCCCTCCCCGAAGGCGGAGGGCGAGCCCCCCGGTTGGGACGCGCCGCCCCCGGTCTCCCGGCCCGAACCGGCCCCCGCACCGGAGGCCCCGCGACCCGACGTGGCGGCTGGACCGCCGCCGGACCGTATCGTCACCGGTCTCCAGGAGCCGCCGCCCGACCCCTACGAGGACGGTGCCTCGGCCCCGCCGCCGGACGACGGCGGCTTCGGCCGCCCCGCCCAGCGTGCTCCGGAGCGGGCGCCCGAGCCGAGCCGTCCGGCGCCCGCCGGTCCCGCCCCGAAGCCCCAGGGGAACACGGGAGGTTCCGCCGGTGCCTCGGTTTCCCCAGGTGGTGGTGCCGCGCTCATCGAGACCGAGCTCGGCGGCAAGCTGCTCGAGGAGATCGAGCACGGCGGCGAGAGCTAGGCCGGGGGCTGGTCAGGGGCGCAGTCCCCGCAGGACGGTGTCCACGAGCCGGTCCGCGTACTCGTGGGTGATCGGCGCGGTGCGCAGCAGCCACCGGTGGTTGACGGGGCCGTTGAGCAGCTCCACGACGAGGTCGAGGTCGACGTCCGTGGCGAGCTGCCCGGCGGCCTGTCCGGAGCGCAGCCGTTCCTTGACCGCCTCTCCGTTGGGTCGGACGAGCTGTTCGGTGACGGCTCGGGCGAACTCCTCGTCGTGTTGGACCTCCGCGGTGAAGGCCCGGGTGGTCCGGTCCGTCGCGGGGTCGTTGAACTCGTCGATGGTGGCGCGGAGTACGGTCTTGAGGTCGGCGGCGAGGTCGCCGGTGTCGGGCAGCGGTTGCCCGGCCTCGGCTCCGGTCAGCCGGGTGAAGACCTCGAAGACGACGGCGGCCTTGGACGGCCACCAGCGGTAGATGGTCTGCTTGCCCACCCGGGCGCGGGCGGCGATGGCCTCCATGGTGAGTCTGGAGTAGCCGACCTCACCCAGCAGCTCCTCGGCGGCGTCGACGATGGCGTTCTGCGCGCGCTGGCTGCGGCGGCGGGGGTCCGGGGCCCGTCGGCTCTGTTCATCGGTGTTGTCGGCCATGTCTCCACGGTAACGCTCCAAAATGACGAGACGTATCGTCTTGGCACGGGTAGCATCAGGGGTGACGGCTAAGACGAGACGATGCGTCTCGCTGCCTGATGACGAGAGGAGTCAACGGCATGGCCAAGAACAGTGACAACCTCCTCGGGATGGGTGGTCAGCGCACCACCGTCTCCCGTTCCACGCTCCGTGGCGGCCAGGGCGGGGGCAAGGGCGGGCCCAGCGCCACCGCGCGTGAGCAGAAGCAGGAACTCCTGCGCAGGCTCCGCGAGAAGCACTCCACCCCCGAGACCGGGGACGCCGAAGGCCAGGCGTGACCGCTCGGCGTCGGCCCCCCCGCCTGAGGGAACGGCGGAGGGCCGACCCGGCTCAGGTCGAACCGGTCGGCCAGGACCGCCCGTCCGGTGTGTCCAACCACACCCGCTGCCCGCCGTCGGCTCCCACCACGAGGCCGAACTGGTCCGGCCCGGGTTTCCCCAGGTCGGACCAGGTGGCGAGGGCCTCCTCCACCTCGTCCCAGATGCTCCTGGGGCCACCCTGCTCGATCATCCACGAGGTGCCGTAGGGGTAGACCCGCACCCACGAGTCCCCCCGCACGTCGCACAGCCACATGCCCGAGCCCGTGCCGATCCACCGCCGCCGCATCCGCCAGTCGGGGACCATCACCGAGACCGCGAAGGCCGAGGCGAAGGCGAGCATCGGTGCGACGGGGTCGACCTGGGTGAGCCGGTACTCGTCCGGCTGCTGACCGGCGTCCCGGGCCGGGCGGGGAGACGTGTACGGGGTGCGCAGCGGCACGAAACCCACGCCCCCGTGGAACCGGCCCACCGCCCTGGCCCCGGACGTCCCCGCCACCGTCTCGGTCCGTTCGAGGCGCATGAGCACCCCGGCGCTCTCCAACAGTCCCCACGGGCACACGACCAGTCCGTCGTCGGTGAGCTGCTCCAGCCAGGCGCCGGGCACGCGGCGCACCCCGCACGCGCTGACGATCCGGTCGAAGGGTGCCGCCTCCGCGTACCCGCCGTACCCGTCGGCCAGGCGTGTGTCGGGGGAGAGGCCCGCGTCGTGGAGCGCGCCCCGGGCCGCGCCGAGCAGTCGTTCGTCGATCTCCAGCGAGGTCACCGCGCCGTCACCGAGCCGGTGGGCGAGCAGCGCCGTGTTCCATCCCGTCCCCGTGCCGACCTCCAGCACCCGCTGCCCGTTCGCGAGCCCGGCCAGCTCCAGCATGCGCGCGAGCACCGTGGGCGCGGAACTGCACGAGGTGGCCGGGCCCCGGCCGTCTCCGTGCCGTGCCGCCACCTCCGGACCCTCGACCCGGGTGACGATGGCGTCGTCCGCGTAGACGGCGGCCAACCAGCGGTCCGGGTTCCCGGAGGCGTCCAGGGCGCTGCCGTTCGCCGCGAGCGCGCCGTGCTCCGGGATGAACAGGTGGCGGGGCACGGAGCGGAAGGCGTCGACGAGTGCGGCGTCGGTCAGCGTGCCGTCCGCGATTATCGCCTCGATCAGAGCCGAGTTGCGCTCTCTGGCGGTCAACACGTCCTCAGTCCCCTGGTGGTCCGGCTGTCTCGGTCGGGGCGCGGCCGCCGGAGCGGCCGACCAGCCCCGTCGAACATCCTTTCAACCCAGAGTGACTCGTGCGCTACTCTTCGCTCCCTTGCCTGGTGAAATCAGGTCAACGGTGCGACCAAGCGCGCGTTGTCCCGACGCGTGTCCGCCTGGTCGTGCGTGGGGTAGTCCACGTAGCCCCGGGGACCGGACGTGTAGTGGAAGTTCCTCTCCCTGATCACCGACCACGGCACCCCGGCCGCGAGCCGCTCCACCACGTCCGGGTTGGAGATGTAGGGGCGGCCCACCGACACGAGGTCGGCGCGCCCTCCGGCCACGAGCGCGGCGGCGCTCTCCGGGGTGGTCGCCTCGTGCTCCCCGGTGTTGCCCACCAGCGTTCCGGGCCAGTCCCGCCGAGCCTCTGCCAGCGCGGGGTGCACCGGGTCGGCGGTGACGTGCAGGTAGGCGAGGCCGAGCGGAGCCACCTGGCGCAGCAGCTCCCGGTAGACCGGGGCGGGGTCGCGTTCCACCATCTCGAACTGGCTGTTGCCGGGGGAGAGCCGCAGCCCCACCCGGTCCGCGCCGACGGCGTCCGCGACCGCCTCGGTGACCTCCACGGGGAACCGGATCCGCCCGGTGACCCCGCCGCCGTACGCGTCCGTGCGCTGGTTGGTGTTGTCAGCCAGGAACTGGTGCGGCAGGTACCCGTTGGCCCCGTGGATCTCGACCCCGTCGAACCCGGCCCGCACCGCCGCGCGCGCCGCCTCGGCGTACGCGGCCACGGTACGGCCGATCTCCCGGAGGGTCAGCGCGCGTGGGGCGACCGGAGCCACCTTGCCGTCCAGCCTGTGGACGGGGTCCGTTCGCGGAACGACCGAGGGGGCGCCCGGGG
The DNA here is from genome assembly GCF_042745575.1 of Nocardiopsis sp. NPDC058789. Taxonomy (NCBI): domain Bacteria; kingdom Bacillati; phylum Actinomycetota; class Actinomycetes; order Streptosporangiales; family Nocardiopsidaceae; genus Nocardiopsis; species Nocardiopsis sp. NPDC058789. The sequence goes on from NZ_JBHYOW010000002.1 coordinate 63,341, forward strand.
TCCCGCCGTCGGGGCGGTTGGCCGGGTGGCCGCCTCGCCCGGCGTGCATGATCTGGGCGAAGACGCGTCCGCCCGAGGCGTGCACGGCGTCGGTGACCCGCCGCCACCCCTCGACCTGCGCCTCCGAGTACAGGCCCGGTTCGGTGAGGTACTGCTGGCCGTCGACGCTGGGCGAGATCCCCTCGGAGACGATCAGGCCCGCGCTGGCTCGCTGGGCGTAGTAGGTGGCCATGAGGTCGCCGGGCACGCCGTTCCGGTCGGCGCGCAGACGGGTCATCGGGGCCATGACCACCCGGTTGGGCAGGTGCAGCGACCCGAGGTCGTAGGGGTCCAGGAGCGGGTTTCCGTGGGTCTTCGCGGTGTCCATGCGAGGAGCGTAGAATCTGACACCCGTGTGAGGTTCAAGCGTTCGTGGCCAGGGTCACAGGAGACGACGGGAGGCGCCCGTGCGCATCGGAGAGCTGTCCGCGCGGAGCGGGGTGAGCCCCCGTTCGCTGCGCTACTACGAGGAGCGTGGCCTGCTCGCCTCGACACGCACCGCGGGCGGGCACCGCGAGTACGGCGAGGACGCCGTGGAGCGGGTGGACCGCGTCCAGTGCCTGCTGGGGGCCGGGCTCTCGACCGAGGTGATCCGTGAGCTGCTGCCCTGCGTGTACGCGCGGGAGCGCGGCGAGCCCGCCCCGGACCTGCTCGACTGGCTCCGGCGCGAACGGGACCGGGTCACCGGGGCGATCCGGGGGCTGGAGCGCACCCGCGAGGCCCTGGACCAGGTGATCGAGGACTCCCGCGTCTCCCCGCCCGACGTCCGGGCGAACGGCTCCGGGGCCGCCGCGGGTGACCGGGCCGCCGGTGCGCGCGGCGGGGGCGCCGACGGACGTGGCCGGGGTGCCCCGGTCGGACCGGTTACCCTCACAGGCAAGTGACACGAAGCTATGAACAGCACCACGTGTGTGGCGAGGAGACGGCCGTGAACCCTGGCGGAATGGACATGCAGGCCCTGCTCCAGCAGGCCCAGCAGATGCAGCAGCAGCTGGCACAGGCCCAGCAGGCCCTGGAGGAGGCCGAGGTCGTGGGCACCTCCGGCGGCGGCCTGGTCAAGGTCAAGCTGAGCGGGCGGGGCCAGGTCGAGGACATCACCGTCGACCCGAAGGCGGTGGACCCCACCGACGCGGAGGAGACCGCGCAGACCGTCGCGGACCTGGTCCTGGCGGCCATCCGTGACGCCGAGGCCCAGGTCGAGCGCCTCCAGCAGGAGAAGATGGGCCCGCTGGCCGAGGGCCTGGGCGGCGGCGGGATGCCCGGCGGCATGCCCGGCCTCCCCGGCTTCTAGCCTCAGGTGCCTCCGGGGCCCGCGCGGGTTCCCGGAGACCTCACGGTCGCCGTGCCGCCGCTCCCGTACCGCCCGTCGGTACGGGAGCGGCGACGGACCGCCGCGCGGCTTTTCGGCGACGCGGTCGGGGGACGGTCGCGAGAGGTCACCGCCCCCCGATACGGTGGGGGGAGGGGCAGGAGTGGCCCCACCGGGCCCCTGCCCGGTTCCGACCGAGTGGGTAGGCATGTACGAGGGCGCGGTTCAGAATCTGATCGACGAGCTGGGGCGACTGCCCGGCGTCGGTCCGAAGAGCGCGCAACGCATCGCCTTCCACCTGCTGTCCGCGGAACACGCGGACGTCAAGCGCCTGGTCAACTCACTCGTCGAGGTCAAGGAGCGGGTGCGCTTCTGCTCGATCTGCGGCAACGTCGCAGAGGAGACCGAGTGCCGCATCTGCCGTGACGCCCGCCGCGACGCCGCCGTCATCTGCGTCGTCGAGGAGTCCAAGGACGTCGTCGCCATCGAACGCACCCGCGAGTTCCGCGGGCGCTACCACGTGCTCGGGGGCGCCATCAGCCCCATCGAGGGAGTGGGCCCCGACGACCTCCGGGTCAAGGAGCTCATGACCCGTCTGGCCGACGGCCAGATCACCGAGCTGATCCTGGCGACCGACCCGAACCTGGAAGGGGAGGCCACCGCGACCTACCTGGCGCGGCTGGTCAAACCCATGGGCCTGAAAGTCACCCGGCTCGCCAGCGGACTCCCCGTCGGCGGCGACCTCGAGTACGCCGACGAGGTCACTCTGGGGCGTGCCTTCGAGGGCCGCCGCAGCCTCGAGTTCTAGCTCACACTTCGCCGTAATCGGGCGGAAATATGAGTAACCTCCGCTCTGGCGGGTAACCCGATCGCCGGTGTGTCAAGACGCCACGCCCTCCCCTCCGCAGGTCGGAAGGGGTGCCTTGGTCGTCGCTGGCTACACTTTGTTGTTCATTGTCTTGATCCCAACTCCTCAGGAGCATCGATCGTGGCCCTAATCGTGCAGAAGTACGGTGGGTCTTCCGTGGCTGACGCGGAAGCCATCAAGCGAGTAGCCCAAAGGATCGTGGCTCAGAAAAAGGCGGGACATGACGTCGTGGTCGTGGTCTCGGCCATGGGCGACACGACCGACGAACTGCTGGACCTGGCCGAACAGGTCTCCCCGATGCCCCCCGCCCGCGAGCTCGACATGCTCGTCACCGCGGGTGAGCGCATGTCGATGGCCCTCGTGGCGATGGCCATCGAGAACCTGGGCTACGAGGCCCGTTCCTTCACCGGCTCCCAGGCCGGGGTCATCACCACGTCGTTGCACGGCAACGCCAAGATCATCGACGTGACCCCCGGCCGTATCCAGGAGGCCATCGGCGAGGGCTCGATCTGCATCGTGGCCGGGTTCCAGGGCGTCTCCCAGGACACCAAGGACATCACCTCCCTGGGCCGTGGCGGTTCCGACACCACCGCCGTCGCTCTCGCTGGCGCGCTGAACGCCGACGCCTGCGAGATCTACAGCGACGTGGACGGCGTGTTCACCGCCGACCCGCGCGTCGTTCCCTCCGCGCAGCGCATCCCGCAGATCTCCTACGAGGAGATGCTGGAGATGGCCGCCAGCGGCACGAAGATCCTGCACCTGCGCTGCGTCGAGTACGCGCGCCAGTACAACATTCCCCTGCACGTCCGTTCGTCGTTCAGCCAGAAGCCCGGGACGTGGATCGTCTCGGAAGTCGAGGAAAGCGAAGGCATGGAACAGCCGATCATCTCCGGGGTCTCCCACGACCGGAGCGAAGCCAAGATCACCGTCGTCGGCGTCCCCGACAAGGTCGGTGAGGCCGCGACGATCTTCAAGTCGCTCGCGGACGCCGAGATCAACATCGACATGATCGTGCAGAACGTGTCGGCGGTCTCCACCTCCCGCACGGACATCTCGTTCACCGTCCCCAAGGACTTCGGCAAGGAGGCGGTCGGCGCCCTGAAGAAGGTCCAGGAGAAGGTCGGCTACGACTCCCTGCGCTACGACGACAAGATCGGCAAGGTCTCCCTGATCGGTGCGGGCATGCGCTCGTACCCGGGCGTCACCGCGCGGTTCTTCGACGCGATCGCCTCCTCCGGCACCAACGTCGAGATGATCTCCACCTCGGAGATCCGCATCTCGGTCATCGTCGAGGAGGACCAGGTCGACGCGGCGGTCCAGGCCGCGCACAGCGAGTTCCAGCTCGACGCCGACCAGGTCGAGGCTGTCGTCTACGGAGGTACCGGCCGATGAGCAACCGTCTTCCCACCCTGGCCATCGTCGGTGCCACCGGCGCCGTCGGCACCGTCATGCTCGACATCCTCACCCAGCGTGAGAACGTGTGGGGCGAGATCCGGCTGGTCGCCTCCGCGCGCAGCGCGGGCAAGGTCCTGAGCGTGCGCGGCGAGGACGTCGTCGTGCAGGCGCTGGCCCCCGAGGTCTTCGACGGCGTGGACGTCGCCATGTTCGACGTGCCGGACGAGGTGTCCAAGGAGTGGGCGCCGATCGCCGCGGCCCGTGGCGCGGTGGCCGTCGACAACTCCGGCGCGTTCCGCCTGGACTCCGACGTCCCGCTGGTGGTTCCCGAGGTCAACGCGGACCAGGTGCGCAACCGCCCGCGCGGCATCATCTCGAACCCGAACTGCACCACCCTCTCGATGATCGTGGCGATCGGTGCGCTGCACCGGACCTACGGCGTCAGGGAGCTGGTGGTCTCCTCCTACCAGGCCGCCTCCGGAGCCGGCCAGGAGGGCATCGACGTCCTGCGCGACCAGATGGCCAAGGCGGGCGGTGACCGCACCCTCGGTGACAGCTCGGGTGACATGCGCGCGGCCGTCGACGAGCTCGGCCCCTTCCCGGCGCCGCTGGCCTACAACGTCGTGCCCTGGGCGGGTTCGCTCAAGGACGACGGCTGGTCGTCCGAGGAGCTGAAGGTCCGCAACGAGTCCCGCAAGATCCTGGGGCTGCCGGACCTGAAGGTCTCCGCGACCTGCGTGCGCGTGCCGGTCATCACCACCCACTCGCTGGTGGTCCACGCGTCCTTCGACAGCGAGGTCGCCGCCGACGACGCCCGCAAGCTGCTGGCCGGCGCCGAGGGCGTCAAGGTCGTGGACGACCCCGCCAAGGGCGAGTTCCCGACCCCGAACGACGTCGTGGGCACCGACCCGACCTGGGTCGGCCGCATCCGGCAGTCGATCGACGACCCGAAGTCGCTCGACCTCTTCCTGTGCGGGGACAACCTGCGCAAGGGCGCGGCGCTGAACACCGCGCAGATCGCGGAGGTCGTCGCCAAGGAGTTCACCCAGGCCTGAGGCCGCACCGAGGGCGGTGGCCCGTTCCCCTGCGGAACGGGCCACCGCCCTTCGGCGTGCCTACCGGCGGCTCCGTGGCCGGGCCAGGGACAACTTGTAGAGAAGTCGACACTGCTCGACCGAGCCGATGAGGTCGGAGGTCTCGACCGGGCGGTCGCCGCAGTAGTGGGTGCGTTCGACCACCAGGACCGGTACGCCCGGGGCGGAGTCCAGGAGTACGGCCTCGGAGTCTCGCAGCGCGCGGACCCCCACCTCCTCCACGACCCGGTCCACGGGGAACCCCGCGGCGCCCAGCCGTTCCAGGGTGCCGGTCTCGGTGGCGTCGAAGGGGGTGCGCAGGGTTCCGGCGGTGAGGATCGCCGGTTCCCAGGACCGGTGCAGGGTGACCGGGCGGTCGGAGGAGAGCCCCCGCGAGGTGGTGCGGTACACCGGGTCGCCGTCGCGCAGCCGGAGTCTGGTGCTCAGCGGGGCCGTGCACCGCTCCTGCTCGGTGCTGACCCGCTCACGGCTGAGTTGTCCCAGGCCGGAGCCGGAGGTGGCGTCGGTCCGGGAGAGCCGGAAGGTCTCCGGGACGGTCCGCACGAAGTACCCGGAGCCGGGCCTGGCCTCGACCAGGCCCTCGGTGACCAGGAGGCGCAGAGCGGTGCGGGAGATCTGTTCGCTGACCCGGTAGGAGCGGGCCAGGCGGGTGCGGGACGGAAGTCGGGTGCCCGGGGTGATCTCGCCGTTGAGGATCGGTTCTCGGAGTTGTTCGGCCAGCCACAGGTAGCGGGGTTGCCTGGACACCGCTCACCCGGCCTCTGCCGCGCCCCTGCTCGGAGGGGTGGCTCTGGCCGGACGCGCGGATCGCTGGTCACGGGTGGCCGTGCGGGCACCGTCGCCGGTGCCGGCCCCGGGCCGGAGGGAGGGAGTGGACCTGCCAGTTCGCCGAAGCTCGCCCATGTTTCCAGTAAAGCAGTGGGGAAGCCCGGTGGGGGGCGCTACCCGAAAGTAGTCGGCTCGGAACCCTGCGAAACCACGGATTCGGAGGTGCGTGGGCCGATGAGGGGAAACGCCCGAAAGCGTCGGAATGTGCGTGACTGGCCGCCACGAAATACTACGCTATGTGACTAGGGAGTCACTTCTTGCTTGGGGGAGACATGATCACGAACCTGTCGGAGCTCGCTGATCGAGTGAGCCTGTCGCAGATGGACAGCGGCGAACGCACCTTCGCCTGGTTGAGCGGCATCACCGGTGTCCTCTTCCTCCTCCTGTTCCTCGCCATCGCCGTGCTGGTGATCGCCGCCGTCATCTCGACCCTGGCCAACGGGGACACCACCGGCGGGGGCAAGCTCCTCTGGGTCATCTTCATCCTGTGGTTTCCCCTGTTCGGCGCGGTCGCCTGGTTCGTGGTCGGCAGGAAGGGGCACCTCAACCGCTTCCTCGGCATCGACAAGGGCCGGGCTCGGCACACCGTCCCGGGGAGCGTCGGGCAGCACAGCAACATCCCGCCCGACCAGACCGGACTCGGCAACGCCTGACCGCACGACGAAGGGCCCCGGGTGATCCCGGGGCCCTTCGCATTGTCCACAGCCTGTGGACAAGTTCCCATGTCGACGCGTCGACGTGGGATCAGCCCTGGAAACAGGGGCCGGGCTCCATCACCGTCTCCAGCGCCGTGTACCGCCCCTCCGGGTTCCGGACCAGACGGCGCAGTCCCGTCACCGCCGGTCGGGGGATCGGTCCGTACACATGGGGGAAGAGCACGTCCGCGTCGACCCCGGGCGGCGGGACGGGCGCCGCCGCCTCCCACCGCACCTCGGCGTCCACCTTCTCGGTGTTCACCACGAGTACGACCAGCGCCTCCGCGGGATCGGAGTAGAAGGCGTTGGCCACCGCCAGCATGGTGGCCTCGTCGGGCGAGGCGTGCAGGAACCCCTCGGTGCCCAGGGAGTCGGCCTCGACGTCCCCGTCGGCGCGCCAGCGTGAGAGTTCGGTCAGGTGCAGTACGTGAGCCATGCAGCGGACGCTACCGCGTCACCCCCGGAGGCGCGGGGACCAGGGGTTCCCGGACGTGCCGTGGGAACGACGGACGCCCCGGCCGGGGACTCGGGCCGGGGCGTCGCGTACGGGGGTGCTACAGGATGATCCGCATGGGCTCTTCCAGGATCTCCGCGAGCTCCTTGAGGAAGGCGGCGCCCACGGCACCGTCGACCGCGCGGTGGTCCACGGACAGCTCCAGGGGGATGCGGTTGCGCACCGCCACCTCACCGTCCACGACCACGGCCTCCGGACGCATGGCGCCGACCGCGAGGATGGCGGCCTCCGGCGGGTTGATCACGGCGGAGAAGCTGTCGATACCGAACATGCCCAGGTTGGACACGCTGAAGGTACCGCCGCTCATCTCCTGCGGCTTCAGCTTGTTGTCCCGGGCCTTGCCCGCGAGCTCACGCGTGCGCGTGGAGATCTCGGACAGGGTCGCCTTGTCGGTGTCGTGCAGCACCGGCACGACCAGCCCGGCGTCCACGGCGACGGCCACGCCGACGTTGGTCCGGTGGTGCTGGACCAGGGTGTCGTTGATCCAGGAGGTGTTGACCTCCGGGTGCAGCTTGAGCGCGGTGGCGCACGCCTTCACGATCAGGTCGTTGAAGCTGACCTTCACGCCCGTGCTGGACAGCTGCTCGTTGATCTGGCCCCGGAAGGCCTTGAGGGCCTCGGCGTCGATCGAGCGGCGCAGGTAGAAGTGCGGGACCGTCTGCTTGCTCTCGGTCAGACGGCGCGCGATCACCTTGCGCACGTTGCTGGTCTTGACCTCCTCGGAACCCCGGACCTCGTCCTGGGTCGGGGCGGCCTGGGCGGCGGGCGCCGGGGCGCTCGGCGCGGGGGCGGCCGGGGTCGCCTGGGCGGCGGACCCGTCCTTGGCGGCCTCGATGTCGGCGCGCACGATCCGACCCTTGGGGCCGGAGCCCTGGATCTTCGTGATGTCCAGGCCGTACTCCTTGGCCAGCCTGCGGGCCAGGGGAGAGGTCCGGGGGCGCTCACCGGCGGGCTCGTCGGCGACGGGGGCGGGCGCGGCGGCGGCCTCCTCCTGCGGCTCCTCCTTGGGGGCCTCGGTGGCCGGGGCGGCGGGCGCGGCCGCTTCCTCGGGCACCGCGTCCGGGGAGTCCGCGATGAAACCGATGACCTCACCGATGGGGACGGTGTCGCCCTCGGAGAAGTTCTGCTTGACGAGGAAACCGTCCTCGTAGGCCTCGAACTCCATGACGGCCTTGTCGGTCTCGATCTCGACCAGCACGTCACCGGAGGCGACCTTGTCCCCCACCTTCTTGACCCAGGTGGAGATGACGCCCTCCTCCATGGTGTCGGAGAGGCGGGGCATGTGGATCTCGCTCATTGACTACTCCCTCTACCCGACCCGTTTGCCGACGGCGCTCAGGGTTTCCTTGATCGCGGTGCTGATCGACTCGACCGACGGCAGGGCGGCGGTCTCCAGCGGCTTGGCGTACGGCATGGGGACCTCGGCCATGGCCACCCGGCGCACGGGGGCGTCCAGGTAGTCGAAGGCCCCCTCCTGGATCGACGCGGCGATCTCCGCGCCGATGCCGTAGGTGAGCCAGTCGTCCTCACAGATCACCGCGGCACCGGTCTTCTTGACCGAGTCCACGAAGGTCTGCCGGTCGAGGGGACGCAGGCTGCGCAGGTTCACGACCTCGACGCTGATGTCCTCCTCGGCCAGCTTCTCGGCCACCTGGGTGGCGACCATCGCCATCCGGGAGTAGCCGATCAGCGTGATGTCGCTGCCCTCGCGGGTCACGGCGGCACGGCCGATGGTGGCGACGTTGTCGTTCTCCGGCTCCGCGTAGTCCTCGGGTACCTCACCCTTGGAGTTGTACAGGCCCAGGTTCTCCAGGAACAGGACCGGGTCGTCGTCGCGGATCGCGGCGCGCAGCATCGAGGAGGCCTCGGCCGGGGTGCTGGGAGCCATCACCTTGAGGCCGGGGATGAAGGAGTAGAACAGCTCGATGTTCTGCGAGTGCGTCGCGCCGAGCTGCTGACCGCCGCCGCCGGGGGTGCGGATGACCAGCGGGACGCTGGTCTGGCCGCCGAACATCCCGTAGATCTTGGCGGCGTGGTTGATGATCTGGTCGATGGCGATCAGCGAGAAGTTGATCGTCATGAGCTCCACGACCGGGCGCAGGCCCAGCATGGCGGCGCCGACGGCGGCGCCGACGAAGCCCTCCTCGGCGATGGGGGTGTCCTTGACCCGGCGGGGGCCGAACTCCTTGAGGAGCCCCTCGGTGATCTTGTAGGAGCCCTCGAAGACGCCGATCTCCTCGCCGATCACGAGGACGTTCTCGTCACGCACCATCTCGGCGCGCAGGGTGTCGCGCAGGGCCTGGCGATAGGTGATCACGGACATGTGAGTGGTTCCTTCCTATTCCGCGAACACCGGGTCGGCGGGCATACGCCGCGACTCGTTCGGCACCGGGGTGGCGTAGGTGTAGTCGAAGAGCGTGGAAACGTCCGGCTTCGGGCTGTTCTCCGCGAAGTCGGCGGCCTCGGTGACCTCGGCCTTGACCGAGGCGGCGATCTCGTCGCGCAGGTCGTCGGTGAGGATCCCGGCCTTGGCCAGCTGGGCGTCGAAGATCACGATCGGGTCGTTCTCCTCGGCCCGGGCCGACTCGCGCTGCTCGTCGGTGCGGTACTTGGCCGGGTCCACGACGGAGTGGCCCTTCTGCCGGTAGCTCCAGGCCTCCAGCAGGAACGGGGTCTGCTCCTCGCGGGCGCGCTCGACCAGGCGGGTGGCGGTGTCGCGGACGGCCAGGACGTCACGGCCGTCGACGCGCTCACCCTCGATGCGGAAGGCGGCGCCGCGCTTGTAGAGCTCGGGCTCGGCGGAGGACATCTCCACGGTGGTGCCCATGCCGGTGAAGTTGTTGATCACCACGAAGACGACCGGCAGGTTCCACAGCTTGGCGATGTTGAGGGACTCGTGCCAGGCGCCGATGTTGGTGGTGCCGTCGCCCATCTGGCACATGACGACCTCGTCGCCGCCGCGGTAGGTGACGGCGAGCGCCGCACCGGTGGCCAGGGGGAGCTGGCCGCCGACGATGCCGTAGCCGCCGAGCATGCGGGTCTCGGTGTCGTACATGTGCATGGAGCCGCCCCAGCCCTTGGACACGCCGTCGACGCGTCCGTAGAGCTCGGCCATGACCCGCTTGGGGTCCATGCCCTTGCCGATCGCGTACCCGTGGTCACGGTAGTTCGTGAACAGGTAGTCGCGCTCCTGGAGGGCGGTCATCAGACCGACGACGGTGGCTTCCTCGCCGAGGTTGAGGTGGCAGTAACCGCCGACGCGGGCCTGGGTGTAGGCCTGTCCGGTGCGCTCCTCGAAGCGTCGGATGAAGAGCATCTGGCGGTAGTAGTCGAGGAGGGTCTCCGGCTTCTCGTTGCCGATGCCGGAGTCCTTCCGGGTCCGGCGCCGGGACGCGGAGGCCCGGGCGGTGCCGCCCTTCGGCTTGGCCGTGTCAGCCATGGTGTGCCTTTCTACGTGCGCGGAGGCCGCGCGCATCCGTCCTGTGGGTCGGAGACGCGGCCCGCCCGGACCCCGCTGTCAGGCGTGGTCCCGGCGCGTGCCGCCGCCGGGCTCATCGGCGGCGACACTGTGGCTGTTGCGGGGCGCGTCCGGTCGGGCCTGGCGGGGCCCGGGTGCGGACGCGAAGCGAATCGGGGTCACGTGTGCAGTTGTCGCGCCGCGACCCTTGACGGCATTGCTTCCCGGTCTGGGGTGCGGTAAGCATCCGCCGGGAGGTCGGCCGAGTTCGTTCACCGGCCGGATGAACAACCCCGTGCCACCAGGGGGCACGCGCGTGTGTGGTGTGACGTGCGTCGCGCACACTCTACGGTCTGATCGATGATCGATCAATACAACTTTAGGACAGAAACCCGGAGTTCGGTGCAAACCACCAGGTGACGGCAGGAGCCGCCCAGGTGGGAAGGGAGGGGAGGGGCGTGGAAGCCCCGCCTCCCGGGGCCTAGCGACTGCCCTCGTGGGTCCGGAGCGCCGCCTCGACGTAGTTCATGACGTGGTCGCTGAGCATCTGCCCCACGGCGGGATCGCCCTCGCGGAAGGCCCGTGTGATCTGCGCGTGGTCGGCGGCCTTGGCGTGCAGCTCCATGTTGAGCCAGCGCACCGACAGCGCCGTCCACACCTCGACCCCCAGGGACTCCCAGGTGTGCAGCAGCACGCTGTTGTCCGCCGCCCGCACGACCTCGCGGTGGAACTCCACGCTGTGCCGGATCTGCTCGGTGACGTTCCCCTCGGCCGTGGCGCGCTGGAGCGCCTCCACCTCGCGTTCCAGGACGGAGGGGTCCTCGGCGAGGCGCGGCGCGGCCAACTGTGCGGCGACCAGCTCTAGACCGGCGCGGACGGGGTAGATCTCCGCCATGTCCTGGACTCCGAAGGCCCTGACCCGGGCCCCCTTGTTCGGCACGGTCTCGATGAGGCGCAGCGTCTCCAGCTCGCGGAGCGCCTCGCGGACCGGCGCCTGGCTGACCTTCAGCTCCGTGGCGATCCTGCGTTCCACGATGCGTTCTCCGGGCTGCCAGCGGCCGGACAGCAGACCCTCGACCAGTACCTGCCGGATCTGTTCCCTCAGCGGCTCACGGGCCAGCTTCGAGGGGTCCTCCGGCAACTGTGGGAGGTCGACCATCCAGGGCCCTTCCGTCTTCCGACCCGTGCGCGACCAGCACACGTGCCGACACACTCCAGCGTCTGACAAGCTCCTTGAAGGGTGCCACACGCGCACGTGTCCGCCGGACGGTCGGCCTCGAAGTGCTAACGGAACCCTCACGAACCGGTCGCGTGCGGGTGAAGCGCGCCGGTCGTCGACGTGGGCTTCCGGCAAAGTCCGAGGTGGAAGGGTCACACTTGGCCCGGGAAACCACCAATGAGGGCGACTGTCCGGGTAGGCTCGCGTGTTGGCAATATCCACCCAAAGCCGTACGGAGAGTTACCCACGTCACGGTGATGGCCCGACGAGAGCGCCCTGACCTGCGCTGACCGAAGCAATCGCGGTAACGAGCGCCCACACAGACGCCACTGTCGACCAGTTCCGTTCCCTGGACGTCGAGCCTGCCCGGCGACCGGTCACGACCACCGTGAACCAGTCCGAAGGTTCGACCGTCGAACGGGGTGTGAGGGGTAAGCCCCCGGTACGTCCCACACTCCGTGTCGGCCCCCGGGGACGTCAGGATCAGTCCCAACAACCGCGGCTAGCCCGTCCCCCACGCCTCAAGCAGTGCCACAGGCGAGCCCACGACGTGTGAGACAGCACTGAGCACATGACGCAACCTTCGCGGACCCGGCACGCGCGGTCCAGACAGTCCACGACGCCACACGAACCGGAGCGGCGCAAGCCGGAACCCGGACCCTACAGCGGCCCGATCCCCGTGGTGCCGAGCAAGGAGCTCGCGCCGGGGCCGCCCGTCGTGCGCGCGGTCAGGTGGCCGAGTGTGAGCGAGATCGCGTGGGGGCTGGCCTCCGACCGCATCGCGATCATGCTCTTCGTGGCGCTCATCGTCATGACGATGCTGGCCGCGGGGCCGCTGCACCCGGTCGACAACCTCCTCAACGAGCTGCCCCGGCCCTACTGGGACACGCTGCGCGAGCCGCTGATCTTCTGGCCGGACAACGTGGCCTCGCGTTACGTGGCCCTGCCGGTCCTGGGCGTCACCACGCTCCAGCTGGCCTACTGGCACCGCAGCTGGCGGCCGATCATCCTGGGGGCGGGCGGCGTCTTCGGGATGATGTCCCTGGTCTCCGTGATGAAGCTGCTGTTCAACCGGGGTCACGCCAAGTACTACGACCCGGACTTCTTCGCGGGGGCGGGCAACGTCGCCTTCCCCTCCGGGCACGGGGCCAACGCGATCCTCATCTACGGCCTGGTGCTGTTCCTCATCATCCGGTTCGGCGCGGCGCGCCCCCACATCATCAGGCGGTTGGCCTACTGCATCGTGGGCATCGCGCTCCTCCAGTCGACAGTCTCGATCTACCTGCACTTCCACTGGTTCACGGACCTGCTGGCCGGGATGATCGCGGGCGGGTTCGCGCTCAGACTCACGATCCGCCTGGACCGGATGATCCCGCACGGCCACACCGTGCAGTGGTGGCCCTGGTACGGCCGGGAGACCGAGACCGCCACCTAGGCCGTGTTTTTTGGATCATTCCGCGCTCGCGTTGCCAGGCTGCCTCTCGGCGCGCCGATGAAGCTCGGACAGCCAAACCCGGGCGGGCCCCCGCTGTGCGAGGCTGCGGAGCTCGCGTAGCAGCGCACAGTAGGGGCAGCTTCGCTCATCGTCTTGCGAGAGATTGCCTGGCGGCCGCTCGCATCGATGGCGGCTCCGCCAGCCACCGGCGAAAGCATCCACAAAAACACGGCCTAGCCCGCTCCGGCCCGCAGGGGTCCGGCAGGAACACCCGTCGAGACGCTCGGCGGGTGTTCTTCGTGTTCGGACCCGCTTCGGAATACCCCCAAGGGGTATATGCGTTGGTGCGAGACGCGCGTACGACGCGGACCTCCGTGGTTCGGAGGCCCCGGGCGTGCAGGGTCGGAGCAGGAGAGGGGTCGACATGACGACAGGTCAGCAAGGCGACGACGACGGCGGGGCGCACGAGGGGCGCGCCGACCACGGTGAGCACCGTGACCACGGGGACCGTGCGCGTCACGGTAGCCACGCGGATCACACCGGTCACGGGGACCACGGCGCCGCCAAGGACCATGGTGACCACGGTGGTCACGGGGGCCACAGCGGTCACGGGGGCCACGGGGGCCACAGTGGTCACGGCGGACACGGGGACCACGCCGCGATGTTCCGCGCCCGGTTCTGGTGGAGCCTGCTCCTGAGCGTGCCCGTGGTGTTCACCAGCCACATGATCTCCGGGTGGCTCGGCTACGACGTCCCGCAGGCCCTCACCTGGGTGCCGCCACTCCTGGGCACCGTGGTCTTCCTCTACGGCGGCTGGCCGTTCCTCGCCGGTGTCCCCGGTGAGCTGCGCGAACGCAGGCCCGGGATGATGACCCTGGTCGCGATGGCGATCTCCGTCGCCTTCGTCGCGAGCCTGCTCTCCACCTTCGGGGTGGTTGGCATGGAGCTCGACTTCTGGTGGGAGCTGGTCCTGCTGGTCGTGGTGATGCTCCTCGGCCACTGGCTGGAGATGCGCGCCCTCGGGCAGGCCTCCGGGGCGTTGGAGGCCCTGGCCGCCCTGCTGCCGGACCGCGCCGAACGGGTCGGCTCCGACGGCGGGGTCGAGGAGGTCCCCGCCGCCGATCTTCGCACCGGCGACACCGTCCTGGTCCGCTCCGGTGGGCGGGTCCCCGCCGACGGCACGGTCGTCCAGGGATCCGCCGCCGTGGACGAGTCCATGATCACCGGCGAGTCCCGTACCGTCACCCGTGCCGAGGACGACCGGGTGGTCGCCGGGACGGTCGCCACCGACTCCTCCCTGCGGATCAGGGTGGACGCGGTCGGTGACGACACCACCCTCGCGGGGATCCAACGCCTGGTCAGCGAGGCCCAGGAGTCGAAGTCGCGGTCGCAGGCGCTGGCCGACCGCGCGGCCGCGCTGCTGTTCTGGTTCGCCCTCGCCGCCGCCGTGGTCACCGCGGCCGTGTGGGGAGTGGTCCTCGGGGAGGGCAGCCAGGCCGTCGAACGGACCGTCACCGTGCTGGTCATCGCCTGCCCCCACGCGCTGGGGCTGGCGATCCCGCTGGTCATCGCGATCTCCACGACCCTGTCGGCGCGCAACGGCATCCTCGTCAAGGACCGGCTGTCACTGGAGCGCACCCGGCTCGTGGACACCGTGCTCTTCGACAAGACCGGAACCCTGACCAGGGGCGCCCCGGCGGTCGGTGACTCCGCCGCCGTCGACGGGTGGACCGACGAACGGGTCCTGGCCCTGGCCGGGGCGGTCGAGGCCGACTCCGAGCACCCGCTGGCCAGGGCGATCGTCCGGGCCGCCCGGGAGCGGGGGCCGGTGCCCGGGGCCACGGACTTCCGTTCCCTGACCGGACACGGCGTCCGGGCGGTCGTGGACGGTGCCGAGGTCCAGGTGGGCGGGCCCGCGCTCCTGGAGTCCCTGGGCGTCACGGAACCCGTCGACCTGGCCGAACGCACCGGGTTCTGGCGCGACCGGGGCGCCACCGTCCTGCACCTGGTGGTGGACGGCTCCGTGGTCGGGGCGCTCTCCCTGGCCGACGAGGTACGCCCCGAGTCCGCCTCGGCCGTCCGTCAGCTCCAGGAGCAGGGGGTACGTGTGGCGATGGTGACCGGTGACGCCCGCAACGTCGCCGACGCCGTCGCCACCGAGCTCGGCCTGGACGAGGTGTTCGCGCAGGTGCTGCCGGACCAGAAGGACGCGGTGGTCCGGGACCTCCAGGAGCGGGGCCACCGGGTCGCCATGGTTGGTGACGGGGTGAACGACGCCCCCGCCCTGGCCCGGGCGGACGTGGGTGTCGCCATCGGCGCCGGGACCGACGTGGCCATCGAGTCCGCCGGAGTGGTGTTGGCCTCCGACGACCCGCGCGGTGTGGTGTCGGTCCGGAAGCTGTCCCGGGCGGGGTACCGGAAGATGGTCCAGAACCTGGTCTGGGCCGCCGGGTACAACGTGGCGGCGGTCCCGCTGGCCGCCGGGGTGCTGGCCCCGGTCGGCATCGTGCTCGCCCCGGCGGTGGGTGCGGTGCTGATGAGCCTGTCCACGATCATCGTGGCGCTCAACGCCCAACTGCTCCGGCGTCTGGACCTGCGTCCCACGGACTGACCGGGAGCGGTCGGAACGGCCCCGACCGAAGAGTGGAACCCCTGCCGGTCTGGACCTGCGGGGAACCGGGTGTCACCATTGTGGGTGCCGCGGACTCCCTCTTGTAGCGGGAGAGGGCCCGCGCAACCAGACCGCCGCCCCGACCGGTTACGGGGCGGCGGTCGCTCCGCGCGACCCGTCGGGGCGGGTGCGAGACGGGGGCCCGCTGTTTCACGTGAAACACCCGGTACCGGTCGGTCAGTCGCCCGCCACCGCGTCCTTCGGAGGCCGCACACGGGAGGGGTGGTCCATGCAGTGGCCCATCGCCCGGTGCCAGCGGTTGCCGCGCAGGTCCGGTTCGAGGGCGGCCAGCGCGGCCGCGTACTTGCTGAACCGGGCCTCCCGCACCCCGAGCGCGTGCAGCCGCCGCTCGGTGGTGGTCAGCCCGCCCCGGGTCTTGACCTCCAGCAGCACCACGTTCGGGCGCATCCGCACCTCCCAGTCGCCCCGGTAACCCACCAGGCCGTGGTCGATCGTCACCCGCTCCTCGCCGGACAGGGCCACGACGGTGGTCCGCCGGTAGTCGGTCACGGCGGAGGGCCGCAGGACGTCCGGGGGAGCGAGCCGACACCGGCTCAGCGAGCGGTCGAGGAAGTCACGGGTCCGCCAGGTCAGACGGTCCACGGGGGAGCCCGGGGGCAGTTCGACGCGCACCTTGTCGGTGATCCCGCGCGCCCCCTTCAGCTTCACCTCGAACATCGTCGTGCCGGTGTCCACGTAGGAGCGGGTGCGCACCTTGTAGCGCAGCCGCCGCCCCTGGCGGTGGTCGTGGAAGGTCCGCAGATCCGGGGTGTCCAGATAGGTGGACGAGTACAGGAACGACGTCCGTCCGTCGATCTCCAGGACCCCGAACGCGTCCTCCGCGCCGTCGAAGAGGGCGGGCACCAGGTCGGCGGGGAGCAGGTACTTGCGGCAGGTGCGGGTGACGAGGGCGGCGCGTTCGTTGATCTCCGCCAGGGAGACCGGGTGCAGCCGGTCCAGCCCGGACGGCGCCGTGGCGGGGGAGAGGACGGGGGTGGGGGAGGGGGTTCTCAACGCCCACCCCACATGGAGGCCAGCGGCTGGCGTCCGGCGGGCCGCCCCGGGACCTCGGTCGGCTTCGGTTCCTGGAAGCGCACGTCCACCACCATGAGGTCGCGTACGTAGTCCACCTCGGTGACGTCCACGTGCCGCACCCGGCCGCGCAGTCGCCGCTCCAGGTCCTGCCGGAGCGCCGTCGGGTCCTCGTGCACCACGTCCAGGGTCATGACCCGGCGCTGGGTGCGGGCCAGCAGCTTCGGGTGCCCGGCCACGTACAGGGAGGACAGCAGGAGGGCGTTCAGTCCCAGCAGCAGCCACGGTGCCGGAGCGGCCACCGCGTTCACCAGGCCGAGGGCGATCGCGATGAAGTAGTAGCCGATCTCCCCCTGGCTGATGAGGTCCGAGCGCAGGCGCAGGATCGACAGGACGCCGAAGAGCCCGAAGCCGACCGCCAGGCCGACCTCCTGCTGGGCCAGCATCGACACGACCGCGAAGATGCCGACGTTGAGCGCCACGTAGGCGAGCACCAGGTCCCGCCGGCCGTGCCTGCGGAAGTAGAGGACGTAGGACAACAACGTGATCGCGGTCAGGTCGACCGCAAGTGCGAACCAGAACATGTCGACCATGGTGGGCAGCCGCGGTGAGGCGATCATGAGCGCCGCATGAGGGAACCCTCATGTTTCGGAGGCGGCCGCCGCACGGGCGTCCGGTCCCGGACACGCGGGGGCCGACCGGCCCAGGTGCTCGGCCGGTCGGCCCCCGGGGAGGGCGCCTCGACTGGTCAGCCGGTCAGCCGGTACCCCATGCCCCGCACCGTGAGGATGCGTTCCGGGCCCACCTTGCGGCGCAGCGCGCGCACGAACACGTCCACCACGTTCGACCCGGGGTCGTAGTCGTAACCCCACACGTGCGACAGCATCTGCTGGCGGGTCATCACCTGCCCCTGGTGCCGCATGAGCAGCTCCAGCAGCGCGAACTCGCGGGCCGTGAGGTCCACCGAGTCCTCGCCCACCGCCACCCGGCGGGTCCGCAGGTCCAGGCGGAGCCCGCCCGCGTGCAGCACCGTCAGGTCCGGGGCGCGCTCCGTGCGCATCCGCAGCCGGACCCTCGCCAGCAGCTCCTCGAACCGGAACGGCTTGGTGACGTAGTCGTCCGCACCGATCTCCAGGCCCGTCACGGTGTCCCGGACGCCGTCCCGGGCGGTCAGGATCACCACGGGCACGTCCACTCCCAGGGCGCGCACCCTGCGGAGGACGTCGAACCCGTCGGTGTCCGGCAGCCCGAGGTCCAGCAGCATGAGGTCGAAGCCACCGGTGACGGCGTAGTCGACCGCCTCCGCCCCGGTGCCCACCACCGTGGTGGTGAACCCGCTGGCGGTCAGCCCCTTCTGGACGAAGGAGGCGATCCGCTCCTCGTCCTCGACGATGAGTACTCGGCTCACAGGTGTTCCCTTCCGACGCGGCCGGGGGTCAGGGGGATGACGAGGGTGAAGGTGGAGCCCGCCCCGGGCGCCGAGACCAGGTCCACCCGGCCGTGGTGCGCCTCCGCGATGGCGCGGACGATGGCCAGGCCGAGCCCGGCGCCCCGGTCGCCGCGCTCGGTGCGGCCGCCCCGGGAGAAGCGCTCGAAGATCCGGCCGTGCTCCACGGCGGGGATGCCGGGGCCCTGGTCGGCCACCCACAGGCGCACCTCGGAGTCGCTGACCCGCGAACCGGTGCGCAGGGTGGACCCGGGGGCGGTGTGCCGCACGGCGTTGGCCGCCAGCTGCACCATCGCCTGGGTGACGCGCTGGGGGTCCAGGCGCACGGTCTCCTCCGCCAGCGACTCCAGCCGCCAGTCGCGGTCTCCGAGCTGGCGCACCTTGGCGTCGATGTCGCTGGTGAGCTCGGCCAGGGAGACGGGCTCGGAGCGGACGAAGTCGGGCTGCTGGGCCTTGGCGAGCAGCAGCAGGTCCTCCACGATGCGGCCCATCCGGTCGAGCTCGTCGGTGACCAGCCGGACCACCTCTCGGCGCTCCTCGGGGTCGTCGCCCATGAGCTCCAGGTGGCCGCGCACGATCGTGATGGGGGTGCGCAGCTCGTGCCCGGCGTCGTCGACGAACCTGCGCTGCTCGGTGAAGGCGCCCTCCAACCGGTCCAGCATGCTGTTGAACTGCTCGGCGAGGGCCGCGATGTCGTCCCGCCCGGACACCTCGATCCGCTGGGAGAGGTCCTCCTCGGAGATCTGCGCGGCGGTCTGCCGGACCAGCCGCACGGGGGCCAGGATGCGGCCCGCCACCCACCAGGCGGCGGTGGCGGCGGCGAGCAGCCCGACCGCGCTGACCAGGGCGAGGGTGCCCATGGTCCCGGCGGAGGTGTCGTCGTCGTACGCGGTGAAGTAGCCGATCACGAACCAGCCCGCCGGGCCCCCGTCGCCCTCCGGGGGCAGCGCGCGGATCTTCTCCCACTCGACCGGACCGGCGGGGGTGTCCAGGACCCCTCGGGCGTCGGGGGTGCCCAGGACCGCCTCGACCATCGCGGGGTCCGCGGAGAGATCGTACGGGGGCTCCTGCCCCTGCCGGATGCGGCCGGTGACGGTCTCGGCCGAGCCCCGGTTCCCGCGTGAGGCCGTTCCCTCGGCGCCCGTGGCGCCCGACTCGGGCTCGTCGACCCAGCCGAAGAGGATCTCGGAGTCCTCGGGGAACTGGCGCTCCAGGTGGACCCGGATGAGGGTGGAGACGTCGGTGAAGGCGGTGCCGGTGCCGGGGTCGACCCCGACCGCCGCGAACTCCTGGAACTCCGCGATCTCCTGGTCCAGAGCGCGGTCGACCCGCTCGTCGGTCCGGGCGGTCAGCGCGCTCCACGTGACCACGTTGACCAGCACGAGGACGGCGGCCATGAGCAGGACCACCCAGGCCATGATGAGCAGCCGGGCGGGGACCCGGCGCCGCTGGGGAAGCTCGGGCTGCGGGCCGCGCAGCACGAGGGTCGGGAACACGGAGGTGCCGCCCGAGGAGGGGGCTCCCGGGGGCGGCGCGTCGTACGCCGGGTCCTCGGGTCTGGACCGGCCCGGCGGGACGTGGACGGTGGTGGCGTCGGGGTCGGCGGCGGGTCCGGGGTCGGTCCCCTCACCGTCCGCCCCCCGCTGGCGGTCAGTCGTCATCGTCGTCGTCCCCGTTCTCGTACCGCGTGTCCATGCAGGACTCCCACCAGAGCTCCCACTGTTCCTCACCCCAGGTCTCGTGGCCGGAACCCCCGTCGAGACAGTCGAAGGGGAAGCCGGTCGGCGGCTCGGGTGAGGGACTGGGCGAGGGCTCGGTCGAGGGCTCCGGAGAGGGGTCCTCGGAGCCGTCCCCGTCCCGGTCGGTGACCGGGGGAGGAGGGCTGACCACGCCGTCGTCGGGGTCGGCGGAGGCGGCGGCCTCGGGGGACTCGCCGAGCACCACCTCGGAGGCGAGCCCGGGGTCGGGGTCGCGCAGGAACAGCGCCCACAGCAGGGCGGCGACCGAGACGGCGACGACTGTCAGCGCCCCGACCGCCAGCGGCACCAGAGGTGATCTCATGACACGAGCTTCCCCTGTGAAGGAGGCGTCCGCATGAAACGGACGTGAGGAGATCTTCATGATCCCAGGTCGGCGGGCGACGAGGGGCGGGCCCCTCCGCACCGGAGGGGCCCGCCCGGGGCCCGGAGGCCGAGCCGTGCCCCTGGGGGCCTCCGCTTCGCCTCGGCCCGTCCCGTCGCGGTCAGGAACGGCCCTCCAGGTAGTGCACGGCGAGGCGGGCGAAGTTGTCGCCGCCGTGGCCCGCGTCCACGACCGCCCGCGCGAACGGGAGGACGGCCCCGAGCGGGCCCGGGTCCATCGACCGGTCCCGGGCGGCGTGGACGATGTGCTTCATCGTGGTCGTGTTGGAGAGGACGCCGGAGCCGTCCGCCGGGAACGAGCCCCGGTCGAGCTTGCCCGCCATGTCGGTCACGGACTCGGGCAGGATCCCGATGATGCCCTGGGCGAAGGGGGCGAAGTCCGCCGCCTCCACCCCTTCAGCCTTCGCCAGCGCGAACGCGTGCGCGAGCCCGGACATCGAGGTCCAGAAGATGTCGAGCAGCGCCAGGTCGTAGCCGGCGGCGCGGCCGTGGTCGGCGCCCAGGTGGGTGTGCGAACCGTTGATCGCGGCCAGGGTTCCCTCGTGGGCGCGGTAGACCTCCTCGGATCCGCTGTAGAGCACGACGGCGGAGGGGGTGCCGATGGTGAAGGTGGGCGACATCACCGCGCCGTCGACGTAGTCGATGCCGTGCTGGGCGGCCCAGGCGGAGGCGGCGCGGGAGCGGTCCGGGGTGTCGGCGGTGAGGTTGACGAGGGTGCGCCCCCTCAACGTGTCCGCGATCGGCAGGAGGATCGCGTCCGAAGCGTCGTAGTCGAGGACGCAGACGACCACCAGCGGGCTGGCTGCGACGGCCTCGGCGGGGGACGCCGCGAGGACGGCGCCCTTCGCGACGACCGCGTCGGCCTTGGACGCGGTGCGGTTCCAGACGGTCGTGGGGTGTCCGGCCTCCACGAACGCGCTGGCCAGCGCCTCGCCCATCGGGCCGAGGCCGATCACGGTGACGGGGGACTGGGTGGTGCTCATGGGTGTTCCTCTCGTCGTGCGGTGGTTCCCACGGTGCCCGGGGGCGCTGTCGGTCGGCCGTCGGTCCGCTGCCGGTCGGCCGCCACCCGGGCGGGACCCGCGCGCCGCCCCGAGGGCGCCCGCCCGCCCTCCGCCGGTCGGCCGGTTAGTCTGCGTGAATGCGTTTCGGGGTGCTCGGTCCGCTCACGGTGTGGACCCACGACCAGCGGCCCGTCCGGGTGGCCGAGGCGAAGGTCCGCGCCCTCCTGGCGGACCTGCTGGTTCATCGCGGTCGACCGGTCGCGGCCGACCGGCTCGTCGACGACCTCTGGGGGGAGCACCTTCCGGCCGATCCCGCCGGGGCGTTGCAGGGGAAGGTGTCGCGGCTGCGGCGCGCGCTGGGTGACGCGGGCGCCGTGCTGTTCGGCCCGTTCGGGTACCGGCTGAGGGTCGGCGCGGACGAGGTGGACGCGGACCGGTTCGAGGCGACGGTGGCGCACGCGCGGAAGCTGACCGACCGTGAGCGCGCGGAGGGGCTGGCCGACGCCCTGGCGCTCTGGCGCGGGGAGGCGTTCTCCGGCTTCGAGGACGCGGGGTTCGCCCTCGCGGAGGCCCGTCGGCTGGCGGAGCTGCGGCTGGTCGCGGCGGAGGAGCTGGCCGAGACGCGCCTCGACCTCGGGGAGCACGGGCTGGTGGCGGGCGAACTGTCCGAACTGGTCGCGGCGCACCCGCTCCGGGAACGGCTCCGCGCCGCCCACATCCGCGCGCTGTACGGCTCCGGAAGGCAGAGCGAGGCCCTGGAGGGCTACGGCGACGTCCGCGCGCGGCTGCGCGACGAACTCGGCGTCGACCCCGGCCCGGAACTCACCGCCGTGCACGCGGCCGTCCTCCGGCAGGACCCCGCGTTGCGTGCGGCGCCGCGCCGCACGGCGGAACGCGGCAACCTCCCGGCCCGTCTCACGGAGCTGGTCGGCCGGGCGGAGGCGGTGACGCAGATCCGCGCGTTGCTGGGCACCGGTCGGATGGTGACGCTCACCGGACCGGGCGGGGTGGGCAAGACCCGGCTGGCGGTGGAGGTGGCCCACACCCTCGGTGGGCGGTTCACGGACGGGGTGTGGCTGGTCGAGCTGGCCGGTCTGCCGTCCGGGAGCGGGCCCGAGGAGGTGGCCGACACGGTGGCGGCGACCCTGGGAGTACGGCAGGACGGGCCCCGGGACGGGGACTCCGCGTCCGAGCCGGGGACCGCCCGGCTGGCGGCCGCGCTGCGCGGCGGGCGGACGCTGGTCGTGCTGGACAACTGCGAACACGTGGTGGGCGCGGCGGCGGAGGTGGCCGCCGGGCTCCTCGGCGCGGTGCCCGGCCTGCACGTGTTGGCGACCAGCCAGGAACGCCTCGCCACCGCCGGAGAGCTGCTGTGGACCGTCCCGCCGCTCGACGCGGACGGCGCGGCGCGGATGTTCGTCGAGCGCGCGGCGGCGGCCGAACCCCGGTTCACCCTCACCGAGGAGAACCGGGCCCACGTGGAGGCGATCTGCCGACGGCTGGACGGCGTGCCGCTCGCCCTGGAACTGGCCGCCACCCGGGTCCGGTCCGTGGACGTGGCCGAACTCGCCGCGCGCCTGGACGACCGGTTCCGGCTCCTGACCTCGGGCAGGCGGGACGCGCCCGCGCGGCAGCGGACCCTGCGCGCGATGATCGAGTGGAGCTGGGAGCCCCTGACCGACCCCGAACGCGTGGTGCTGCGGCGTCTGGCGGCACACGCCGACGGCTGCACGCTGAGCGCCGCCGAGGAGCTGTGCTCCGGGGCGGGCGTGGACCCGGCCGACGTCCTGGAGCTGCTGGGACGACTGGTGGACCGCTCGCTGGTCGTGCACCGGGACGGGCGCTACCGGCTGCTGGAGTCGGTGGCGGCCTACTGCGTCGAGCGCATGGTGGCCGCAGGGGAGCTGGAGCGCGTGCGCGACCGGCACCTCGCCCACTACCTCGGCCTCGCGGAACGCGCCGACCTGCGGGGGCGCGACCAGCGCGACTGGCTGGCGCGGCTGGACGCGGAGGCGGGCAACCTCCGTGCCGCCCTCCAGCACGCGGGTGGCTCGCGCGACGGCCTGAGGCTGGCCAACGCCCTGGTCTGGTACTGGTTCCTCCGGGGCCGTCTCGGTGAGGCGCGGAGGTCGCTGACCCTCGCGCTCTCCCACGGGCGCGGCGGCTCCGAGGTGCGCGACGACGACCCGCTCAGGGTGGAGACGACGGCCTGGCGGACCGGCATCGGGATGCTGCTCGGTGACGACGTGGACCCCGTCGGCCGCTCCCGCGAGGTGCTGGAACGGTTCGACGCCCACGGGGTGCGGGCCGCGCGGGCGAGGTGGTTCATGGCCTACGCCCAGTACGGCTACGGGGAGCAGCGCATCCGTGAGGAACGGGTGCTGGCGGCGCTGGCCGAGTCCCGCGCCGAGGACGACCGCTGGGGAGTGGCGGCCGCGCTCGTCACGCTGGCCTCGCCCGCGCTCCTGCGCGGGGACATCGAGGCCGCCCGGAGGGCCGGTACGCGGAGCCTGGCACTGTTCGAGGAGATCGGTGACGGCTGGGGACGGCTGCGGAGCACCGCGGTCCTGGCCGACCTGGCCGAGATCGCCGGAGACTACACCGAGGCCGCCCGGCTGCGGCGGGACGGGCTCCGCGACGCCGAGGAACTCGGGCTCTGGCCCGAGGTCTCCTACCGGCTGGCGGCCCTGGGGCGGTTGGCCCTGCTCGCCGGGGACCTGGAGGAGGCCGACGAGCTGCACGAACGGGCACGGCGGATCGCGGCGGAGCGGACCAGCAGACAGGAGGAGCAGTTCGCGGAGATGGGCCTGGCCTTCGCGGCGCGGCGGCGGGGGCGGCTCGACGACGCCGAACGGCACCTCGACCACTGGCTGGAGTGGAACCGCAGCAGGGAGGGGGAACCGGGGGTGGCGCTGATCCTCGCGGAACTCGGCTTCGTGGCCGAGCTGCGCGGTGACGCCGAGACCGCCCTCACCCTGCACCGGCAGGGGGAGGCCAGCGCGCGGACCATGGGAGACCCGAGGTCGGTGGCGCTCGCCCTGGAGGGACTGGCGGGCGCGTACGCCCTCGCCGGGGAGCACGTACGCGCGGCGACCCTGCTGGGGAACGCGGCCGCGCTCCGCGCGTCGGTGGGCGCCCCGCTGCCCCCGGGAGAGCGGGGCGACGTCGACCGCGCCACCGCCAGGGCGCGTTCGGCGCTCGGTGAGCGGGGGTTCGCGGCGGCCTTCGCCGCCGGGCGGAACGGCTGAGTCAGTAGCGGCGGCCGCGCAGCTCCGCGACGAGCACCGCCGCCTGGGTCCGCCGCTTGAGGTCCAGCTTCGCCAGCAGCGCCGAGACGTAGTTCTTGACGGTCTTCTCGGCCAGGTACAGCCGCTCACCGATCTGCCGGTTGGTCATGCCCTCACCGATGAGGTCGAGGATCTGACGCTCCTGCGGGGTCAGCTCCGCCAGCGGGTCCGGCTCGGCCTGGGCGCCGCGCAGCCGCTCCAGCATCGCGCCGGTGCTGCCCGAGTCCAGCAGGGAGCCGCCCGCGGCGACCGTGCGCACCGCGCCGACCAGGTCGGCGCCGTGGATCTGCTTGAGCACGTACCCGGCGGCCCCGGCCATGACGGCGTCGTACAGGGCGTCCTCGTCCGCGAAGGACGTGAGCATCAGGCAGGCGATCTGGGGGTGGTCGGACCGGATCTCCCGGCACACCTGCACCCCGGAGCCGCCCGGCAGGCGCACGTCGAGCACGGCGACGTCGGGCAGGACCACGGGGATACGCGACAGCGCCTGTTCGGCGGTCCCGGCCTCACCCACGACGGTCATGTCGTCCTCGGTCTCCAGCAGCGAGGCCACACCGCGCCGGACCACCTCGTGGTCGTCGACGAGGAAGACCCTGATCGGCTTCCGGGCACCCTCGGCTCCACCGTCGATCATCGCGGACCTCCCTCGTCTCGTGTCCGTACGCGCATGACACCACTCCGAGGAAGACGTTAACGCCTGCGGGGGGTGCGGCGGGGGTCTTAAGGCACCGAACTCCCCGGGCGAAGGTCCCGGAAACGGACAAAGGACGGACCCGGGGGGCAAAGCGCCAGATCACGGCCGGTGCTGGTGTGGCCACCGTCGCCGCATCGTCACCATCTCGTCACCCGGCTCCGGCCCCCGCGCCCGGGCCCCGGGCCCCCGCGCCCGGGGCCCGGAGCCCGCGCGTCACGGACGTCGACCCGCCCAGGGGCGGGCGAGCTCGAAGGCGCGGCAGGCCCGGAGCACGCGCTCGTCGGAGTGCCGGGGGCCCACCACCTGGAGGCCGATCGGCAGCCCGGACCCGCTGAACCCGCAGGGGATGCTCGCGGCGGGCTGCTGGGTCATGTTGAACGGGTAGCTGAACCCGGCCCAGGAGGTCCACCGCTTCCCGGACAGCTCCGGCGGCGACTCCAGCCCGGCCTCGAAGGCCACGATCGGCATGGTGGGCGTCAGCAGGAGGTCGTAGGTCTCGTGGAAGCGCCCCATCCGGGCACCCATCGCCATCCGCAGCGCCATGGCCGTCAGGTAGTCCTGAGCCGAGTAGGTATTGCCCTCCTCGATGATCTCCCGCAGCCCCGGGTCCTGGAGGTCCCGGTCCCGGTCGCTGAGCCGGTCGGTGGCCTTGGCGGCGCCCGAGTACCAGAGCACGTGGAACTCCTCCAGGGAGTCCGGAAGATCGGGGTCGGCCTCCTCCACGTCGGCGCCCAGCGACGCGAACACGCGCACCGCCTCAGCGACCGCGCGGGCCACCTCCGGATCCACGCTCTGCCCGCCCAGGGTGGGGCTGTAGGCGATCCGCAGCCCCCGGACCAGCTCCTCCGGGTCGGTGCCGCGCCCCGCCTCGGCGAGGCCGGGCCCCGGCGTGGGCATGGCCATCCAGTCCCGGGAGTCGAACCCGGAGACGACGTCCAGCATGAGCGCCATGTCGCCCACGGTCCTGGTCATCGGGCCGGTGTGCGCCAGCGACCCGAACGGGCTCGCCGGGAAGTGCGGCACCAGGCCCCAGGTGGGCTTGATCCCGCAGATGCCGGTGAAGCTCGCCGGGATGCGGATGGAACCGCCCCCGTCCGTCCCGGTGGACAACGGGCCCATCCCGGCCGCCACCGCCGCCGCCGAACCCCCGCTGGAGCCGCCGGGCGTGGTGGACAGGTCCCACGGGTTGCGCGTGATGCCGGTGAGCGGGTTGTCGGTGACGCCCTTCCAGGCCAGCTCGGGGGTGGTGGTCTTGCCGACGAACACCGCCCCCTGCTCGCGCATCCGCGCCACCACCGGGGAGTCCTCGTCCCACGGACCCTCCTGCGAGGAGGTGACCGACCCCTTGAGGGTGGGCCACCCCTTGGTCAGGTGGATGTCCTTGACCGAGGCGGGCACCCCGTCCAACCGGCCCTCGGGTTCTCCGCGCCGCCACCGCTCGGCGGAGGCGCGTGCCGCCTCGCGCGCCTCCTCGGGGCGGACCAGGCAGAACGCGTTCAGAGCGGGGTTGTCCTGCTCGATGCGTTCGAGGACCGAGTCCACCGCCTCCACCGGGGAGAGCTCCCCGCTGGAGTAGGCGCGGAGGAGCTCCTCGGCGGACAGGTCGGCCGGTGTCACGGGCTGACCCGCGCGCGCCGTCGGGACGCCGCGCGCGGCCCCCGGGGCGGCCCCGGCGGAGCCTTCGGCCGCACCGGCGGCCGCACCAGCGTCATCGGTCCCGGCCCGGTCGGAACGGATCGTCACATCAGCCTCCCAAGTCACGCGGGGGTCAGCCGGGTACGTAGCCCCGGCTCTTGTCCACGGCGTTGCGCGGTCCCCGCCCGTCCAGGTAACGGGCGAGGTTGTCCAGGAACAGCTCCACCAGGTCCTCCCGCCAGCCGACGACGTCACCGGACATGTGCGGCGACACGACGGAGCCGGGCAGCCCCCAGAGCGGGTTGATGGCCTTGAGCGGTTCCCGTTCGAAGACGTCCAGTGCCGCGCCGGCGATCACGCCCCGGTCCAGGGCGACGACCAGGTCGGACTGGACGACGATGGGGCCGCGCGCGATGTTGATCAGCCGCGCGGTGGGTTTCATCAGGTCGAGGAAGGTCCGGTCGACCAGGCCCCGGGTGGACTCGGTGAGCGGCGCGGCGACGATCACGTAGTCGGCCTCGGTGAGCTCGCCGAACAGGGTGCGTCCGCCGTCGGTGCCGCGTTCGGCCAGGCTGGACTCCACCACGGACCCGAAGTCGGGGTCGCCGTCGCGTGCGTGGCTGCCCGAGCCGTGGACCTCCATGCCCATCGCCGTGAGCTTGCGGGCGATCGCGCGGCCGATGGGTCCGGTGCCGACGACGAGGGCGCGCCGACCCGCCACCCGCTCTGTCTCGCGGTGCCGCCACCGGCGTTCGCGCTGGAGGTCCCAGGTGCCGTGGAAGTCCTTGGCGAAGGAGATGACCAGGCCCAGCACGTACTCCGCGATGTGCTCGTCGAACACGCCGCGCGAGTTGGTGACGAGGACGTCGCTCTCGACCAGCCCGGGGAACATCAGGTTGTCCACTCCGGTGGTGGCCGCGTGCACCCACTTCAGGGAGTCGGCCTTGGACCAGGAGTCGGACAGCGCCTCGGTGAACAGGTCCCACACGAGCAGGACGTCCGCGCCGGGCAGGCTGGCCGGGAGTTCGTCGGCGGTGGCGTAGACGACCTCGCCGAGTCCCGGGTGGTCGTCGATGCGCTCGTGTCCGGGTGGAAGGTCCGCACCGCGGAGCACGACGAGTCGGGGACGTTCGGGCACGGACGGGTGGGTGGTGGAACTGTTCACGGGCGCGCTTTCCGGTTGCGACGGTGTTCTGACGTGCCGATCCTGTCGTCGGAGGGGTGTTTCCGCCCTGCACGGGAAACGCTAGGGAGCCGACATAGGATTGTCAACAATCCACAAAACGGCTGTTTCGGGCCTATGGGGCGTGTCTCGCGGAGTCCCCCAGCGCCCGTCCGGAGTGTCGTCCACCCGCACCGACGCTCCCGACATACCCGCACGTCCCGGTGCCTATTGCCGATCTTGGTAGGTAGATCGTAAGATTGTCGACAATCAACAGTTCACAACGGACCGAAGGGCACCGAACGAGGTACACCGCGAAAGCACCGTCGGAGGGACACCACTTGCCCAGACTCATGACCGTCACCCTCGCCAGCCGCGGGGTCTCCTGCGTGGCGGAACTGCTCGACCAGGACGCGCCCCGCACCTGCGAGGCGGTGTGGAACGCCCTCCCGCAGGGGGACGCCGTCCAGCACGCCAAGTACGCGCGCAACGAGGTCTACACGATGGTGCCGAGGTTCGCCGACCCCGAACCGGGCCAGGAGAACCCCACCGTCACACCGATCCCCGGCGACCTCGTCTACTTCTCCTTCGACGAGGGCATGCTCGACCGCACCTTCAAGGAGGACAAGGGCATCGAGCACCTGCCCGGCGTCATCGACCTCGCCCTCTTCTACGGGCGCAACAACCTGCTGCTCAACGGAGACGTGGGCTGGGTCCCCGGCAACGTGTTCGCCACCGTCGTGGAGAACCTGCCCGCCATGGCCGAGGCCTGCAACGACGTCTGGCGCTCCGGCAGCGTCGGTGAGCGCCTCCTGTTCGAACGGCTCGAACGCTGACCCGCCCGGACGGAGAAGCCCGTCCCGAGGGGACGGGACCGGGGCGGCACCGGCCGCGCCCGGCGGAAACGGGACCAGCACTGGGAGGTGAGTGACCGATGCGGACCGAGGGAAACCGACCGGACCACGAGGACGGCCCCGAACCCGAGATCCCCGCCACGGGCGGCCTGTTCCTGGGACATCCGGCCCTGCCCGAGCAACCCGCGGCGCACGACGTCGTCGAACTGTCGGCGGCCACACTGACCCCCTGGCAGGCCGGGGTCGGCGTCGTCGCGCCCTACGACTTCGCGCTCGACCGCGAACTGTGGCGCTGGACGCCGGACGACGTCTCGTTGCTCATCACCCGCCTGCCGTTCGTACGCATCCCGGTGACGGTCCACCAGGCCGCCGCTCTCAGCAAGAGGAAGGGCGTGACCAAGGCGGTCCGCGCCCTGATGGCCCCCGAACCCCTCGCGGTCGGCTACGCCTGCGCCTCGGGCAGCTTCGTCCACGGCGCGGAGGGCGAGCGTGAGCTCCGAAGAACCATGCGGGACGCGGGAGCCCCCGCCGCCGTCACCACCTCGGGCGCGCTGATCCGCGCGCTGCGAGCCCTGGACGTCGGCCGGATCGCGGTGGTCACCCCGTACGTGGACACCGTCACCGACCGGCTCCTCGACTACCTGGAGGAGCACGACGTGGGGGTCACCTCCAGCGTGGGCCTCGGCCTGCTCAGCCACATCTGGAGGGTCACCTACGCCGAGGTCGCCCGCGCGGTGCACGAGGTGGACCGTCCCGACGCGCAGGCGGTGTTCATCAGCTGCACCAACGTCCTCACCTACGACATCATCGCGCCCCTCGAACGTGAGCTGGGCAAACCGGTGATCGCGGCCAACCAGGTCACCATGTGGGACCTGCTCCGGACCGCCGACCACCGGGCCGTGGCCCACGGACAACGGCTGATCGACGCGACGGCCCCCAGCGCCGTGTGACCACCGCCCGGAGGGCGCCCGAGAGCCAAGGAGAACCATGACCCGAGTAGGAATCCTCTATCCCGGTCACAGCGCCGAGGACGACTACGGAACCTTCGCCGGCCTGCTCGGCGGGGGGATCGAGCTCCCCGTGGTGCACACGCTCATGCGCGAGGACGCCCACCGTGTGGACGCCCTGCTGGACGTGGGCAGCGAGGGCGTCCTCGCCAAGGGCGCGCAGGAGCTCACCACGATGGGAGTCGACTCCGCCGTCTGGGCCTGCACGAGCGGCAGCTTCGTGTTCGGCTGGGAGGGCGCGCGGCGCCAGGTGCAGGGGGTGCGGGAGGTGACGGGGGTCCCGACCTCCAGCACGTCCTTCGCGTTCGTGCACGCCCTGAGCCAGCTGCGCGCGTCCCGGGTCGCCATCGCCGCCACCTACCCCGACGACGTCGCCCTGCGCTTCGTGGAGTTCCTGAACGACGCGGGGGTGACCGTGATGTCCATGGCCAGCCACGGCATCGCCACGGCCGCGGAGGTCGGCCACCTCGACCCCGACGACGCACTCGACTTCGTCATCTCCAACGACCACCCCAGGGCCGAGGCGGTCCTGGTCCCGGACACCGCCCTGCACAGCGCCGACCTCATCGAACCGATGGAGGCGCTGCTGGGCAAGACGGTGCTCACCGCCAACCAGGTCAGCATCTGGGAGGGCATCCGGCTCGCCGGTCAGTGTGAGGCGCGGTCCGGTCCGGGGACGCTCTTCCGGTCCGGGGCCTCCGTGGTCCGGAGCGCCTTCGAGGCCGAATAGCCTCGGGGGCCTACCCACGCCCGTTTCGTCACCTTTGAAAGGAATGCCATGCCAGCCCCCGGCCAGCTCAGACCCGTACCCAGGCGGTCCACCGCCGAGCTGATCGCCGACCAGCTGAGATCAGCGATCATGTACGGCTCCCTCGCGCCCGGGGACCAGCTCGGTGAGGCCGAGTTGGCGGGGCGGCTGGGCGTGAGCCGGGGGCCCCTCCGCGAGGCCATGCAGCGCCTGGTCCAGGAGGGTCTGCTCCGCAGTGAACGGCACAGGGGCCTGTTCGTGCGCGAGCTGACCCCGGACGACGTCCGGGACGTCTACGTGGCCCGGCTCGCGGTGGAGCGGACCGCCTGCGAGTTGATCATGCGGGGCAACCGGGGGGAGGCCCTGGCCCGCCTCACCCCGGCCGTGGACCGGCTGGCCGAGGCCGCCGCCAGCGCCGACCGGACCGCGATGAGCGACGCCGACCAGGAGTTCCACCGGACCCTGGTCAGCTGCTCGGGGAACTCGCGCCTGGAACGCATGGCCCAGACCCTCCTGGTGGAGACCCGCATGTGCCTGACCGTGATGCAGGCCGTCTACCCCGAACCCCAGGAGCTCCTGGACGAGCACCGCCGCATCCTGGACGCGATCGTGGACGGCGAGGAGGAACGGCTCCTCACGCTCATCGAGTCGCACATGACCGACACCGTCGCGCGGATCAACGCGGAGACCGGCACCTGATCGGAGACCGCCCCGGGCGGCGTTCCCGCCACCCGAGGCGCCTCCGCCGGGATCAGTCGAGCCCGCCGATCCCCACGTACTTGGTGTCCAGGAACTCGTCGATGCCCACGCGGCCGCCCTCGCGGCCCAGGCCCGAGTGCTTGACTCCGCCGAACGGCGCCGCCGGGTTGGACACCACGCCCTGGTTGAGGCCGACCATGCCGGTCTCCAGGGCCTCACTGACCCGCATGGCCCGGTTCAGGTCCCGGGTGTACAAGTAGCTGACCAAGCCGAACTCGGTGTCGTTGGCGGCTCGGACCGCCTCCTCCTCCGTCTCGAAGGTCAGCACCGGAGCCACCGGGCCGAAGATCTCCGTGGTGGACAGTTCGGCCGCGAACGGGACGTCGGCCAGCACGGTCGGCTGGTAGAAGTGTCCCGGCCCCTCACCGGCGCCGCCGCCGACCAGCACGCGCGCGCCCCGCCGCACGGCGTCGTCCACGAGCCCCTGGACCTTGTCCCGCGCCTTGTCGTCGATCAGCGGGCCCACGTCCGCGCCGTCGTCCAGGCCCCGGCCCAGCCGGAGCGCGCCCATGCGCTCGCTCAGGCGCCGGGAGAACTCCTCCGCGATCCCGGACTGCGCGTAGATCCGGTTGGCCGCGGTGCAGGCCTCCCCGATGTTGCGCATCTTGGCGAGCATCGCCCCGTCCACGGCCGCGTCCAGGTCGGCGTCGTCGAACACCAGGAAGGGCGCGTTCCCGCCCAGCTCCATGGAGGTGCGCAGGACCTGCGGCGCGCTCTGCTCCAGGAGCTTGCGGCCCACGGCGGTGGACCCGGTGAACGACAGCTTGCGGATGCGGCCGTCCGCCAGCAGGGGCTCGGTGATCGCCCCGGGGTTCGTGGTGGGCAGCACGCTCAGCACGCCCTCCGGCAGCCCCGCCTCCGTGAGGATCCCGGCCAGCGCGAGCGCGGAGAGCGGCGTCTGGTGCGCGGGCTTGAGGATCATGGTGCACCCGGAGGCGATGGCCGGCCCGATCTTGCGGGTGCCCATCGCCATGGGGAAGTTCCAGGGGGTGATGAGCATGCAGGGGCCCACCGGCTGGCGCATGATGAGGAAGCGGGACTTCCCGTCCGGCGAGGTGGCGAACCCGCCCTCGATCCGCACGGCCTCCTCGGAGAACCAGCGGAAGAACTCGGCGGCGTAGGCGATCTCCCCGCGCGCCTCGGCCAGCGGCTTGCCCATCTCCAGGGTCATGAGGACGGCGAGCTCCTCCTGCCGCTCCATGAGCAGCTGGAAGCTCCTGTGGAGGATCTCGCCGCGCTCGCGGGGCGCCACCCTGGCCCACCCCGGCTGTGCCCGCTCGGCCGCGTCCAGGGCCTCCATGGCGTCCTCGCGGCCCGCGTCGGCGACGTCGCACAGCACCTTGCGGGTGGACGGGTCCTCGACCGGGAAGGTCGCGCCGGAGGAGGCGTCCCGCCACTTTCCGCCGAGGTGGAGCCTCTTGTCCACCTGTGCGACGACCCGTGCTTCGCGATCCGACATGTTCTCTCCTCCGTCGACGGGCCGACCCGGCTTGGGGCGGCCTGTGGTCAGAACTGCCCGACGTGCGTCCGCTGGACACCGCCGCGCCCCGGATGTTTCCATAGCAGCGTCGATTGTCAACAATCCTACGGAACTCGACACAAGGAATTGAGGCCACCGCATGGCGGAGCTCTCCCCGGTTCTCAAGCAGGCGACCCCGGTCGTCGCGGCGCGAGGCGAGGGTGTCTACATCTACGACGAGGACGACCGTCGTTTCCTCGACTTCACCGCCGGGATCGGCGTGACCAGCACCGGGCACTGCCACCCCAAGGTGGTCGCCGCCGCCCAGGAGCAGGTCGCGACACTGATCCACGGCCAGTACACCACCGTGATGCACCGGCCCCTGCTGCGACTCACCGAACGCCTCGGGGAGGTCCTGCCCGAGGGCATCGACCGCCTGTTCTACGTGAACTCCGGGAGCGAGGCCGTGGAGGCCGCGCTGCGCCTGGCCCGCCAGGCCACCGGCCGTCAGAACGCCGTGGTCTTCCAGGGCTCCTTCCACGGGCGCACCATGGGTGCCGCCTCCCTCACCACGTCCGGGGTGAAGATCCGCGCGGGCATCGGTCCGCTGGCCCCCGGTGTGGTGGTCTCGCCCTTCCCGTACGCGTACCGCCTCGGCCTGTCCGAGGAGGACGCGGTCGCCCACGCTCTGCGGGAGCTCGACTACCAGTTCGCGACGGTGACGTCCCCCCAGGACACCGCCGCCGTGTTCATCGAGCCCGTCCTCGGTGAGGGGGGCTACGTGCCCGTCCCGGACGCCTTCCTCCAGGGGCTGCGGGAGCGCGCCGACAAGCACGGGTTCCTCCTGGTCGTGGACGAGGTCCAGACCGGTTTCGGTCGTACGGGCACGTTCTGGGGCCACGAGCCCTCGGGGATCCGCCCGGACATCGTCATCACCGCGAAGGGCCTGGCCAGCGGCTTCCCGCTGTCCGCGATCGCCGCCCCGGCCGCGATCATGCAGAGGGCCTGGCCGGGCTCCCAGGGCGGCACCTACGGCGGCAACGCGGTCTCCTGCGCGGCCGCCCTGGCCACCCTGGACGTCATCCAGGAGGAGAACCTGGTGGAGAACGCCGCCCGCCAAGGCGAGCGGCTCCAGCAGGGCCTGGTCAAGATCGCGGAGGCGCACCCGGGCATCGGTGACGTCCGTGGCCGCGGCCTGATGCGGGCCAACGAGTTCGTCAAGGAGGACGGCAGCCCGGACGGCGCCGCCGCGCAGCGCGCCCAGCAGGCCGCCGCCCAGAACGGCCTGCTGCTGCTCACCTGCGGCCCGGCGGGCAACGTGGTCCGGTTCATCCCGGCCCTGGTGGTCAACGGCGAGCAGATCGACACGGCCCTCGAGCTGTGGGCCGCCTCCGTGGAGGAGAGCGTCTAGGCCCTGTGGGGCGCCGACCGCCGCGTCGGCGCCCCATGGCCCGCGTCACACCGGAAAACGGCGCGAACGCACTCCAACACCGTGATAGAGTCGGAGACGTCGCAAGGGAGAGCCCAGCTCAACCGGGCGACACACAACTGAAGACCTGCACTCGTAGCTCAATGGATAGAGCATCTGACTACGGATCAGAAGGTTGGGGGTTCGAGTCCTCCCGAGTGCACCACCTTGAGACAGTGGAGACGATGCCCGGACCTGGAAACAGGTACGGGCATCGTCTTGTGTTGTCCCGTACCCCGTGCCCGAACCGCTCACGCAGCTCGGGCGGCTTCTTTTGTGGGCGGGGGCCTCGTGCGGGTGCCGCCGGGCCGAGGGTGTCGGGCACCGGCCGCGTGTCGGGTCGACGGACTAGCGTTCGTCGTCTCGGTCGGCGGTGGTCACGCTGGTGAACCGCGTGGAGCCGAGCACCGAGAGCAGTCGCAGTTTCTCCGCCTCGGCACCGCGCGGGTGAACCGACAGCACGACGAGCGTCTGGGACTGGTCCTCGCTGAAGAGCGCCTGGCAGTCGAAGCGGATCGTTCCGACCTCAGGGTGGACGAGGACCTTGTGGTCCTCGAACCGGTGGGCCACGTCATGGTCCGCCCACAGCCGCGCGAACTCCGGGCTGCTCCGTTCGAGTTCGCGGGCGAGGCGGGCGGCGGAGGAGTTCGCTCCCCGACGCGTGACGGCGATGCGCAGGGAGGCCACGAGTGAGCGGCCCTGGCGCTCCCGGTCCTCGGGCGGGTACACGGCCCGTTCGCTGTCGGGTCGCGTGAACCAGCGGTGGATACCGCTGCGGTCGTCTCCCGAGAATCGACTCCAGTCTCCGAAGAGCGCCACCGCCAGCGAGTTCTGCGCCAGGGGCTCGGCGATGTCGGAGACGACGAAGGCAGGGGTCGCGGAGAGGTTGTCCAGGACCCGCAGAAGAGCGGGTGAGACGTGCGAGGTTCCGGAGACCCGGTCCGGGGCGTTGTGCCCGGCCAACCGGTACAGGTGGTCCCGCTCGTCCAGGCTCAGGCGGAACACGCGTGCCAGGGCGTCCAGCATCGACGTGCTCGGCTCACTGCCGCTGCCGCGCTCCAGGCGGCTGTAGTAGTCGACCGACATCGCGGCCAGCTGCGCGACCTCCTCGCGTCGCAGTCCCCGCACCCGCCTGCGCGCGCCGGCGACCACGCCCACGTCCTCCGGGCGCAGGCTCTCCCGGCGCGACCGCAGGAACTCGGCCAGCCCAGTTCTCTCCATGGGAGACACTCTCCTCCGCCGCGCCACCCGTATCCAGGCCCTGCCAGGGCACGGTTCCACATGTCCTGGATGTGCCCCCGCCACGACCCTAGGTTTCCTGAGTGAACACCACCGGCAGCCGCGTCGTCGTTTCCGGACGCTTCCGAAACCGGCTGTGGCCAGGACGGATCTCGCGTCGCCCAGCGCGAGGAGGTCGGCCCTCGGGAACCACCGTCGCGGACACGGTCCCGCCGTTCCCCGAACCAGAGAGCAGACGAGGACATGAGTGTGAAGTGGACAGCGGCGCATCTCCCCGACCTGACCGGCAGGACCTTCGTCATCACTGGCGCCACCGGCGGGATCGGCCTGGTCGCGACGCGCGAACTCGCCCTTGCCGGAGCCGATGTCGTCATGGCCGTGCGCGACCCGGCCAAGGGCGCGCGGGTGGCCGACACCTTCGGCCGCGGCCGCGGACGGATCGACGTGCGGCGGCTCGACGTCGCGAGTCTGGAGTCCGTCCGGGCGTTCGCCGACTCCTGGACCGGCCCCCTCGACGTCCTGATCAACAACGCCGGGGTCATGATGGTGCCCTACGCGAGCACCCACGAGGGTCTGGAGAGCCAGACGGCCACGAACTACTTCGGCCCGTTCGCGCTCACGAACGCGCTGCTTCCGCACGTCACGGACCGCGTCGTCCACGTGGCGTCGCAGCTGCACCGGTTGGGTACCGTCCGCCCCGACGACCTCAACTGGCAGAAGCGCGAATACGACCCCTGGAAGGCCTACTGCGACTCCAAGCTCGGCCTCCTGCTGTTCTCCCACGAGTTGCAGCGCAGGCTCGACGCCGTCGGCAGCCCCGTGCGGTCGGTCGTCGCGCATCCGGGGATCGCCAGGACGAACCTGGTCAGCCACGTCGGTGGTGTGGCGGGCTGGCTCAACGGTCTGGCGCGGCCCCTGCTGAACGACGCCGAGCACGGCGGGCTCCCCACCCTGTTCGCCGCGACACAGGAGGTCGGCGGCAACGCCTACGTCGGCCCCGACGGGATCGCCAGCGTCCGGGGCTATCCGAAGGTGCGCAGGGCCTCACGGTCCGCGCGCGAGCCGGAGTCGGCCGCGGCTCTGTGGGACGCCACGGTCCGGATCGTCGGTCCGGAGTTCTCCTTCGCGCTCGACCGGCCGAGCTGACCCCACACCGGCCGATGCCTCCGGGCGGTTCTCCCGTTCCCTCCGAGGGAGGCCGGGTGACGGGAGGGGCCCGGGCTCAGCGGCGCGGGCGCCGTCGTCCACGGGGCGTCTGCGCGCGTGCGCGCTCCTGCG
Source organism: Nocardiopsis sp. NPDC058789 (assembly GCF_042745575.1). Classification (NCBI taxonomy): domain Bacteria; kingdom Bacillati; phylum Actinomycetota; class Actinomycetes; order Streptosporangiales; family Nocardiopsidaceae; genus Nocardiopsis; species Nocardiopsis sp. NPDC058789. The sequence goes on from NZ_JBHYOW010000002.1 coordinate 100,079, forward strand.
GGACGGTGGACCGCACGGTCACCGGCAGGCCCGAGGGTTCGCGCGCCCCGGTCACCTCGGCCAGCTCCGGGGTGTCCGCTCCGGCGCCCAGGGTGCGCGGTTCGATCCGTGCCCTGCCGACCAGACGGGTCATGTCGCGGCGCTGGGCGGGCATCACCAGCGTGACCACGTTGCCGGACTCGCCGGCCCGGGCGGTGCGCCCGCCCCGGTGCAGGTAGTCCTTGTGGTCCGTGGGCGGGTCGATGTTCACGACCAGGTCCAGGCCGTCCACGTGGATACCGCGTGCCGCGACGTTGGTCGCGATCAGTGCCGTGACGTCGCCCCGCTTGAACTGGTCGAGGGTGCGGGTGCGTTGGGGTTGGGTGCGTCCGCCGTGCAGGGGCGCGGCGAGCACCCCGTTGGCGAGCAGGTGTGCGGCCATCCGGTCCACCGCGCGCTTGGTGTCGAGGAACATGATCACCCGGCCCTGTCGAGCGGCGATCCTGGTGGCGACCGACCTCTTCTCACCGGGGGAGACGTGCACGACGTGGTGCTCCATGGTGGACACGGCGCCCTCGGACAGGTCGACCGAGTGGACCACCGGGTCCTCCAGGAACCGGCGGACCAGCTGGTCGACGTTCCGGTCCAGGGTGGCGGAGAACAGCATGCGCCGCCCACCCTTCGGTACCACCTGGAGGATCGCGGTCACCTGGGGCATGAAGCCCATGTCGGTCATCTGGTCGGCCTCGTCCAGGACGGTGGTCTCCACCTGGTCCAGCACGCAGTCGCCGCGCTCCATCAGGTCGCGCAGCCGTCCCGGGGTGGCCACGACCAGGTGGCTCCCCTGCTGAAGGGAACGCGCCTGCCGGTGGAGGGGCATGCCGCCCACGACGGTGGTGGTGCGCACCCCCACCGAACGCGCGTAGGGCTCCAGGGATCCGGCGACCTGCTGGGCCAGCTCCCGGGTGGGGGCCAGGACCACGGCCAGGGGGCGCCGCGGTTCCGCGCTGCGACCGTCGAGGCTGGCGAGCAGGGGCAGGCCGAAGGCCAGGGTCTTGCCGGAACCCGTCCGGCTACGGCCCAGCACGTCGCGTCCGGCCAGGGAGTTGGGCAGGGTCGCCGCCTGGATGTCGGACGGGGTCGTCAGCCCTTGGCGGGCCAGGGTCCGTTTCAGGGCCGAGGGCATGTCCAGTGCCTCGAAGGAGTCCACGGGCGGCAGGGCCGGGGTGACGGTGACGGGGAGCGCGAACTCACCGGAGGGGCCCGCGTTGCGAGGGCGGGCGGAGCCGCCGGGACGCTGTCGACCGTAACTCCGTGCCGGTCGGGCACGGTCAGTGGTGGGGTGGGGATGGCTCATGAATGGCCTTTCGCCGTCGGAGTTCGCCGGGCGGGAGGCCTCACGGCCTCACAGAGAAAACCGGTGACACCGGATGAATGAAATCTGTACGCCCGACTGGAGGATTTCCGGGGCGAGTGGAGATGGTTTGAGAATCGGCGCGCGTGAAACCGGGCGCGGGAAAACAAAAAGACGGGGTCCGGCTCCTGGAGGGCGGACCCCGTCACGGGGGGAGTCGCCTCCCCCCGGATCAGGCTTAGCGCAGCGTGATGTTCTCGGCCTGGGGGCCCTTGGCCCCGGCGACGGCGTCGAACTGCACGGACTGGCCTTCCGACAGCTCACGGTAGCCCGTGGCCTGGATGTTCGAGTAGTGGGCGAAGACGTCGGGGCCGCCACCGTCCTGCTCGATGAAGCCGAAGCCCTTTTCGCCGTTGAACCACTTGACTGTACCGGTGGCCATGATGGCACCTCTCGCTCGACAATGAAGAAAACCGCAGATGACGATTTTCCCGTCACTGCGGTGATCTCCTATGGAAGTGAGGTTCCATGGGGCCACTACTGCAACTCGTCTGACAGTAGCACAGAAAATTCCATTATCCCGATTATCTGGTGTGCCACGTGGCGTCAGAAAGAGTGGTGCGGAAAAGAGGGGGTGCACTGGGAGTCGTCGATCCGGTTCTCATGGGCCCCGTCGCGCGTTCGCCCCCGGGAGCGGCGCGAGTCACGACGGTGCGGCCCGTCGTGACCCACCGCTCAGGCCGGGGCGGGGACGGCGGTCGGCAGCCGGACCCCGGCGAGCTCCTCCAGCTGGCGCCACACCGACTCCATCGTGTCCGGAGGGGGCGACTGGGTCAGCGGGTTCGGGGTCAGGCGGACCGGCGGCCCCTTCACACCGCCGCTGGGGGAGTAGAGGTCGCCGCCCTGGGCCCCGGGGTCGGTGAGGGCGCGCAGGGCGGACCAGGCCGCCGCGTCCTTGCCCTGGGCCCACAACGTGTAGGGGTTGCGCTGGAAGGGGACCGTCTCGTCCCGGATGCCCGGGCGGCGCGGTGTCCGGGCGTCCACGCCGACCCCCGGGCGGGAGACCAGGGAGGCCACCGGCGCACCCGAGGCCCGCAGCCGCCGGTCGAGTTCGTAGGCGAACATCTCCGTGACCGCCTTGCTCCGGGTGTAGGCGCGCACACCGATGCGGGAACGGGCCCGCACGTCCCGGACCCCTGTGCGCAGCAGATCCACGAACGAGGTCGAGGTGTGCACGATCCTGGCGGTTCCGCCGTGCCTTCGCGCGGTTCGCTCCAGGTGCGGGAGCGTCCCCGCCACAAGGCCCACGTTCGCCCGTACGTGGGTCGCCAGGAGCGTCGACAGGCCGTCGGCGGTCCGGTCGGCGGCGCGCAGCGCCATGGACCCGCCGTTCAGCAGCAGTCCGTCCAGACGTTCGTACTCCGCGAGCTCCGAGACGGCCGCGGCCGTCGACGCCGGTGCGGCGAGGTCCAGGAGCAACGAGCTCAGGTTCGCGTCCGGTGCCTGCTCGCGGATCGCGGCCTCGGCGGTGCGCAGGCGTTCGGGCGAGCGCCCCGCGAGCACGACGTGCGCTCCGGCGGCGGCGAGTCGTTCCGCCGCGAAGTACCCGATGCCCGCGGTCGCCCCCGTCACCACCAGCGTGCGTCCGTGCTGCTCGGGCAGCACTTCGGTGTCCCAGTCCATGGTGCCTCTCCCTTGAATCGGATGAACTATCCGCTTACTGTAACAGCAAACGGATGGCTTATCCGATTCAAGTAGGATGCCCTCATGAACGCACTGCGCGCTGACGCCGCCCGGAGCCGGGAGCGCATCCTGGAGGTCGCCCGGCGCAGCGACCCCAAGGACCTGCGCCTCAACGAGATCGCCCGTGAGGCGGGGGTCGGGGTCGGGACCGTCTACCGTCACTTCCCCACGTCCCACGCCCTCGTCGAGGAGCTCACCGTGGAGACGTTGGGCCGACTGCGAGCGCTGACGGCTCAGGCCTGCGCCGACCCGGATCCGGGTCGGGGGTTCGAGGTGGCCCTGCGTGCCGTGGTCGACCTGCACCTGGAGGCGGGCGGTCTCCAGGCGGTCCTCCTCGCCAACGAGGACGTGAGCGAGGAGGTGGCGGCGCTCAAGGCCTCGATCTTCGGGGAGCTCGAGGGGCTTCTCCAGAGGGCGCAGGGGAGCGGTGCGCTCCGCGGGGACCTGACCACGGCCCAGGTCGAGCGTCTGGTCTGCGGGATCGAGCACGCCATCCGGCTGGGGGGCCCGGAGGACCGCGACGTCTTCGTGGACACCCTCGTCGCGGGTCTGCGGCCGACCGCCTCGCCCGCCACCGGGGCGACGTCCACGCGCTGAGGCTCCGTCCGCGCGCCGGGGCCCGCTTCCGGACGCGGCAGCGACGAACGGCCGTCGCTCCGGTGGATCGGCGGACGTGTGAGGGAAGGGGTCCGAGCCTTCGACGGCGGGCCGTGCGGTCCCCGTCGCTCCTCAGGCGCCCCGGTCGGTGGGGTCGCTGGCGCCGGACCGGACGGCGGAGGCCGCCCGGACCGTGCAGGCGGTTCGGGCGGCTTCCGGTGCGGTGCGGCTCAGTCGCTGACCCGGCTCCGGGACTGGTAGAGCAGGTCCTGGTACTCGGGGTGACGCGCGATCCACCCCGCGAAGAAGGGGCAGGTCGCCAGCACCCGCAGGCGCGCGGAGCGGGCCTCGTCGAGCGCGGCGCGGACCAGCGCGGACCCGACCCCACGACCTTCGTACTCCGGGGCCACCTCGGTGTGCACGAACGCGACGAGCTCCGCCGTGCGGATGTACCCCGCGATGCCCGCGACCTTCGTTTCTCCGTCGACGCGGGCCTCGTAGCGCTTCGCTTCGGGGACGTCGTTCACTTCGACCGCCATGGGTCCTCCTTGTGTCAGGCGCGGGAGTTCAACAGCTGCGTCTCCCAGGCGAAGGCGACACCGGTGGCACCACCGTGCTGCTCCAGGACCCCGGTCATGGCCGACACGGTCTCCTCACGGGCCCAGTCGCGCTGCCACTCGCCCGCCACCGCCAGCCAGGTGATCGGCACCACGCCGGCCTGGACCATCCGCCGCACGGCCATGTCGTGGGCCTCCGCCGAGGCACCGCCGGACGCGTCGGTGACCGCGAAGACCTCGTAGCCCTCGCCCGCCGCCTGGATCGCGGGCATCGCCACGCAGATCTCCGTCCAGAGACCGGCGACGACCAGCTTCTTCCGGCCGGTCGCCTTCACCGCGTCGACGACGCGCTCGTCCTGCCAGGTGTTGATGAAGGTGCGGTCGATCGGCTTCTGCTCCGGGAACACGTCCCGCAGCCCCTGGATGAGGTGTCCGCCGCGCTCCTCCAGCACGGTGGTCAGGACGGTCGGGACGTCGAACGCCCTGGCGGCCCTGCCCAGGGCGACGGCGTTGTTGACGACCATCGACGGCTCGTGGCTGTTCAGGTTGGCGAACTGGAACGGCTGGTGGTCGATCAGGAGGAGAACGCTCTCCTCCGGGGTCAGCAGTGCCTGGAGCCCGTTCTTGGGGGTGGTGCTCACGGGGGGTCCCTCTCCACGATGGGTGTGTAGTTGATGCGTCATCCAAATTAGCAGCATTGGTTGATGCGTCAACTATGATCCTCGACCAGGAGGTTGGTGCACCAACCTCCGGTGGTGTCGCGACGGAAGCGAGAGACGATGACCCTCACATCACGGAACTGGCCCGCCCTGCGGGTGTCGGACTGGACCCCCACCCGGGACACCCTGCACATGTGGACCCAGATCGTGGGCAAGATCCGCATGGCCCACGCTCCCCTGGTCAACCACTGGTGGCAGGTGACCTTCTACGTCAGCCCGCGCGGACTGACGACGTCGGCGGTCCCGTACGGCGACGGGGCCTTCGAAATCGAGTTCGACCTCGTCGGCCACCGGCTGGAGGTCCGCGGCAGCGACGGCGGGACGGGGGGCTTCCCGCTGCGTCCGATGACGGTCGCCGAGTTCTACGCCCGGATCCTGGACGTGCTCGGACGGCTCGGGATCGAGGCGCCGATCCGGCCGCGTCCCAACGAGGTCGACCCGGCGATCCCCTTCGCCGAGGACCACGAGCACGCCTCCTACGACGCCGAGGCGGCCACCCTCTTCTGGCGTCAGCTCCTCCAGGCGAACCGGGTGATCGGTGAGTTCCGGTCGCACTTCGTCGGGAAGGTCAGCCCGGTGCACTTCTTCTGGGGAGGGATGGATCTCGCCTGCACCCGCTTCTCCGGCCGGTCGGCTCCCCCGCACCCGGGCGGGGCCCCCAACTGCGGGGACTGGGTCATGGTCGAGGGCTACTCCCGGGAACTGTCCAGCTGCGGGTTCTGGCCCGGTGGCGGCGAGGAGGGCGCCTTCTACTCGTACGCCTACCCCGCCCCCGAGGGCTTCGCCGACCAGCCGGTCGGCCCCGAGGGCGCCTACTACAGCGCCGAGTTCCAGCAGTTCCTGCTGCCCTACGAGGTGGCCCGGGCCGCCCCCGACCCCGACCGGGCGGTCGCCGAGTTCCTCCGCACCACCTACGAGGCCGCCGCGAACCCCGGGCGCTGGGACCGGGCCGCCCTGGAGGACGACCCCCTCCGGTGGGCCGGGGCCTGAACAGACCGGGCGGCGGAGGGCCACTCCTCCGCCGCCCGCAGGTGGGTGAGACGTCAACTTCCTTGTTACGCTGCGTCCATGGACGAGACACCACGTTGGCTGGACGCGGAGGAGAAGGCCGCGTGGGACGGCTTCATTCACATGCAGGAGACGCTCATCGGGCGACTCTCCCGTCTCCTCCAGGCCGACTCCGGGATGTCCGCCTCCGACTACATGATCCTCGTCAACCTCACCGGCACCAGTGACGGGAAGATGCGTTTCCTGGAACTGGCCAAACTCCTGAACTGGGAGAAGAGCCGCATCTCCCACCAGGTGAGGCGGATGACGAAGCGTGGTCTGGTGGCCAGGGAGGAGTGCCCCGACGACGCTCGCGGAGCGTTCATCGTCGTGACCCCGGCCGGTCACGCGGCGATCGAGGAGGCGGCGCCCCTCCACGTCGAGCACGTGCGCCGTCTGTTCGTCGACGCCCTCACTCCGAACCAGCTCAGCACGTTCGCCCGGCTCAGCCAGCGCGTCTCGGACCACATGGAGAAGCAGCCCGACTGAGCGTGCGCCGCGTGTTCGCGCCGAGGGGTGTCGGCAGGGCCCGCGCCTCGGAGCCGGGTGACGGGTTCGCCTGTGGGTCCATGGCGACGAGGGCCCGCGAGCGCGTGTCGGTCGGCCCGGGGAGACCGGACGGGGCTCACACCGGGTCCGTGTCGCGGATCCTGCTCACGGTGGTGCGCGGGCGGGCGGCGGAACTGAGGCCACCCGCCAGTGCCACGAAGAGCAGCGGTACGACCAGGGCCCCGCGCAGGCCGAACTCCTCACCCAGGAAGCCGAGCACGGGCGGTCCGACCAGGAACGCGACGTAGCCCACCGTCGCCACCAGGGACACCCGTGCGGCCGAGTCGGGGCCGGAGTCCCCGGCCGCGGACAGGGCCACGGGGAACCCCAGTGAGGCGCCGAGCCCCCACAGGACCACGGCCGCGGCGGCGGTCGCCTGGCTATCGACCCCGGCCACCAGGCCCATGCCGACCACGCCCGCCACCGCGCTGGCCGCGAGCACCCTCGCACGGCCGAAGCGTGCCAGGAAGTATCCCCCGGCGAAGCGGCCGACCGTCATGGACGCCGCGAAGACGGCGTAGACCATCGACCCCGAGGTCTGGTCGAAACCGTGTCCGTCGACCATGACCAGCGGCAACCAGTCGTTGGCCGTGCCCTCGGCCAGGGCCATCGCGAGCACGATGACGCCGATCAGCACCAGGCGGGTGTCCTTCCAGAGGGCGGGCGCCTTCGACCGCGCCGCCTGCTCGGGCGCGCGCCTGGGGTTCCGGCCGGTTCCGGGAGGCAGTGAACCGAGCGTGACGCTCGCCGTCACCAGGGCCACGGTCCCGACGGCCACCAGGTGCCACACGACGGAGAACCCGGTCGCGGTGAACACCATCCCCGTGAGCGCGCCGATCACGGTGCCCAGGCTGAAGAAGCCGTGCAGCTTCGGCAGCAGCGGCTGGGACAGGGCCCGCTCGATGTCGGCGCCCTCGACGTTCATCGCGACCTCGCCGCTGCCCATGCCCAGACCGAAGAGGAACAGGCCGAACGCGACCAGGAGCGCGGACGACAGGGCGGCTCCCAGGCCGATGGTCGGCATGCTCGCGATCACCGCGACGGTCCCGAACACGATGACGGGCCGGGCGCCCAGCCTGGCGACGAGCGGGCCGGAGGCGAGGATGCCGAGCATGGACCCGGCGGAGAGCCCGAACAACACCAGGCCCATCTCCGCCGTGGAGGCGCCCAGGGCGTCGCGGATGGCGGGGGTGCGGGTGACCCATGAGGAGATCCCCAGCCCGGGCAGGAGGAAGAGGAAGCACAGCGCGAGGCGCCGACGCCGCATGGCGGTGATCAACGGGGGTCCTCCGTGAGTCGATGGCAACGCGTACAAATGTACACACTTCGGTGTGGGAGAACCAGGTCCGGGCGCACGCCACAATGGAGCCCGGGGAGGGATATCATGGCTGGTGCCAGGCGTGTGGCCAACGACCCTCGGCGCAAGGAACGCATCATCGCCGGGGCGCTGGAGGTGATCGCCGAGCGCGGCGTGCACAGGACCACCCACCGTGCGATCGCGGAACGGGCCTCGGTGCCCCTGGGGTCGCTGACCTACCACTTCGACGACCTCACGGCGATCCTGGAACAGGCGTTCCTCCACCTGGTCGCGACCATGTCGGAGTACTACGCGGGGCGGATGGGCGCGGCGCGCGACCAGGCCGAGGCGCGCGAGGCGGTGGTGGACCTCGTCTGCGGCACCGAGTACGCCGCCCCGCACCAGTTCGTGCTGCTCTTCGAGATGTACGCGTACGCCAACCACAACGAGGCTGTCCGCTCGGCGGCCCGGGAGTGGCCGCGTGTGAGCAGGGGTTCCCTGTCGGCGCACTTCTCCCCGCAGGCGTGCCGAGCCCTGGACGCCCTGGTGGAGGGCTGGTCCATGCACTGGTACTTCGAGCGCGAGCAGGGCGGCCCCGATCGCGTCGTGGTCGCCGCCGCGGTGGACGCCCTCGTCGACCGCCTGCCCTGACCGTGAGCGGCGGCGGAGCCCCGGAAGCGAATCGCTCCGCTCGGTGTCGACGCGCTCGGTTACGCCCAGCCCGAGCAGTAGCCCGGCCGCCCCGGTTCCGGGCCGACGCGAGAGGATGGGTCCCCACGTCCCCCTCCGAGCGATGCGAGACCCCGTGTTCGACATGTTCACCGACGCCGCGAAGCGCGTGGTCGTCCACGCCCAGGAAGAGGGCACGCGGCTCCACCACAGGCGGATGGGCCCCGAGCACCTGCTGCTCGGTCTGCTTCGCGAGGAGGAGGACCTGGCGGCCCGGGCCCTGGGCGGGCTCGGGGTCGGCTACGAGGCGGCCGAGGCGGAGGTCCTCAGGACCATCCCCGCGAGGAAGCGGCCCGTGGACGACGGGCTGCCCTTCTCCCGGGAGACCCGCGCGGCGCTGAGGTACTCCTTCCACGCCTCGGCCCGGCACGGGCACGGCCACCTGGGCACGGAACACCTGCTCCTCGGGGTCCTCTACCGGGACCGCGCGACCGTTCCCGGCCTGCTGCGGAACCTCGGGATCGCACCCGAACGGGTACGAGGAGAAGTCGAGGACCTGATCGCCGCCATGACGCGGGAGGCCGCCGAGCCGGGGCCGCCCGTCACGAACCCGGCCACCGAAGCGCCCTCCCCCGACTCCGCCCCGGAGTCCCCGTGAGCGGACTCGACCCCGAGGGCCGCCTGAAGCTGGTGATCGCCTGCGTGCTGCTCTTCCTCGGCGGCCTGCTGATCCTGGTGTCCGCCACGCCGCTCACGGGCGATCCGGACCCGACGAACATGCTGGGTGGCGGGGTGATGATGGGGGTCTCGGTCCTGATCTACCTCCTGGTGCTCCGGCGGCGTTGAGGGGCGGGGTCCCGGGTTCTCGGGGGTCCCCGGATCGAGCCCGAGCCGGTGTGGGGAAGGGCTGAAGAACTGACGCCACACGCGAAGGGCGGCGCCCCGCCGCACCTGCGGCCACAGCGGGTGAACTCCTGGCGGCGTACCGGCCAGGAGACTCGTTCTTCTCCACCGTCTCGCCCTCCACAGGTCGCGACCCTCCGAGATCGCGCCCCACCGTCCTGTTCGACTTCGAGGGTGCCGGACACGAACTCCGCGACATGAGCCTTAGGCTCGCCGAAGTCGTCGGGGACGGCGAGCCTGCCCGGGCCGAGCGCGACCGCTACGAGGAACGCGTCACCTAGATCAGCGAGACCTACGCCGACCAGCTCAGCGACCACACCTTTGCGGTGGTCTTCGGGGCCGACAACGAATTCGCCGTCACCAACACCAATACCTGGGGCGCCCACATCCTCGACGGACTCGGCACGGAGGCGACCGCCGCCACTGAGGCCGGGACGGACTTCGCCGCCTGGCAGTCCCAGGAGAACATCGACAAGCTCCAGGACACCGACGCATCTTCTACGAGACCGCCCCCTTCACTGCGGACCTCCTGGCACAGGACCTCTGGCAGCGCCTCCCCGCCGTCGAGGAGGAGCGGGTCCACTCGCTGCGCTACGGCGCCGCGCGCACCTGGGCCCAGGGCAACGACGTCCTCGACCAGATCGAACGGGTCCTGGAGACCCTCTAGACCCCCGTCCGTGTCACGCGACCCCAATGAAGGAGCGACCATGACCAACCCCTTCGACGACACCGAAGGCACCTTCCTCGTCCTCGTCAACGACGAGGACCAGTACTCGCTGTGGCCCGGGTTAGCCCAGGTCCCCGCAGGCTGGACCCTCGTCCACGGGACCCGTCTCCCGAGGTGAGGCGCTCAGCCACGTCAACGCGCACTGGACCGACTTGCGTCCCCGCAGCCTCCGCGAGGCGCTCGCCTGAGGGCGCGGTGAGCCCCTCACCCGGAAGAGGGGCCCACCGCCTCCCGAACAGCGGCACACCCGAGAGCGGTCCACCGCTCGACCCATCCGTGAAGCTCTCCCAGCTGATGGTCGACACTAGCCCCCTGCGCCTGAGCCGAGAGTTCAGGATCGCTTCGTCGCCCGACTCGTCTCCATCTTCGGGCCGGGGTTCACCGCAGTAGTCCTGCCCACGTAGGCTACGAGCTCACCGGGTCCTCTCTGCTCGTGGCCACTGTCTACACCACCTCGGCGGTGAGCGTCCTCACGGGTACCCTGGTCGGCGGGATGCTCGCGGACAGGGGCCGACCGGCACCGCCTCATCGTCGTCGGCCGGTCCTCCGCCGTCGCCGGCTTCGGGGTCCTGGCTGTCAATACCCTCGGGCCCGCCCAACCCTGGCTCTGAGTGGATCTACGCGGTCGCCGCCTTCAACGGCTTCCTCGGTTCGTTCAGCGCCGTCGTTGCCAGGCCGCTGCCCCCGGATTCGTCCCACGTGACAGACTGCCCGCGGCCGGTGCCCTGCCCGCCCTCAACGGCGAACTCGGCTCGGTCCTGGCACCCGCGCTCGGTGGGGTGATCATCGCGACGCTGGGGATGGGCAGGAACTACGTCGTCACCGCGCTGCTCTCGTTCTTCACTCGCGGTAGCCGCCCCGGGCTACGCACCGCCCGGGTCCTCGCGGAACCCAAACCCGAGAACCTTCCGGAGATGCGGCCACGAACTCCACGTTCATCGCTTTCTCACAGGTACAGGAAGAAGACCCCCTGGAATATCTCGTCTCTACCCGCTTCCAGGGGGCGTCCTTAACGGCGTTACTGCCAGAGGTGCGAGGCCGAGGGGGCAGGCGTAGTCCCCCTCCGCCCGGGACATTCGTCCGGGGCGCATCCGTGAGTGACTCGCGCCGTGTCGTCGTCCATCCGGAACAGCACCACGAGTTCGCACCCGTCGATGACATCGAGCGCGAGCGTGTGTAGCCGAAGACTGGAGAGTTGGGAATTGCTGGTGCCATACAGCACGGTCAATGGTGGTTGCCCGTCGGGCATTGAGAACGTGCGAGTCGTGGGAGCGTGGCGTAACCCGAGCCTCCAGGTCAACCAGGGGTGCACGGTGACACCACTGCCACGGACGATGTCCCGAGTGACCGGAATACGCGCACCGAGGACCTGACCTTTGGAGGCGATGGTCTCGGGTTTGAGGGGTTCCTCCCTCTCGATGGGACGGGCGCCGCGGGAGGCGAGGTCGATGTGACCTGACGGGGTCTCCCCCAACTGGTCACTCAGTAGGCACTGCTTCAAGCGCCATGGAGTGACGGGGTACAGTTCCGTGACTCGAGCGAAGAGCTGTGTTCGTGTGAGAGGACCGGTCTCGGCGACGACCGAGACCATCGCCTCCAGCGCGGTCGTGTAAGGAGAAGAGCGTAGGTGGGTCCACTCAGCCAGGGCCCAAGTTCCCTCAGGGCGGATCTGCCGGAAGCGCTCGTCCCGGCGTAGCGCTTCCCGAGCCGCGGCCATGTTGACCGCGTCCATAGACGCCAGCATCTCTTCCAACCGACAGGGACGTCCTACCTCCAATAGCCACAGATACGCGGCATCACGCCCCCGGGCCCTGCGGCGAACCCAGTGCCTATCGACACTCAGGGCCAGGCGCGAGTCAGGGTGGGTCAGTAATGCGGTGAGCGGCAGATCTCTGGGTAGGCCCGCCCGATCAGCCTCGAGGTCGAGTTCGTCACCGCGGAACGGAGCGGAAGTTGTGAGGCGGCGCAAACCAACCCCCAGTGCTTCGGGGGTGACACTCCACCAGCCGCCAAGGGGTCCCGCCCACGTGCGTGGGCGGCTCAACCCTGCGGCGACGAGAAGCTCGTCCAGAGCGGCATGATCGGCCAGCCCTAGCGCGGCGGCGAAGACTCTTCGCGGAGTGGCCAGGCCCGAGCCCACTTCGTGGAGCGTCCTCTTCCAGCCCTCACGGGCGATGTCCGCCCTCTCCGCGAGGAGTCCACGCGATCGTCGTTGCAGCTGGCGTACGCGCTCACGGCTCAAGCCCAGGTTCGATCCGACCTCATCCAGGGTTCGTCCTTCGGCGCGGGCGGTGACGATATCCCGTTCGCGCTGGTCGAGGAGTTCTCCCACCCACTCTTCGATATCATTCTCGCTCTTTCCCATCGCGCGTCCCTACATCTCGGTGAAGTAGACGATCTGGACACCGAGGAAATCGGCCAGGCGTCGGTGGGAGTCCTTCTGCTCGGGAGTCACCGGCGCGCGAAACGGATCGACGATGCAGATGGTCCACGGCCAAGACGGCCCAGAGGAACGGTCGATGATCGCGGGCCAGAGGAGATGCTTGAGGTTTCCAGGGGTCAACTGACCGACGACGAAGTGCCGTTCCTCGTCCTCCGATCCAACCTCTCGGATCCTCGCGCGCATGGGCTTCTGCCGAGAGGTGCCCGGGACGACCTGCCATTCGGCACCGACGACCGTCTTGACCATCTCCTCGAGGGTCGCCGCTGGACGTGAGACATACTTGGCATACTTCCCCTCACCACGCCGGGCCCTCTCGTACTCCTTCATGGGGCAGTCCTTCAACCACGGGCGGATGTTCGACCGTTGTCCGACGAAGCCGAGGAGCCGACCACCGATCTCCGAATCCTCCGTCCACTCTCGGTAAAGGCGAGTACGGTCCGCGTCCTGGAGGTGCTGCCATCGCGCCTCGTCGGCCTGGGCGTAGATCCGAGTGACCACGTCCTCCTCGACAGCGGCCGGGATCTTGTAATCGGTCATAGGATTCCTTTCGGTAGGGGGAACTGGAGGCGGACCTCGTCCGCCCTGGTCTCGAGGTCGGCGGCGTCCCGAATCCACATGTCCATCAGGGAACCGATCGTCTCGTCTTGGAACTCGATCCTTGAGACGTGTGGGAGTTCGAGGTGTTCTGTCTCTTGGGCTTCCAGGGTTCGGCGCAAGTCCAGCACCGCCGCGGCACGCCGGATGTCCGTCACGAAATCTAGAACCTTCAAGGCTTTCTTGCCAGAGCTCAGTCGTAGGCCTCTGCCGAGCTGCTGTACGAAAATCCTACGACTGTGGGTTACACGCAAGAAGGCGATCAGATTGACGTCGGGTACATCGACTCCCTCGTTGAAGACGTCCACGCAGGTAATCATCGGCACACGGCCGAGGCGAAACTCATTGAGGAGGATCTCTCGGTGACGCTTGGGAAGACCGCTGTGTAGGTGGGATGCCTTGCTCCAGGTTGGGTCGGAGACTGAGAGAAGTTCGGCCATGTGCTCCGCGTGCTCGATGGTTTGGCAGAACACGATAGCGCGTGGACCGATGGTCTCTCGCCAAGCCGACCGTAGATGTTCGACGATCTCCTGGTCTCTCTGCGGCAAGAAGAGTCGCCGGTTGAGATCCTTGATGGAGTAGTCATTATGGCTGATGTCTCGGACCGTCTCCCAGTCAACACCGTCCGCGTACAATTTGTAATCGACAGATGACAGAAATCCCGCGGCCATTCCCTCGGCGATACCCATCTTGAAGCTGGGGTAACCGAATCTTGCGGTGATGTCGAATTTGTCGCCGCGCCAAGGTGTCGCGGTGACACCGAACCGTCCCGCAGTCCCACACAGATCCAGAAGTTCCGCAAACCTGCCGGTCTCGGCCACGTGATGGGTCTCGTCGATCATGATCAGGTCGGGTTCGTAACCGGCTCGTACTGCGGAGAGGGCCGATTCGACGGTCGCGACGACGACACCGTCGAGGGTGCGCGGGCTGTTCTCACCGGTGAGAAGCCGAGTGGGCACGTTCTTCGGGAGGTGCTTCCACAGTGCCTTCTCTAGTTGGCTGACCAAGTCGCGCATGTGTGCGACGACCAGGACACGAGCGCCCGGACGCGCGCGGAGAAGGTTCCCGATGACCTCTCCACCGACGACCGTCTTGCCCAAACCCGTGGCCAGTACTAGTAGAGCCGTACCCTCGGTGGCTAGATCACGCTCGACCGCGCTCACTGCCTGTTCCTGATACGGGCGCAGAGTGAGGGGCGAGGGCACACGATCCGGCATCCTTCGACCGATAGCGTCCAAGGTGGCCCCATGCCAGAGGGCGATGTCGAGCCCGATCCCCGACAACGCTCGTAGACGCCCATGGGCGGCCGAAGTGATGTCAGTGTTAGTCGCCAAGACGGCCTTGTCAGCACGGTAGTGGATCCGAGCGCGTTCGAGATCGTCGACGCCCGCATGGCTAGCCGCCCCGTGAGACTTCCATTTGCTCTGGAACACCCACTGCTCGCGATCGCGCACCGCGAGCAGGTCAGCGCCGTGATCATGGGCTCCGTCGATGACGCGGACATCCTGAAACCCCAGGTGCCACAAGGTGCGTTCGAGCGCCTTCGTCATCCCCTCGGGGCCACCGTCCCGGAGTTCGGACGCTGTCAGAAACGCGGCCCTCACCTCTCACTCGCCAGTTCGTCGCGAAGGAGTGTGATACTCAATCGCGCACGTCGTAGCTGGCGAGCGTTGGCCTCGCCCGCGAAGGCGTCGTGTGTCGCGACATCAGCCAGACATCCCGTGACCCGAGCCAGACTCAGAGCCTTCCCGGAGGACGAGGAGACCCCAGCGTAGGGGCCACGGAAGACCGCGTCGTCCAAGAATGTCGCCGGCATCGCCTCGACGAGTCGGACCAGAGCCAGCGAGGGAACGTGGTAGACGAACCCGGAATTCAGTCCCAGACGGATCACTTCCCCGACGCGTCCTGCGGCGATGACGGTCTCCTCTGTCGTGACTTTCTGCTCATCGGTGAGGTGAGCGAAGGCGGTGGCGTGGTCGCCCGTCTGATCGAGGGCCTCGGCCATGCGCTCCCGGATCTCGGTGAGTAGTTCGCGAGCCTCCGCTCCGACTGTGGTGGAGTCGAGCGCGCTGTCCTGCAAGGTCGTGGCGCGGATAGCCGTGACGAGTTGAGATGGGCTCCAATCGGATCGGGCTCGAACCTTGAGGAGGGCGGCCAGCTCGACCAGCAGTAGGTCGGAGAAGTCGGTGCCGAACCTCTGAAACGCCGCGTGTTCGGTGTCAATGAGGGCTGTCACCTCATTGCCGGACCGCTGATCCAGGAATACCGGGACATGTGTACCGCCGTCATCGAGGAGCCGCTCGCCCGGCTTCAGTAGAAGGGTTCGCACGTTCATGAAACCGAGCTCTGGATGACCGAACGGACGACTCAGATAGGTGTGCGATGACGCGGCGCTCTCGTACCGAGCCAGGCGTTCGTCACGGGTCTCCAGCTTCTCCGTCACGGCCTTGAGTGACTCGATGGGAACGGTCACGGAATCTGGCCCGGATTGTGTGGCCTTGGAGGTGACGTCGTCAGTGGGAAGACCAAGGGCGTCTAGAACGGCCTGTTCGTCGGCCTCATGGGGGACGCTCGCCGCTGTCTTGGTCTCCTTGCCCTTCGTTTTTATCTCCTCGTGCCTGAGGACCGCCTGCCACCAGTGCTCGTCTGACTGGTACTCAGGGTCGCCCGCCTGGAACTTCCGAGCCCAATCACGAGTGGCCGCATGGACAGGCTTGTGTCCGTCGCCAGGAACGAGGCATCTCAATCCCGCGTCGTTGCGACGGAACCCCTTGAACAACTGAGCGAGGGGGCTCTCGTTCTCCGGATACCCCAGAAGGTTCGCGCGCTTGGGCTGGAGAGGACCCACGCCCCGAAGTAGTTCCACAGCGGTGAGCCAGCTGCGGTCCCCATACTCGAAGGCGTCCTTCTGGTAGGTGACCGGGACATGATCGAGGTGTATCTCACCGATGAGGCGTCCACCTTGGTGCGCGAGCTCGACCGGATACTCGGGTTCCTCGTTCCCGACGCGTCCGTCGGGGTTGTTCCAGGTGAAGAGTTGCTTGTCCCAACGCAGGATCTTCCGGCCATTGCGGAGGAAATCGATCCCGTACTCGGACTTGTCCAAGTGACGTTGAACGCCGAGCCAACCGTGGATACGGCGCTCGCGCACGGCCAGATTCGTACTTTGGCAGACCGAACAGACGTCACTCGAGCTGATCTGCCAATCCCCGCAGTCTCGGCAGGCGATACCATCCTGAAGCTTCTCATTGATCGGCATGTAGGCCGGGACGCGTTCCTTGCCCTTGAAGAGCACGTAACGGTCATCCCCCCAACGGCAGTGGCGGACAGGCTTGACCCTGGTGCCGCCGACATAGAGCTCGAAGGGGTGCTCCGAGAGGATCCACGAGTACACCGAGCCCAGGGTGTTGCGTAGTGAGGCGCCGTTGCGACGCAACCACTCGGCACGAGTTCGGTGTAGGCGATCGATGGCGATCCTCGTGCCGTGAAGGGAGACGTCCTCCTTCGGCTCGGTGATGTCCTTCGCCTCGAAGTCATCCGTGATCTGGTCAAGATCGATCTCGACACCTATCCACTCGGTGTCGCCCGCTCGGGTGGTCAGTACGCGGGTTCGCCGACCGAGACGGGCGGTGGAGATGTTGAAGCCCATGCCGAACAGACCGAGCTTGTCGTGCATGTCGTTGCCAGACCAACCCGCCCGCACGGCGCGAGCCAAGCGGTCGTGGGACATGCCCCGTCCAGTGTCTCGTACCTCGAGGACACCTTTTGGAGAGGACGGCAGGGTCACGCTGACCGTGTACCCGCCCGGCCAGTCGTCCTCGGAGCGCAAGATGTCGAGGAAGTCATCGAAGGGGTTGTCGACGAGCTCGGCGACGCATTGCCACTCGTCGAAATCGATCTCACCCAGCATGCTCAGCACGCGGGCGGAAGGGGTGATCTTCACTCTGGTGGAACCCTCCTGGGAGGTCGGAACCTCGGGCGTTGTGGCCGCGGCGCGCTTGAACCGGCCGAACTCTCTGGCGCGCTCGCCGTATGCGTTGGGTCGAGGATAGGGGGAGCCGACGTCATTTCGGAACGGGTTTGCGCTCCTCCGTCAATCATGTGGGTCAAATGGTGCAAAGGTGCGGATAGTTCGCGAAAAGACACAAATGGGTCAAGAGTGGGTGGGTGAGTCACGATGACGCGCGTCCTCAGTCTTCTCACGAACCAGGTCGACGACGCGGTCCGCCGCCGTGTCGGGGGCCTCGTGCTCCCAAAACCTCAGGACGTCCCATCCCTCCTCAGAGAGGATCCGGTTGGTCTCAGCGTCCCGGGCGCGGTTGGTGGCGATCTTGTCGCGCCAAAAGGCGCCGTTGGCCCTTGCGGGACGCAGGTGCTCGGGGCAGCCGTGCCAGTAGCAGCCGTCCACGAAGACGGCTACACGGGCTCTCACGAAGACGAGGTCGGCTGTCCGCCTGAGGCCCGGGACAGGGCGGGCCGAGACGCGGTAGCGCATACCGCGGCGATGGAGGGCGCTACGCAGGAGGAGCTCGGGCTTGGTGTCCCTGCCGCGATTACCGCGCATCGAAGAGCGCGCGTTGAGTGAGGACGCGGTCGACCCGGGAGGTAGGACCCTCTCTGACACGAGCCCCTGGAGGCGTGCTTGCCGCCACGCTGCGGACAAGTTCTTCCCGCGCGTGTCGTGCTCGACCTCGCAGACGTACTTCTCCCTGGTCCTCCCGCCCTGCGACCAGCGCAGATAAGCACGAATCCTTCTGGTGCGTCGGTATAGGCGGAGGGTGATCGAAGCTCGCGCGAAGCCCCCGTCGTCCAATGACACCTCACGGCGATCACGACCTCCGGCCGCTCGGTCTTGTTCGACTGTCGGAGTGGATGCTCTGGCTCGTCGTTTGTACGCGCGCTCCGGTGGCATCCTCTCCTTCCAGTGACTTCCAGCCTTCGACTGTGCCATGCCTTAGTGCCCCGCGGCTGCCAAGGCGTCGGCGACCGCCTCAGCGAAGAACTCGCCCATCACTACCGGGACAGCGTTGCCCAATTGCCGCATCTGTTCACCGCGCGGACCCGCACCGCGCCACTCATCAGGGAAAGTCATCACCCGGGCAGTCTCTCGAACGGTCATATAACGGTGAGCGTAGGACCACCCGTCGGGCGCTGAGGGATCACGATATCGCTCGTCCAATAGCATCACGGACTCGCCACCTGGCACGCCATGCACGCCAGCCTTGACCGTCTTCGCGGGTCGGTCTAGTTCGTTCGGGGTATGCCCCTTATAGATACGGGCTCCAGGCCAGCCGATGTGGCCGGTGATGCCCATATCTCGGCCGAAGTCGTATTTATCAGTGAGGCGATTCAGGTCCACGCTTGGAAGCTCGGGTATCCGTACATCAGTTCCGTACCCACGAATGGCGTCGCGCAGAGTGCGCCATGGCTGACAGTCGTCTTCCTTGATGACCTTCGGAAGGCGAGACCGGACCCGATCGCGAACGTGGCCAGGTACGTCGCTATGTCGCTGCCAGTAAGATCCGCTGTCATCGAGCATGGAACGATGGAGGGCTGCCTCGGAGAACCTCATTGTTCGGACGTCTTTCTCGAAGGCCTCGACATCCACCCCGAGATCGGATCGAAAGGCCACGAGCATGACGCGATTACGCACCTGTGGGACGCCGTAGTTCGCGGCATTGACTTCCACTTGGACGACTTTGTAGTGCTCCGAATCGCCATCATCGTCCGTTAGGCGGTCGATGATTCGTTTCAGGTGCGCGTTGTGTTCCTGCCAGGGAACCTCATCCACGCGCTTTTCAAAGGGAAGGCGCAACTCATTTTTAATGTACCCGAAGTATTCGGAGAAAGAGGTTCGAAGGAGGCCTCGAACATTTTCACAAATGACCGCCTTCGGGCGCATCTCTCGAACAGCTTTGAACATAGCGGGGAACATGTTGCGCTTGTCCTCGTCGCCCTTGGCGACTCCCCCGGCGCTGAACGGCTGGCACGGGGGGCCCCCGGCGAGCACGTCGACCTCGCCTTGAAGGGCACCGAAATCCAAGTCGCGCACATCCCCGGCGTACAGGGGTGCGGGCCGCCCTGGCCGAGGCGGCCTCGGGCTCCGATCGGTGACACGTTCCAAGCCATCGACCCCAAGGGTCTTGGTGGCGCTCATGATGAGGGTCTCGCAGGCCCGCTCGTTGAACTCATTGAACAGGAGGGGGCGAAACCCGGCCCGGTGGACCGCCATGGCGAGGCCGCCACCACCCGCGAACAGTTCGACGCTGGTCCGGGGCTTCTTCGCTTCTTCAGGCAGGTCAACCATGAGAAAACCATACCGCGGAATGGTGCAGAGGCGGCTGTCTGTCGAACAAATGTCCTACGAGTGAAGAGGATCATGCGGGACGGCCATCCGCCTTGTGCGAGGCCCTTGGGGTCAGGCTCGCCACCGCTCGGTCGACCGTCCTCCCCTGGTGAGCGAGTGGCCTCGAGCCACTCGCCTCACGATGTGTCCCCCACATCGGATCGATGCTGGTCAGGGAGCTCTTCATGGTATGGGGGATCCGAAACCGACCCGCCCCGGTGCGGATTCCCCGAAATCCGCGCCGGGGTTTCTTCACGCTCGGGAAACGACGTCTTGATCCGCGTGAAATCGGGGTCCTGTCGTGTGTTCTCCCGAAGGGCCCACCACGGCACGAACGAACCCCCGGCGGCTCCGGAGCGGCCGGTTCCAACCACGGCGTGACTCAGCGGCTCGAGGCGGCGTCATGACACGCGGGGCGCCACCGCCGACGACGGAGTCGGCGGAGGGGACGCCGAACGACCCCGTCGGCGCCTCCGAGAAGAAGTCTCCTCGAAGGCTGCGCGAACACTCCGTCAGAGCGGGGCGGAGGGGGTGACTCACCAAAAAATGTACCAGCGTTTGTCGCACATGGTGCGGGGGGTGTTTCCCCTTGTCCGACAGTGCTTCCGGGGCCGGAGTGAGGGCCCGCGAAAGCCTCCCCGGCGCTCGTGGGGACTTGCCACACGGCTCTCACGTGCTAAAACCTAGATGGGTTGGTGTTGCTACCAAACCCATAACGAATCGTTGAGAGGTGGTTCATGCATCTACTTCCCTCCGATACCGAGAAGCTTCTCCTGGCCGTCGCGGGCATGATCGCCCGGGACCGGCGGTCCAGGGGCGTCAAGCTCAACCAACCGGAATCGGTAGCGCTGCTGTCCTGCTGGGTGATCGAGCGGGCTCGTGAAGGAGCCAGAGTGGCCGAGCTCATGCAGGAGGGGCGCACCGTGCTCTCCCGTGAGGAGGTCATGGACGGGGTTCCCGAGATGATCCCGAACCTCCAGGTCGAGGCCACGTTCCCTGACGGACGCAAGCTGGTCACCATCACGGAGCCGATCCAGGCGCGTCCCCATCTCGTCGCCGGTGGCGTCCCGTCTCCGGAGCCGACCCGTCCCGCCCCCGGAGCGACCCCATGATCCCCGGTGAGATTCGTACCCGCTCCGTGCCCCTGGACCTGAACGCCGACCGCGAACGGTTGTCCCTCGTCGTCGTCAACGCCGGTGACCGAGCCATCCAGATCGGCTCCCACCTGCACTTCCCGGACGCCAACCCCGCGCTGCGCTTCGACCGCGAGGCGTGCCAGGGGTTCCGGCTGGACGTTCCCGCGGGCACCTCGGTCCGCCTGGAACCCGGTGTGAGCCGCACCGTCGAACTGGTCGCCCTCGGCGGCCGACGGTACGTTCCGGGCCTCCAGATCGAGGACCTGAGCAAGGAGCCCAGGACCGGCGAACGCGTGCCGCGGACGGTGGTCCCGTTCGGCACCCCCGGCGTCGAGGTCCCCGAACCGGAGCGCGCCTCCGGTACGACGATGCGCGTCGGCGAGGTCGACGCGCACGACGGCGACCCGGCCGAGGTGGTACCCACCGAGGTCCTGCCGGGGGACCAGGACGCGACAGAGGACACTGAGGAGCAGCAACCGTGAGCCGCATCGACCACCGTGAGTACGCGCAGCTGTACGGACCCACGGTCGGGGACCAGATCCGCCTGGGCGACACCGACCTGTGGATCGAGGTCGAGGAGGACCGCACTGTCGGCGGTGACGAGGTCGTCTTCGGCGGCGGCAAGAGCATCCGCGAGTCGATGGGCCAGGGCATGACCCTGCGCTCCGAGGGCGCCCTCGACCTGGTGATCACCAACGTGGTCGTCATGGACCACTGGGGGATCGTCCGGGGCGACGTCGGCATCCGCGACGGCGACATCGTGGCCATCGGCAAGGCCGGCAACCCGGACGTCATGGACGGCGTGCACCCCGACCTGCTGATCGGTCCCGGCACCGACGTCATCGCCGGTGAGGGCAAGATCCTCACCGCCGGCGCGATCGACACCCACGTGCACTTCCTCAGCGAGATCGAGATACGCGAGGCGTTGACCACCGGCACGACCACGGTGATCGGCGGCGGCACCGGCCCCACGGAGGGTTCCAAGGCCACGACGGTCACCCCGGGCGCGCACGCGCTGCGGATGATGCACCGCGCCCTGGACACGTTCCCGCTCAACGTCCTGCTGTTCAGCAAGGGCAGCACGGTGTCCATCGACGCGCTGCAAGAGGACGCCCTGGCCGGGGCGGGCGGCTACAAGGTCCACGAGGACTGGGGCGCGACCCCTGCGGCGATCGACGCGGCCCTGCGCGGCGCCGACGAGTTCGGTCTCCAGGTGGCGCTGCACGCGGACTCCCTCAACGAGACCGGCTACGTCCAGCACACGCTGGAGGCGATCGCCGGTCGCGGCATCCACGTGTTCCACTCCGAGGGCGCGGGCGGCGGCCACGCACCGGACATCATCATCACCGCCGGTGAGTCGAACGTCCTGCCCGCCTCCACCAACCCGACCCTGCCGTTCACGGTGAACACCGTGGCCGAGCACATGGACATGCTCATGGTGGTGCACCACCTGAACCCGCGTGTCCAGGAGGACCTGGCCTTCGCCGACTCGCGTATCCGCGCCACCACGATGGCGGCCGAGGACGTCCTGCTCGACATGGGCGCGATCGCGATCACCTCCACGGACGCGCAGGCGATGGGCCGCATCGGTGAGCTGATCTGCCGCACGTGGCAGGTGGCTCACGTGATGAAGAACAGGTACGGGCGGCTCTCCTCGGACCTGCCCGCCGACAACGCCCGTGCCCGCCGGTACGTCGCGAAGTACACCATCTGTCCCGCGGTGGCCCACGGCGTCGACCACGTGATCGGTTCCGTCGAGCCCGGGAAGATGGCCGACCTGGTGCTGTGGGACCCGGCGTTCTTCGGTATCCGGCCGTCGGCGGTGATCAAGTCGGGCGCGATCGTCGCGGCTCCGCTGGGCGACCCCAACGGAGCGGTCCCCCTGCCGCAGCCGGTGCTGCTGCGCCCGACCCTGGCCGCGCAGCCGACGTCGGCGGCGGACCTGGCGGTGAGCTTCGTGTCCCCGATGGCGATCGAGGACGGTCTGGCCGAGCGGCTGGGGCTCCAGCGCAGGCTGGTGGGCGTGCGCCCCACCCGGGACGTCACCAAGGCGGACATGCCGAACAACAACGCGCTGCCGAAGATCGACGTGGACCCGGAGACGTTCGCGATCAGCATCAACGGTGAGTTCGTGAAGCCCCAGCCGGTGGACGTGGTACCGCTCGCACAGCGGTACTCGATGTTCTAGGCCGCCGTGTGAGCACTGGACTGGGCACACTCCTGCTGGCCGACGCCCGGCTGCCGGTGGGCGGCCACACCTACTCGGCCGGGCTCGAACCCGCCCTGCTGGACGGCCTCCCGCCGCACCGCGTCCCCGAGTACATCGCGGCCCGCACACGCACGGTGGGCCTGGTGGAGGCGGCCGCCGCCGTCCTCGCCCACCGGGCGGTCGGGGGCGTCACCGCCTCGGCCGTGGACGGGACCGAGGGCGTCGGCGTGGACACCGGAGCCCTGGCCGACGCGCACGAGGCGCTGCTGGCCCGCTCACCGAGCGCGCCGCTCCGGGACATCTCGGGGCTGCTCGGCCGGGGGCTGGTCCGCCTCGCGGACCGCCTGTGGCCCGAGCACCCGGCGGTCAAGGCGCTGCGCACGCTGGGACGGGCCCCGCAACGGCCGATCGCGCTCGGAGCGGTGGCCGCCGTCATGGGCGCGGACGAGGCGGAGGTCGCCCGGGTGAGCCTGTACGACGACGCCCAGACGGTCGCCTCCGCCGCGCTCAAACTCGCACCCGTCGACCCGGTGGACGCGGCCGGTTGGGTGCTCGGAGCCGAGGGGGTGATCTCCGCGACCGTCGCGGAGGCGCTCGAGGTCCGGGGGACCGACGACCTCCCGGCCCGTACCGCACCCCAGATCGAGGGGTGGTCCCTCGAACACCAACTCAAGACCAGGAGGATCTTCGTTGCCTGAGCAGACCGAAGCCAACGCGGCCGCAGGTTCCACCACCGCCCCCCGTCGCGCGATGCGCCTGGGCGTGGCCGGACCGGTCGGAACCGGCAAGAGCACGCTGATCGCGACCCTGTGCCGTGAGCTCGCGGACGAGCTGAGCATGGCCGTCGTCACCAACGACATCTACACCGACGAGGACGCCCGCCTGCTGCGCGCCGCCGGGGTCCTGCCGGTCGAGCGCATCCACGCGGTGGAGACCGGTGCCTGCCCGCACACGGCCATCCGCGACGACGTCACCCCCAACCTGCTCGCCGTGGAGGACCTGGAGGCGGAGTTCGCGCCGCTGGACCTGGTCGTGGTGGAGAGCGGCGGCGACAACCTCACCGCCACGTTCAGTCCCGCGCTGGCCGACGCGCAGATCTTCTGCCTGGACGTGGCCGGCGGCGGCGACGTGGCCCGCAAGGGCGGGCCCGGCATCGAGCGCGCCGACCTGCTCGTGGTGAACAAGACCGACCTCGCCCCGCACGTGGGCGTGGACGCGGAGCAGATGGTGGCCGACGCCACCAGCTCCCGCGGCGGACTCCCGGTGCTGGCCCTGAGCCAGAGCGACGACGTCTCCATCAAGGCCCTCGCCGGGTGGGTGCAGCAGGTGCTGGCCGACTACCGCGCGGGCCACCACGTGCCGCGCGACCCGGGCCCGATGGCCCCGCACTCCCACGCCGACGGCACCACCCACACCCACGAGGGTGACGGGCACGGCCACGAGCACGGATGAGCGAGACCGTCGCGGCCCGCGTGACCGTCGAACGGGTCGGCGGGCGGGTGCGCCTGACCGACCTGGCGGGGGGAACGTACCTGCGGGCCCAGCCCTTGGGCGTCCGGGGCGACACCGCCCGGGTGGCCCTGCTGGGGACCTACGCGCTGCTGCTCGCCGGGGACGACCTGCGGATGGAGATCACCGTGGGCCCCGGCGTGTGGCTGGAGCTGGTGGAGCCGTCCGGGATGGTCGCCTACGACGCCCGGGGAGGCGCCGCGAGCTGGCGGGCCGACCTGAACGTGGCGGACGGCGCGCGCCTGGTGTGGCGCGGCGCGCCGTTCGTGGTGACCGCGGGCGCGGACATCACCCGGGAGACACGGGTGCGCCTGTCCGGCTCGGGCCGGGCACTGGTGCACGAGACCCTGGTCCTGGGGCGCAGCTACGAGTCGTCCGGGGGGCCGCTGCGTTCGGTCACCCGGGCCGACGTCGACGGTCGTCCGCTCCTGGTGGAGGACCTCGACCTGCGGGATCCGCTGCTGTCCGCGGCCCCCGGGGTCATGGGCGGCAACCGGGTGCAGAGCTCGACCTTCCTGCTCGGCGCCCGCCCGGAGCGGTCGGTGGGCGTGCGGGAGACCCTGTTGCACGGTCCCGGCGCCCTGGCCCGGGCGGTGGCGGAGCACGCCCACGAGGCGGACGCGCGGGTCGCTGACTCCTGGGAGCGGTGGCGGGCGGAGTTCGCCGATCCGGCTGGGTACGAGGGTGCGACGGAGGACGTCTTCGCCTGAGGCCGCACGGACCACGAGGTACCCGGATCACGCGGGGCCGGGGAGCGTCCCCCGGCCCTTCCCCCTGTCCGGTCGGGGGAGTGGTCTGACGGTGCGGTGCGGTGTCGGAGGTGTCGGCCAGCGGGTCTCTCGCCCGGTCGGCCGGGTTCTCCGCGACGGTCCGTGCCGAGCACCAGCTGGCCGCTCGGTCGCCCACGCAACCGGTCACTCCTGGCCAGGATCCGGTCGGCTGGTGAGGCGACCGGTCAGGGTCATCAGGAACGGCCCCGCCATGATCCCGCCCCAGTCGTTCTCGTCCGGCTTGAACAGGGACAGCAGGGCGACGTGCAGGGTCTGGTTCTCCGGTCGGGGCGGGACCCCGGGCCGGTGGCGGGCGGGCAACCGGATCTCCGGCCGTCCACCGGTCGGCCCGCGTCCCCGCCCCCTCCGCTCAGCCGGCCAGGTCCCCGAGGTCCACCACCTCGTCGGCCCACGCCCTCAACAGCGCGTGGTCGTGGCTGATCGCGAGGACGCCGACCCCCTCGGCGGCGAGCCCGGACAGCAGGTGCGCGACGGTCGCCGTGGAGGCGGCGTCGAGCATCGCGGCGGGCTCGTCGCAGACCAGGTAGGCGGGGGCGGCGGCCAGGGCCCGGGCCACGCAGGCCCGTTGCAGCTGCCCGGCCGAGACCTGGTCGGGGTACCGGTCGAGCAGGTCCGGGGTGAGCCCCACCCGGCGCGCCAGCTCGGCGGTCCGGTCGGCCGTCTCCGCCGCGCGTGAGCGGCCCCGCGCGGCGAACGGTTCCGCGATGATCCGCCGCAGCGGCATCCTCGGGTCCGTGGCGGCTCCGGGGGACTGGTGCAGCAGTCCGAGGCGGCCGTCCATCCGCCCCCGCCGGGTGGAGACGGGCAGGTCGTCGACGACCACGGTGCCCTCCTCCGGCGGGCGCAGACCCGTGAGGATCCGGGCCAGGGACGACTTGCCGCTGGCGGACGGACCCGTCAGCCCCAGCACGCGTCCGGGTGGGACGGTCAGGCTCACCCCCCGCAGGACCACCCGGTCCCCGTAACGGCAGGCGACGCGGTCAGCCACCAACGACATCGGTTGCTCCCGTCCGGTCGGTGAGGGAAGGGTCGGCGGGCGGGTCCGTCAGTTCCGGGGGCATCCCCGGCAGCGGGTGCAGCCCGTGCGCGGGCAGCGCCGCCATCAGCGCCCGGCTGTAGGGGTGCTCGGGTTCGGAGAGCACGCGTCGGGCGGGGCCACGTTCCACGATCCGCCCCGCGTACATCACCGCCATGTGGTCGGCCACCTCCGTCGTCTCCAGGGCCTGGAGGTCGTGGGTGATGACCAGGACCGCCGTTCCGGAGTCGGCCACGCGACGCAGCAGGCGCAGGACCTGGGCGGCGAGCTCCGGGTCCAGCCCGGCGGTGGGCTCGTCGGCCAGCAGCACCCGGGGCCGACCCGCGAGCGCGGCGGCCGTCACCGCCCGGACGGCCATGCCGCCGGAGAGCTCGTGGGGGAACAGTTCCGCCGCGTCGGCCTCCAGACCGACCCGTTCCAGGAGCTCGGGGACGGTCTCCTCGGTGCCCAGGGCGGAGACGACCTCGGCGATCTGCGGTCCCACCCGGCGCACCGGGGTGAAGGTCTCCGCCCCGGACTGCGCGGCCAGCCCGATCGTGCGCCCCCGGAGCGCGCGCCAGGCGCGCTCGTCGGCGCCCGACATCTCGCGGCCGTCCACCACCACGCTCCCGGAGGAGCGGGTCCCGGTGGGCGACAGCCCGCACAGGGCCGAGGCCAGCGTGGACTTCCCGGAACCGGACTCCCCGACCAGCGCGGTCAGTTCGCCCGCGCGCAGGTCGAGGTCGAGTTCCGTGGCGGCGTGCACCCAGCGGCCGTCGTCGGTGGGCAGCCGCAGGGTCAGGGACCGTACCCGGACCAGCGGCGGGACGGAGTCGGGTGACGTGTCGCCGTCCGGAGGGAGGGTGACCGGCAGCGGGTCCGGACCCCGGCCGCGCCGCCGTCCGGGACGGCCGCCGTCCAGCGCGCGGGTCAGCCCGGCCACCGAGAGCGTGGTGGCCACGAGCACCCCGGCCGGGGCGGCCAGAGTCCACCACGCCCCGGTGAAGACGTCGCCGCGCGCGACCTCCAGCAGGGTGCCCAGGCTGGCCTCGTCGGGGGACAGGCCCAGGCCCAGGAAACTGAGCGTGGACTCGTGCCAGACGGCGTGCGGGACCAGCATGACCAGACCCACCACCGCCTGGGGGAGCGCGGCGGGCAGCAGGTGCCGTCCCAGCACCTGCCCTCGGGAGGCCCCCCACAGGTAGGCGGCCTCGACGTACTCCGAGGAGCGCACCGACAGCATCTCGGCGCGCACCACACGGGCGATCTGCGGCCAGTGCGTGAGCGCGATCGACGCGATGATCGCGGGCAGCGACCCGGGGTAGAGGGCGACGATGACGACGCCGATCAGCAGGTGGGGCAGGGCGTTCACCCCGTCGGTGGTGCGCATGAGCAGCCGGTCCACCCGGCCGCCCGCGGTGGCGGCGAACGCGCCCACGGCCACGCCCAGCACCGTGGCCACCACGGCGCAGACCAGCGCCACCAGCAGGGACACCCGCAGTCCCTCGGCGGAGCGCACGAACAGGTCGTAGCCCGAGTGGTCGGTACCGAACCACTGGCCGGGGCCCGGAGGCAGCAGCGCCCGGGCGAAGTCTGCCGTCTGCGTCCCGGCCCACCAGGGGACCAGGACGGCGTAGGCGACCAGGGCGGCCAGGGTCGCGGCGGGCAGGATCCGGACGGCGCGGCGTCGGCGGGGCCGTGCGACCGCCGGGGACGGTACCGCGTCCGCGCTGGGCCCGGTCACGGCGTGGTGCGTGTCCCGTGTGTCTGGTGTGCCCAGTGCGGTCTGTGAGTCCAGAGGGTCCGACGAGGTCGGGGAGGTCGGGTCGGGTACGGGCTCAGACATCGGCGCTCACCCTCGGATCCAGGAACAGGTACGCGGAGTCGGCCAGCAGCGAGCCGAGCAGTACGACGGCGGTGGTGGCCAGCGTCAGGGCGGCCAGCAGGGGGAAGTCGAGCGACTGCGCCGAGGAGACCAGCGCGGCGGCGATGCCCGGCCAGGCGAAGATCTCCTCCACCAGCACCGCGCCCACGACCAGTTCGGGCAGCCGCGCCCCCACGATCGTGACGAGGGGGGCGAGCGAGACCGGCAGCACGTGACCGGTGACCACCCTGGCGGGGGAGACCCCGCGCGCCCGGGCGGCGCGGACCGGCTCGGACCCCCGGGCACGGGCCACGGCGGTGCGCACCGCCAGCAGCAGCCACGGGAGCTGGGTCAGGGCGAGGGTGCAGGCGGGCAGCACCAGGTGGGTCACCACACCGCCGAACGTGGGGGCCTCACCGGGGGCGGCGGCCCCCGCCACCGGGGCCCAGCGCAGGACCACCGCGAACACGGTGACCGAGCCCAGGGCGAGGACGAACGGGGGCACCGCCTGCACCAGCACGCCGACGCGCGTGATGACCCGGTCCGACCACGACCCGGGCCGGAGCCCGGCGACCGTGCCCCACACCAGGGCCGACAGTACGGCGACGGCCAGGGCGGTGCCGGAGAGCAGCAGGGTCCACGGGAGTCGTTCGGCGAACACCTCGGAGACCGGCATCGCGTACCCCCGGGACCAGCCCAGATCCCCTTGGAGCAGGTCGGAGACCCAGGACCACCAGGCCCGCCACCAGGGGACGTCGAACCCCAGAGCGGTGCCGAGGGACTCCCGCTGCTCGGCGGTGGTCCTCTGGTAGCCCGCCCCCAGGTAGGCGGCGAGCGGGTTGAAGGGGGAGCGCGCGGCCAGCAGGAACACCAGCGCGCTCAGTCCCACGAGCATCGGGAGGCCGATGGCGACGCGGCGCGCCACCAGTCCCGCCAGCTCGCGGCGGCGGTCCCGCCACCGGGTCCGGTGCGGCCGGACCCGGCGGACGGGGGAGGAACTCATCGACGCCACTCGGAGAGGTTCCACCACGGGCCCCAGGAGACCCCGTGGGCGTGGGGTTCGAGCACGAGCGGGCCGCGGTCCCAGTCGTCCTCGGCGGCGACGTAGGTGTGGTCGACGAACGCCATGAACACGTAGGTGGGGTTCTCGACGTAGGCCCGCTGGACCCGTTGGTAGGCCTCGACGCGCTCGTCGGGGTCCAGGGTGCGCCGGGCCTCCTCCAGGGCCTCGTCGACGCCCGGGACGGCGAAGTCGCCCGGGTTCTCGTAGGTGGGGGTGTCGGCCTCGCGGGTGTGCAGGGTGGCGTACACCTGGGTGTCCAGGTCGTAGGGCTTGTCGCCGCCGCCGAGCAGGATGCCCGCCTCGGTGGAGTTCTCACCCATCTCGTCCCAGGAGGCGCCCTGGATGTCGACCTCGATCCCCAGCGGCAGCATCTCGGCGGCGAAGGCCGTGGCGAGGTCGCGGCGCAGGTTGTCCGAGGCCAGGTAGTACAGGGTGAACTCGGCGCGGTCGCCGTCGCGGACGCGGACCCCGTCCGGGCCCTCCTCCCATCCGGCCTCGTCCAGGAGGTCGGCGGCTGCCTCGGGGTCGTACTCGAAGACGGCCTCAGGGTCGTGCGCCGCGCCGTAGACGTCGGGGACCGGGGTGTGGGCGGGACGGCCGTGACCGGCGAGCACGTTCTCCACGACGCCGTCGCGGTCCACGCCGAGGTTCATCGCGAGCCGGGCGTTCGGGTCGGCGGTGAAGGGGTGGTCCGAGGGGAGGGAGAGGCCGCGCCACTCGGCGGTGCGCACGGGCACGACCTCGGTGCCGTCGACGTCCGCGAAGGTCTGGGCGGTGACCGGGGGGAGTACCGTGCCGTCGATGTTGCCCGCCCGCATGCGCTGGGCACGGGTGTTGTCGTCAGGCACGGAGAGGATGACCAGCTCGGTGACCTCGGGCGCCGTGCCGTGGTACTCGGGGTTGGCCTCGAACACCGCCTGGTCGGCGCTGAGGTCGGCCAGCACGTAGGGGCCGGTCCCGACCGGCGCGCGGTTGCGCTCGGAGTCCGCGGCGGGGCCCGGGGTGATCTCCTCGGACGGGGTGATGCCGAGGGTGAGCCGCGCGGGCATCGCGTAGTAGGGGTAGTTCAGGGTGAAGCGCACGTGGTGGTCGTCGACGGCGGTGACCGACTCGATCATCGAGTACGAACCGGCGACCTCCGACGCGGTGTCGGGGTCGATCACGGCCGAGTAGGTGGCCACGACGTCCTCGGCGTCGAGGGGGGAGCCGTCGGAGAAGGTGACGTCGGTGCGCAGCTCCACGTCCCAGACGGTGTTGTCGTCGTTGGGCTCGGGAGCGGAGGCGGCGAGGGCGGGGACGAGTTCGGGGAGTGCGTCGTCGCCGGAGGACTCGGGGCGCAGGAGGCCCTCGAAGATCGGGGAGACACCGAGTTCGCCGTAGCCGTTCACGGGGTCGAACTCACCGACGGGCTGGGCGTCGGCGAGGACGATCCGGGTCGGCGTGCCCGTGGCGTCGGCCTCGGTGGGGCCGGTGCAGGCGGTCAGGAGGAGGGTCGGGGCGAGGGCGGTCGCGAGGAGGGCGCGTGACGGGACGGTTCCGTTCATGCAGTGCTTCCTTGTGGGAGTCGTGGTCTTTCGATGGCGAAAGGTTGACCATCTGATCAGATGATAAGGTATTGATCGTTCTCGTCGGCCACGTGTTCGACCAGGGCCGCCCCGCACCGGAGACGACGGTCACCCTTCGGGCCCGATCGGGGATAATGGACCCGATGACCTCCCACAGCGACGGGTTCCCCTCGGAGCCCAAGATCGACATCGGAGCCTGGGCGGACCGCTTCCGCCTGCTCGGAGACCCGACACGTCTGCGCCTGCTGGCCGCGATGCACCACGCGGGACCGGCGAAGGCCTCGGTCGGGGAGCTCGCCGCGATGGCCGGGATCACCGACGTCGCCGCCTCCCAGGCCCTGAGAACCCTGCGCCTCCAGGGCTGGGTCCAGGACGAGCGGGTCGGGCGCACGGTGCGCTACACACTCGTCGACACCACGGTGCACTCCCTGCTGCACCTGATGGGCGCCGAACACTGAGGGACGCCGAACACCGAGGGGACGCCGTCGGGGGGGGGGGGGGGGGGGCGCCCCCCCCCCCCCCCCCCCCCCCACACCCCCCCCCCCCCCCCCCCCGAGCGGCGGCTGGCGGCGGGTGATCTGGGAGTGCCCCCCCCCCCGGCGCGCGGG